>CAYFRR010000135.1:0-7552 GCA_964345505.1 uncultured Rhodothermales bacterium
TCTCCTGCAGCGAGGCGTTCAGTGTGGTGTAGACCCGCAGGCCGGCCCGGGCCGGGTCGAGCCCCTCGGCGGCGGCCCACTCCGCGACGGTAGCACGGACGCGGTCGAGGAAATGGGGGGCAAGGGCAGTGGTGCTGCGGTCTCGCGGGGCGGCCAGGTGTAAGGGCGCCCGCGATGAGGGGCGCTCTGCGGCATCGAGGCGACCCGTGGCCACCATACGGTCCAGCACGAGGGCCCGCCGCGCATGCGTCCGCTCCGGATGCTGCCGGGGGTTGTAGTAGGACGGGCCCCGCAGCACCGCGATGAGGGTGGCGGCCTGCAGGGTGGATAGGGTGGCCGCCGATTCGTCGAAGAACACACGTGCTGCTGCCTCAATACCGTAGGCCCGGTAGCCAAACGGTACCGTGTTCAGGTATAGCTCCAGGATCTCGGGTTTGGTGTACGTGCGCTCCAGGGCCAGCGCGGTGACCATCTCCTTCATCTTGCGGTCCCACAGCGGGGCGGCAGCAATGGAGGGATAGAGGTTGCGGGAAAGTTGCATCGCCAGCGTGGAGCCGCCCTGCCGCTGTCCGCGCAGGGTGTGGTACACCGCGCCTATCAGGCGCGTAACGTCCACACCGCGGTGCGTGTAGAAGCGATGATCTTCTACCGCGATCAGCGCCTCGTGCACCACGGGCGCAATGTCGGTGTGGGGGACCCAAACCCGATCCTCATCGAACCACCGGGCCAATTCGACCCCGTCAGCCGTGTAAATGCGAGTGGCCTGCCCGAGCAAGGGCGACGCTCCTGCACGCAGCGCTTCGAGATCGGGTACCGGTGCACGGGCCACAAGCAGGCTCAGGATAAGGGCACCCAGCAGAAGAGCGGCAAGGAGAAGCCCTCCGGCGATGCTCAGAAGGCGCGTCACGCGGGCGAGTGGACGAGGCATGATGCAGAAGTTATCGAACCAGAAACGTATCTGTGGAGGCGGCGAGGCGTGCAACCATCAACCGCTACCCTTCCTATAAGCAGCGGTCCCACCGGGAGGTACTTCAAGTATCGGCACCCCAGCCGGTCAAGTTTACCTGCCGGTGTCGCCTGTTTCTCCACCTTTGTCCGATTGCATGCCTCGCTCCTCATACCAGCCGCCCACGCAGTTCTCGGTGTTTCCGCCGGTCATCAAGAACCTTATTATTCTGAACGTCCTAATTTTTGTGGCGCAGAATGTGGCGGTAGCGACCAGTGCCGATATCATGGCCGGTTTCTTGAACCTGATGGCGCTATTCCCACCGGCTGGGGGGGACCAAGCCCTGAGCATCTTCGGGGGCGTCACCGATAATCCGGGCTTCTGGCCCTGGCAGCTCGTCACCTACGCGTTTCTTCATGGGGGCTTCGGCCACATTCTGTTCAATATGTTCGCCCTATGGATGTTTGGGATGCAGCTGGAAAACGTCTGGGGCTCGAATCGCTTCACCATTTTCTATTTCGTCTGTGTGGTTGGCGCCGCGCTGGTTCACCTGGGCGTCATCTGGGGTGGCAATATCCCGACGGTAGGGGCGTCTGGAGGCGTGTATGGAGTGCTGATCGCGTTTGCCATGATGTTTCCCAATCAGCCCATTTACCTCTACTTCTTGGCCCCCGTAAAGGCCAAGTGGCTGGTAGGGGCGCTGGTGGTGTTTGAGCTCTACAACGGCGTAACGGGCACGCAAAGCGGGGTGGCTCACTTCGCCCACCTTGGTGGGGCGGCGTTTGGTGCGCTGATGCTTACGTACTGGCGCGGCCAACTGCCCTTCCTGAAGCCTGATCGGGTGCTACGTTACTAAGGCCTGGCGCTGTAGTGCTGCGACACGTTAGAAGCCCTCGTTCTGCATAAACCTTACGTTTTGTTCGCGGTAAGACCCACAACCAAGGCCGGGGGTTTTACCTACACCTGACCGTATATCTCTTCGGCGGAAAAGCTATCACACTGTGAATCGTTTTCTGATCTGGTATCGTGCCCTCCCGCGCGCCATGCGGGTACTGCTGACCATTAACGTGGTCTTTTATCTCCTATGGGCCATTCTATTAGCCCATATTGACCCAGTGCGGGGATTCCTGTTGGAGTACGCGACGCTCAGGCCCGCGCCGCTGGACTTCATCTTTCGGCCGTGGACGATCCTCTCGTATAATTTCGTGCACATGGGCCTTGGGCTGGGTGGGCTCATCCACATAGGATTCAACATGCTCCTGCTGTACTGGCTGGGGCGCGACCATGAAGAGATGTATGGGTCGCCGCATCTCCTGGCGCTGTACCTGCTGGGGGGCATTGGTGGAGGGTTGCTTATGATCCTGTTCACCGGCCTTTTTCCCGGGTCTATTTTTGCGTCTAACTATGTGTATGGGGCTTCGGCCTCCGTTTTCGCTGTGATGACAGCGGTGGCGACGTTCTACCCGGACAAACGCATCGGGCTACTGCTCTTGGGGCCAGTAAAGGTGTCATGGCTGATTGGCGGGTTGCTGTTCCTCGATCTGATAACGCTTGCGGGCAGCAACACGGCTGTGGCTGCGCACTGGGGCGGTGTCTTGGCGGGCTTTGGCTTCGCCCGGGCCGAGCAGCATGGCTACGACCTGTCCTCATGGGCGGGGGTTCTGCTGGGCGGCACAGCCCGCCGCCGCGCTGCGCCGCCAAAACCGCCGAGCGATGGCGGGCTCTTCAGTCGGTCGACGTCGTGGTTCTCCATTGGCGATCCAAAGGACACTGGCAGCAGCACGTCCAGCTCGTCCCGCGCCTCCCGAGGCTCGCGCCGCTCCAAGTCGGCTACTACGTCCCCCGCGTCCGTTGCATCTGAGGCGGAGGTGGATCGCATTCTGGACAAAATCAGCGAGGAGGGATACGATGCCCTCAGCGCGGAGGAAAAGCAAACGCTCAAGCAGGCCAGTAAAAACTGACGTGAGGCGTGGAGGCGTGATAGCCAGTAGCGGCAGGGAGCCAGCGGCAGGGCAACACTCTCACCGCGCGGAGCGCGTTGTTGTAACGCGCGATCAATGCGTGACATGGGTTTAGCCAACTGTTCATCAAGGGGGGCTATCACAACCTCGGGCGGCGGCTATCTTAAACTATCGCCTGAGGGTCGCGTACTTCAGACCATGGGTTGCGTCCCCTACGCTTCGGCCCCTGCGTGATGTCGTGCCACCTATCCCTCACAAATCCACCGCGCGTATGTCCACTTCCGCCTCGTCGGCTCGGCTTGTGCCCGATCTTGGGAAGTTCTGGACGATCCCCAATACGCTCTCGCTACTGCGGCTTGCGCTCGTTCCCCCGTTGGCATACCTGATCTTTATCGACGGGTCGAAGACGTGGATCTTTGGTCTGGCCGGTGCGGCGATTCTGTCGGACTGGGTGGATGGCAAGGTGGCCCGCTGGTCGAAGTCGGTCTCGGAATGGGGTAAAGTGCTCGATCCTATGGCCGACAAGTTCGCGGCAGCTGTGGTTACGCTGGCCCTCGTCCTGCGCGGCACCCTTCCGCTCTGGTTTTTGCTGGTGGTGATCGCCCGTGACCTCGTCATTGTAACAGGTGGGGTAGTGTTAGCACGCCGTACGGGGCGTGTTCTGATGAGTATATGGACGGGCAAGTTCGCGGTAGGGGCGCTCGCTATCACCGTACTGGCGGCGCTTTTGGAGGCCGACCCGCCGGTCTTGGAGGTATGCCTCATTGTTACCGCCGTCCTGATGGTGTACGCGCTGGTGCTGTACGTTGTGCGGTTTACCCGCACGCTGCGCGCTGCCACTCGCACCCTCACGGACGCCGAGCTCGACGGAGACGACGGTTCGATGGTAGCCAATATGCCGCAGCCGCACACGCCGGACGACTCGACCGCTGAAGCTTCTACAGACTCTGTTCACCCGCACTCCTCGTGAGCCGCGAGGCGCTGTTTGTCTCACCGTTGATTTCTCCCCCCCACCATAGTTATGGGCTTTTTCGACCGATTTAAACCCAGCACCAATGAACCCTCCCCCGAAGACCAGGAAAAGCTGGAGGAAGGGCTTGAAAAGACGCGGTCGAGCTTTTTCGGCAAGCTCGACCGGATGGTGCGCGGCAAAGACGAGGTGGACGACCTCGTGCTGGATCAGTTGGAGGAGGTGCTGGTCACGAGCGATGTGGGCGTCAAGACGACGCTTGACATCATTGACCGGGTGGAGGCTCGGGTAGCGCGCGACCAGTTCGTCTCCACCAAAGAGCTCAACCAGCTTATCCGGGAGGAGATCACGCACCTGATGCTGGATGAGGTGCCGGAGATGCCCGCTGACTTTGATGCCGACCTGCCGCACAAGCCCCATGTGGTGATGGTGGTGGGGGTCAATGGCGTGGGTAAAACCACAAGCATTGGAAAGATAGCCTATCGCTACAAGCAGGCCGGGCGGAGTGTGCTGTTGGGCGCGGGCGACACGTTTCGGGCGGCGGCGATTGAGCAGCTGGAGATCTGGGCCGATCGGGCGGAGGTTGACCTCATCAAGCAGTCGCACGGGTCGGATCCGGCCGCGGTGGCCTTCGACACGCTGGCCGCTGCCAAAGCGCGCGAGGCTGAGGTCGTGCTCATCGATACGGCTGGCCGCCTTCATACGCGCCGGGGGCTTATGGACGAACTGTCGAAGGTGAAGCGGGTGATGAGCAAGCAAATCCCCGATGCGCCGCACGAGGTGCTGCTGGTGCTTGATGCGTCCACCGGGCAAAACGCGATACGGCAGGCAGAGGTGTTCACGGAGGCGGTGGATGTCACCGGACTGGTGCTGACCAAGCTGGATGGCACCGCGAAAGGGGGCATTGTGATTGGCGTTTCGAACGAGTTCAAGGTCCCCGTGAAGTACATCGGCGTGGGGGAGGGGATCGACGATCTCCAGATTTTTGATCGCCGCGCGTTCGTGGAAGCCCTCTTCGGCGACCAGTTCTAATGTCGCCGGATTGTCGTTCTTATCTTACCGTCTACCGCTTCCGTCATGCGCCTTCTTTTTATGGGCACGCCGGAGTTTGCCGTGCCCTCCCTCAATCAACTCGTCGACGCGGGATACCCTCCCATAGCCGTGGCCACGGCCCCCGACCGGCCCCGGGGCCGGGGGCAGCAGCTCTCGCCAACGGCGGTCAAGAAGGTGGCTCAGCAGCACGACCTGCATCCGATTCTGCAGCCTGAGTCCGTCAAAAGTGAAGCCTTTGCCGCTGATGTCGCGGCGCTTGAACCGGACGTAATCGTGGTGGTGGCCTTCAAGATCTTGCCGCCGGCTGTGTATCAGCAGGCCCGCCTTGGGGCCTTTAACCTGCACGGTTCGCTACTCCCGCGGTACCGCGGCGCCGCGCCTATCAACCGGGCGGTAATGGATGGGGCCGCGGAGACGGGCGTCACTACGTTCTTTTTGGAGCCGCAAGTCGATACCGGCCAAGTCATCCTCAAAAAACGAATGGCCATCGGGCCCGATGAAACGGCGGGCGAAGTGCACGATCGGATGATGCACCTGGGTGCTGATGCCGTAGTAGAAACGGTTCGGCGTATCGAAGCCGGGACCGCTGACCCGCAGCCGCAAGATGATACGAAGGCGACCCCAGCGCCCAAAATCCACCGGGAGGACTGCGGCATCCCGTGGGAGGCACCTGCCGAGACGGTGCACAATTTCATCCGCGGCCTCTCGCCGTATCCTGGGGCGTGGACGTACCATGAGGACACGCAGCTCAAAGTTTATCGTTCTAAGCTACGCAGCGGGAGCGGGGCGCCGGGGGAGGTGCTGTCCACCGATGACGCCCTGGTCGTTGCGTGCGAGACCGGGGCAGTAGCGTGCACCGAAGTGCAGCAACAGGGCAAGCGCCGCATGGCCGCACCGGATTTCCTGAATGGGTACCCCATCGCACCGGGGGACCAGCTCGTGTCCAGGGCCGACTGACGTTACGGTGCTGCAAAAGGTGTGGCAACAAGCTTGAGACCGTAGATTCCAAAGGGTACCCTTTGATTGTGAACGGTCACTCCACTAACGGTTAGCGTTCCCACGTTCATGCAAGAATCCGCCTCCGCGATAGAAACGGCCACCTCCACGCTGGTTGACAAGCTCACCGATTGGTACGTTGAGTTTGTGGCCCTGCTGCCCAACATTCTGATTGCAGCAGTTATCCTGGTACTCACGATATACGCCTCCCGACTGGCTCAGCGGGCTGTGCGCGCAGCAGTCCAGCGCGTGTCGACGTACAAAAACGTGAATAACCTGGCAGTGTCGCTGACGAAAGGGGTCGTGGCAGCCATCGGGATCTTCGCAGCGCTCAGCGTGGTGGGGCTGGGCGCCGTCGTGGCTACGCTGTTGGCTGGTGCTGGGATTGCCGGGTTGGCTCTTGGCTTCGCCTTTCAGGACGTGGCTGCTAATTTTATCTCCGGCGTGCTGTTGGCCATCCGGCGGCCGTTTCGGGAAGGCGAGATCGTGGAATCCAACGGGCACGAAGGGATGGTGGAAGAGGTCAACCTGCGCGCTACACATCTACGTACGTTTCAGGGTCAGATTGTCGTCATCCCCAACAAAGAGGTGCTTCAGGCCCCCCTCATCAACTTCTCGCGTACAGGCAGCCGGCGCATTGATTTGGCCTGTGGGGTCGCCTATGGAGACGATCTTGAGAAAGCGAAGGAGCTTGCCCTTGAGACCATCGAAGCCATCGAATTCCGTGACCAAGAGAAAGCTGTCGACCTATACTATAATGGGTTTGGAGGAAGCTCGATCGACTTCGTGGTGCGGTTCTGGGTCCCCTTTGCCAAGCAAACCGATTACCTACGTGCTCAGAGCGACGCTATCATGCGTCTGAAAGCGCAGTTTGAGGCTAACGATATCACGATTCCCTTCCCCATCCGCACGCTCGACTTTGGCGTTGTGGGGGGAGAGAAGCTATCAGAGGCGCTACCGCCGGGGTTTTTGTCTGGAGACCAGCGCACGACGAACAAGGATTCGGCGTAACGAACCCTGTCTTGCGGTCAGCGTTTGCACGCGCCGTCTTGCTCATGGCCCGCCTGCATCATCGATTCCCCTTCTATGGCTTCTCCTCCTGCCCTCAAATCCTACGCGGCCTCCTTCCAGGACGTACTGCGGCAGATGGAGGGGAGCACAGCGCCGGGACCAGACGAAGTAAAGGCCTGGGCGCGCCAGGCGTTGGACGACGAGCGTGCCGGCGGGCCTGATGCCCATGTAGCGTTTGCGCACGGAAGCCTGGGCCTCCTGGCCGGTCATACGTCGTATATGGAAGGCTACGCGGTACTGATGAGTCTGCCGTTTGGGGTGGCCGTGGCGTTGCAAGCCTCGGAAAAAGCGGAGGCGCGGTTGCGGCATACGAACGATGATCGCCGGTGGACGTGGGACCCCAAAGCGTTACGGACGCCAGACGCCGACCTGCCTACGTGGGTACGGGTGGTACGCGAGTCGTTGCGGCGCGCCGGTCTTACCGTGCCGGTGGAGGTCGTGGTGGCCAGTGCAATGCCCCCGGCTTGCATTGATGCTCGGCTCTCTGCACTAAGCGTGGCCACGATCCGCGCGTACCACAGCTTTGCGTCGGACGCAGCACAGCCGGACGCAGCA
>CAYFRR010000136.1:0-3265 GCA_964345505.1 uncultured Rhodothermales bacterium
TCAGGATGACGGGCAAGATGATTAGACGGAGAAGAGTCCGCACCTGAAACCGCAATGCGCTTGCCCCCTACACCGTCCGGTGCGCTACGCTGCCATCCGGCTGGCCGATGAGCACGTCGGTAGCCAGGCCCAGGAACAGGCCGTGGTCCAGCACGCCCGGCGTGTCGTTGAGCGTACGGTTGACGGCCTCAGGATCCTTGATCGCATCGAAGTGGGCATCGATCACCCAGAAGCCCTGATCCGTTACGACGGGGCCGTCCTTCTTTTCGCCCATGCGCAGCACCGGCTTTGCCCCGAGGGACTGCAGCACCCGCTCCACCGGCCCGGCGGCCATGGGCACCACCTCTACCGGCAGCGGCATCCGCGTGCCCAGCGTGTCTACCATCTTGGAGGGATCGACCAGCACCACAAAGCGATCCGCCTGTGCAGCCACGATCTTCTCCCGCGTATGCGCGGCGCCGCGCCCTTTGATGAGGCGAAACGCATCGTCCACCTCGTCGGCGCCGTCCATCGCCAGGTGCAGGCGCTCGGCCACATCCAGTGTGGTCAGCGGGATGCCGTGCTGCCGGGCCAGGCGCTCCGCCGCAAAGGACGTAGGCACGCCGGTCACGGACAGCCCCTCTGAGCGGATGCGGGCGCCCAGGGCTTCCAGCGCGAGGGCGGTGGTGGACCCCGTGCCCAGACCCAGGATCATCCCATCAGAAACCAGCGAGACCACCGCCTCTGCGGCAGCGGTTTTTGCAGCAGTAGCAGAGGACATCAAAAAGCGTACATATCGCGAGAAGGACAGGGTTCTGCCCGCTAAGAAACGGTGCGCCGCACGCACCTGCAACCGGACCCCCGCCTCTTTCCCCCTTCTTCCCGAAGCCGCGCGGGGTTACTCGAATCGGAGCGACTCGATGGGGTCCAGCCGGGACGCCTTCAGGGCCGGATAGCCCCCGAAGCCCATGGCGATAGCCGTCACAATCACAATGGCCACCACCGCCCAGTACACCGGAAAGACGGCGCTAATGCCGAAGTAGAAGGCCACACCATTCCCCGCCAGGGCCCCCAGTAGAATGCCGATGATGCCGCCGAACTGACAGAGCAAAAACGCCTCGGTGAGAAACTGCCGCATGATGTCGCGCCGTCGCGCGCCCACGGCTTTGCGCACCCCGATCTCCCGCGTGCGCTCGGTGACGGACACCAGCATGATGTTCATGATGCCCACGCCCGAGGCCAAAAGCGCGATTGCACCGATCAACAGCCCACCGATGGTCAGCGTCGCTGTAAATGAATCCAGCGTGCTGCGCATCGAGTCGTTGGTGCTGACCTCAAAGTTGTTCGCCTCCTCGGGCGGCACCTTCCGGATCGCCCGCATCTGCCCGATGGTCTCGTCCATCGCCACCGGCATTAGCTCATCCTGCGGGACGCGGATGCTGACCATCCCGATGTCGCGATTGGACCGGCCGTAGTTGACAAACCCGCGGGTGACGGGCGTCAGCATCAGGTTGTCCTGGCTCCACCCGAGAAAGCTCCCGCGCTCGGCCAGCACGCCAATCACCTCGTAGCGATTCCCCTCGAAGCGCACCTGCTTGCCCACCGGGGTTTCGTTGGGAAAAAGCAGCTCTGCGATTTCGTAACCAAGGACCACGTACGCCCGAGCAAACTGCACATCTTCTGACGTAAGAAAGCGGCCCTCCGCCAGCTCATAGCCATAATTCCCCAGGAAGTGCTCATCGGTGCCATTCAACTGGATGTTGGGCTCCGTCTCGCGATCCTGGTACCGGACTTCCCCTCGATCCATAAACGCGCGCAGGCTGACATCCACCGGCACGGTCAGGTTACGCTGCAAGCGCTGAATCTGCTGATACGTGAGGTCCGGGCGGTTGCGGAGCGACCGATCGCCCGGCCCACCGATGTTAACCACCGGCGTCTTCGATACCGAGAACGTCGAGGACCCGAGCACCTGCAGCGACTCCTTGAAGTACACGTCGATGACCTGCACAGCGGTGACGGCCACGATGATGGCAAACACCCCGATGATCATGCCCAGCAGGGTGAGCACCGTGCGCGTGGCATTGCTGCGCATCGAGGACAGGGCCGAACGGAAGGTCTCAAGGAAAGACATGGGACGCAGCAAGTAAGGTTATTCGTACCGAAGGGCTTCGATCGGATGCGCTTTGGCGGCCTGCCAGGCCGGGGCCAGTCCAAAGGCCACCCCCACCATCACGCAGATCCCGAAGGCGATGAGGATGACCCCCAGCCCCAGCGACGCGGGCAGCACAAAGCTGACGGCCCACGCAATGGGGAGTGAGAGCAACACCCCCAGCAGCCCGCCCATGAGGCACACGATCACGGCTTCGATCAAAAACTGCAGCAGGATCGTCGATCGGCGGGCCCCCACGGCTTTGCGGATGCCGATTTCGCGGGTGCGCTCCTTCACGGATACAAACATGATGTTCATCACCCCAATACCGCCTACCAGCAGGGCCAGCGCCGTCAGGAAGATTCCGATGGAGTAGATGGCCAGCCGCACGGGCGCCAGCTGCTCGCGGAGGCTTTCCTGCTCATTGACCTCAAAATTGTTTTCGTCCATCGCATCGATTTTCCGGGCCGTGCGCACCACCCCGGTGATCTCTTCGCGTGCTTCCGTGATGATCTGCGGCGAGGCTACGCGCACCTGCACCGACACGTCGCGCCAACGCGTGCCGAACTGCCCCCGAAAGGTATCGAACGGGATCATAAGTTCGTTGTCGAGCGAGCCGCCCTCAAACCCGCCCCCTTGCGGCTCAAAGACGCCTATCACACGGAACCGCTCGCCGCCAAGCCGGAAGTCTGCCCCGATGGGGTTGCGCACGGGAAACAAGTTGTCGGCAATGTCAGCGCCCAGCACCGCTACGCGCCCGGCCCGCTGATCATCGATTTCGCTGAAGAAGGCCCCGGCCTGCAGGTCTACGCTGTGCACCCGCGGGTAGGCGGCGGTGACGCCGTTGACCTGGACGCCTGACATAGATTCCTGCCCGCTCCGGACGGACGTGCGCGTGTCTACCACAGGCACCGTAGCCCGGACGAGGCGAGCCTGCTGCTGGATATCATCGGCCAGGTCGGCTGAGATCCGCGGGCGGTTCACATAATTCCACCACTGAAAGCCCGGCCCGGTCGCCCACGGCCATTTCTCCACATACAGCACGTCCGCGCCCAGCGAGGCCATGTCCTGCTCAAACTGCTCCTCAATCCCATTGATGACGGTAGCCATAGCCGTCACCGAGGTGATGCCGATGAC
>CAYFRR010000136.1:3365-4881 GCA_964345505.1 uncultured Rhodothermales bacterium
CATGTCATCCTGACGACCATCGGGAGGAAGAGCCTGCCCTCGACTCCGATCGAGGGATCCCCCATGTACACGATAGCCGCGGTTCCCCGTAAGACACAGGGACACGACACCGCTACAGCTACAACTCCATCGCCAGCTGCAGCCGGTAGTCCTGGTACGTATGGTTGTAGTCCGCCCGCGCCAGCGAGAAGCCCATCGACAGCGCCAGGATGGTCATGCCCGGGTGCTTGTTGGGAAACGTGTCGAACACAAAGCGCCGGTACCCTCGCTCCCGGGCTACGTGCAGCATCTCCTCCAGCAGCGCCCGCGCAATGCCTTGCCGTCGGGCCTCCGGGAGTACGCCGCCCTTCGCGCTGTAAAACACCCCCGGCTGCTGCTCATAGCCAATCTTGAACCCGACCGGAGCGTCGTCCACATACGCCATCAGCATCAGCAGCCCGTTGCGGTTAAACGAGTTGATGACGCGCTCTTCGTCGAAGATGCGCTGGTTGAGGCGGAAGATAACGTCGCGGGCGTCGTCGCCGACCTCGGCAATGCGGAGCCCGCGCACCGGCGGGGAAGGGTGGGGATGCGGCATAGGCACAGGCTAAAACGGCAGTTGATCGTCTACCTCTTTTGTGGGATCCACCGGCGCGTCTGGTGCGCTCGGCTCGGCAGGCGTATCGGCCTCCTCGGCGGCACCATCGCCTGTAGCGGCTGGCAACTGCTCCTGCGACGGCGCCTCCGGAAGCGCCGCGGCATCTTCCTCCACCAGCCGGACGGTTTCCAGCAGGTCCTCGGGCACCTCTTCGATGAAGCGGCTCGGCCGCGCCATGTGCTCGCCCTGATAGCGGCGGTACTGCAGCATCGGGTAGGAGATGAACAGGTCATCCTCCGCCCGCGTCACCGCCACGTAGAGCAGCCGCAACTCCTCGTCGATGGCCTCCGGATCCTTCAGCGCGTAGCCCGACGGCAAGACGCCCTCCAGCGCATGGATGATGAACACGTTCGAAAACTCCAGCCCCTTGGCGGAGTGAATGGTCGACAGAATGAGCGGTGGCTCGTCTTCGTCTGTTGGCTCCGCCTCCATCGCCGTGAGCTCGATCGGGTCGAGGGCGAGCGATGACAGGAAGTCGCTGCGGTTGCCCCCGTTTTCCGCCAGCCCCACAAAATGCTCCAGGTCCTGCAGCCGCTTGGGGAAATCCTCGTAGTAGGTGTCCTTGCAGATGGGCTCGTAGTAATCCACGATCGCCTCCACCTGCGCGATCAGCGGCAGCTCCTCGGTGCGGAGGCGGCGCAGCAGGTTGAAGAGCTCCTTCAGCGCCTCCACATAGCGCCCCGAGTAGAAGCGCTCCTTCAGCGTGAAGGGGTCCTCGGCATCCGACGTGATCCAGTCGATGAGATCGCCGGCCGTCTTCGGCCCGATGCCGTGGAGCAGCTGCAGCACCCGGTTCCACGAGGCCGCATCGGCCGGGTTCTCCAGCACCTTCAGGTGCGCCAGCACATCCTTGATGTGGGCGGCCTCGCTCAGCTTCAT
>CAYFRR010000136.1:4981-7391 GCA_964345505.1 uncultured Rhodothermales bacterium
GCCAGATCCAGGATGGCCTGCGTGGAGCGGTAGTTTTCCTCCAGCTTCAGGACCTGCGTGTTGTTGAACTGCTCGGGGAAGGCGAAGATGTTGCGGAAGTCGGCCCCGCGAAAGCGGTAGATGCTCTGCGCGTCGTCCCCCACCACCGTCACGTTGCCGTGCACCGACCCGAAGTACCGCACGAGCTCCGCCTGCAGCCGGTTGGTGTCCTGGTACTCATCCACCAGCACATGCCGGCAGCGCGTGGCCACCTGTTTCCGGATGTCGTCGTGCGCCTGAAACAGCTCCAGCGTGCGCAGCAGCAGATCGTCAAAGTCCATCAGGCTGTGCTGCCGCTTGTAGCGGTCGTACTGCGTGGCGAGGTCGTGCAGCGCATCCATGTAGGGGATAAACTGCGGGTACTGCGTCTCCACCACCTGCTCCAGCGGCTGATCGCGGTTGCGCACCGCCGAGAACATATTGTAGAGCGTTTTCTTCCGCGGAAAGCGTTTCTCGCCCTTGTGATAGCCGCTGTTGGTGCGGAGGATGTCGACCACGTCGGCTGCATCCGCAGAGTCCAGAATCGTGAAGCGCTCCTTGAAGCCGATGGCCTGCGCGTGGCGCCGGAGGATGGACAGGCAGAAGGCATGAAACGTGCCACCGCGGACGCGCTGGCAGCGGCCGTCGAGCAACGCCGAGGCCCGCGTCAGCATCTCCCGCGCAGCCCGGCGGGTGAACGTCAGCAGCGTGATTTGCTCCGGCCGCACGCCCGTTTCCACGAGGTACGCCACACGGTAGACGAGCGTGCGCGTCTTGCCTGTCCCCGCCCCCGCCACAATCAGCACCGGCCCGCCCTTCGCCGTCGCCGCTGCGGCCTGCTGCGGGTTTAGCTCGCCCGCGTAGTCGATCGTCAACTGGCCCGATCCCTCGGGCGTATCGTCGCGACGAAGAACGATGCGGCGGGCCATAGCAAGCGAGCGACTGGTGCGGGAAGGTACCTTCGCTGATTGCAACTGAGGGGCGGTGGGGGGAGATCCGTGGGGTAGGTTCGCGGACGTTCTCCAGCCACTGGACACCCGGCCCTTTCCGCGCTATCTTGCTCGGGCATCGCCACGTTCGCCTTCCAGAATCCCCCGAGGTCCCCTCATGCCTTTCGTCTGCGCCACGCGCGGTACACATAGCTCTTATTTTGCGACCGTCCTTCTGGTGCTTGCCCTCAGCGGCTCCTCCATCGCCCATGCGCAAGAGGGCACCCTCGAGCCGGCCACCGACGAGCAGCGTGAGGCGGTGAGCCAGTTCTTAGGGTACAACGATGAAGCCCCGCTACGCGCCGCCATGGTCGAGGAAATAGAGACCGACGCCTACACGCGTGAAAAGATCGTGTTTACCGGCGTAGAGAACAGCCGCGTGCCGGCCTATCTCGCGATTCCAACCACCGAGGCAGAAGCGTATCCCGTCGTTATCCTCATCGATGGCATCTATGGCTCGAAGGAGCGGTGGTTTGAGGAGGACAGCTGGCCGCGGGGCCGCGCGGTCACGGATCGGCTGATTGCCGAGGGCTTCGCGGTGATGGCGCTCGACGTCCGCTACCACGGCGAACGAGCGGCTGAAAACGACTACCGTATTCCCAATCACTGGGCCGACCTCCGCGATATGATCGTGCCGTCGGTGCGGGAGCACCGGAGGGCGATGGACTACCTCGAAACCCGTGAAGCGATCGATACCGACCGGATCGGACTCTTGGGACTGAGCATGGGTGGAATGATGTCCTTCATGCTTTCGGCCGTCGAGCCCCGCGTACAGGCGGTGGCGACCGGCGTCACGCCCGCAGGTGCGTTTCCTGAGCTTCGCGACATGCCCATTGCGCCCCAGACCTACGCGGGCGGGATCACCGACCTCCCGTTCCTCATGATGATGGGCCGGGAGGACCCGTACTACACAGAGGCTGAGGCCGAAGCGCTATTCAACCTCCTCCCGACGCCTACAAAAGAGCTGATCTTTTACGACGCCGGCCATCGGCTCCCCGCAGCCTACCCTGCCGATGCCGTCTCGTGGCTGACCATCCATCTGGCGGAGTGAATGGTCCTGCTGCGGGGCATGATGGAAGCTCCGGTGTAAATCGTGGCCGCTCACATGGAGCGCTTCAGTTGAACTTTTCAAGCGCTGCGTACCAGGCGGATTAGTCCGTTAGTGGCCAACCGAGCCGACGACCGGTGTATGAGTCCTGGTTCAGGTTGCCCTAATATCCACTATTCAGGGACGTATCCTGGAGGGTTGTATCCCCTCCTACGGTTGATGGAAAGTAGCGCCAGAGCTCCGGGCGGCATGCTCCGCTTCGTGCGTAAGTTTACGGCAGATGGGCGCTTGCGTGAAGTGCCGTAGCACATTTGTGCCAAGCAAACCCGTGCCCCCGCTTCATCAACTCGCGATG
>CAYFRR010000137.1:0-7289 GCA_964345505.1 uncultured Rhodothermales bacterium
GTCCGCAGAGGCGCCTACGGAACCGCCCAAGGAACCGACGAACGGCACGGCTGACACGGCCGAGGCGTCGGCCGATCCGGAAGCTGCTGAGCAGCGCGACGATGCGTAGCGCGCCCGTCCGGCTGCAGCACCACCGCCTATCGACCGCCACCCGCTGACCCGGCTCCGCCATGATGCACCAAGACGTGCTGATGCGCCAGGTGCAGCAAGCCGCGCAGGCCATCGCGCAGCTGCTGATGCACCGGCGCAACGGACAACCGGACGAGGCGCTGGCGGTTGCCTACGAGGCCCTGCAGCTTCACTTCGACCTCCGCGCCGACGACCTCCGCACGTACACGTACGGCCACCTGGCCGAGCGCTTCCGCTTCGACAGCGACGCGCATGCCGACCGGGCGCGGGCGCTCAGCGACCTGCTGCTGCACCTGGGCGAACTCCGCCGAGTGCAGGACCGCGGCGACGCCGTCCATCCGCTGCGCCTGGCCCTGCGGCTGGAGCTCGATCGGGCCGAACATGCGCGGCGCCCCCTCCGCAACACCGACCGCATCGACCGCCGCGCCCGGCAGCTCACCGCCGACGCCCTCCCCACCGATACCCGGCGTCTGCTCGTGGAGCAGTACACGCGGGCTGGGCAGTTTGCTGAGGCCGAGAACTGGCTCTTCCGCTGGGCCAAGGTTGCGGACCCTTCCGATGCACAGGCCCTTGCGGCTGCCGGCGAGGCCTTCTACGCCCATCTGCGCGCTCAGCCCGACGACACGCTGACCGCCGGCGACCTGCCCCGCGCTGAAGTGGCGGAAGGCGACGCGGCCTTCGCCACGCACCTCAAGCGGCTGCGGGCTTCGTAAGGATACTGGCGGCGCAGGCACCCCCTGCTCGCACCCCGGTACCTCCACCCGCCCTCAGCCCTGGGCACCAACACCTCCCTCCTCTATCGCGTCCCGCCCCATGATTGAACGCACCATTCAGCAGACCTCCATTCCCGCGCTTGGCTTTGGCACCTACCAGCTCCGCGGCACCGCCTGCCGCGAGGCGGTGGCGGATGCCCTGGCCATGGGCTACCGCCACATCGATACCGCACAGGCCTATCAGAACGAAGCAGAAGTGGGCGCTGCCATTGCTGCCAGCGACGTGTCGCGGGACGATCTGTTTGTGACCACCAAGGTGTGGGTGGATCATCTGGAGCCTGACACAGCCCGCCGCACCACCGCGCAGAGCCTGCGCGACCTACAGATGGACTACGTAGACCTCCTGCTCATCCACTGGCCGAACGAAGACGCTGCTCCACTGGAAGCCACGCTGGATGCGCTGGACGCGCTGAAAGACGAGGGGAAGACCCGGCATATTGGCGTCAGTAACTTCACGCCCACGCTGCTGCAGCGCGCCCTGGACCACACCACCATCTTCTGCAATCAGGTGGAGTATCATCCCTTTTTGAGCCAGGATGCGCTGCTGGCCCAGGCGCAGTCGCACGATTTGCTGTTGACGGCGTACACGCCGCTCGCTCGGGGCGAGGTCCTGGCCAGCGACCGGCTGAAGGCGATCGGGGAGCGACACGGTAAGACGCCTGTCCAGGTGACGCTCCGCTGGCTCGTGCAGCAGGATCAGGTGGCTGCTATCCCCAAGGCTTCCTCCGCGGAGCACCGCAGGGAAAACATTAATATCTTCGACTTCAGCCTGTCGGATGAGGAGATGCGCGCCATCCACACACTGGCTGCGGGTAAGCGCCTCGTCAACCCCGCCTTTGCGCCCGACTGGGAGCAGTAGGCCCCACAGCCCGCCTCTCGACGATTCCCCCTGCCACGCGCCCCCCTATGTCCCTCGTTTCCGTTAAGGAGCTGCTGCTGGCCACTGTCCGCGACTTCATGGCCGACAAAGCCGAGCGTCTGGGCGCGGCGCTGGCCTACTACGCTACCTTCTCGTTGGCGCCGCTGGTGGTACTGGCCGTCGCTGTGGCGGGCGTTTTGTACGGGCGGCAACCGGAGGAGGCTCGGGGGCTTGTCGTTGAGCAGATTGAAGGCGTGCTGGGGGCGGATGGGGCGGCCCTGCTGACCGGCGTGCTGGACAGCGCGGCCGCGTCGCCCGGCACCGGCTCCTGGGCGGCCGTGCTCAGCGGGCTGGTGCTGGTGGTCGGCGCGACGACCCTCTTTGCCCGGCTGCGCGAGGCCATCAACACGATATGGGGTACCGAGCCTCATACGACCGGCGTGTTAGGCTTTCTGCGAAGCCGCGGGCTGGGGCTGCTGCTGGTGGGGGGTACCGGGGTGGCGATCGTGGCAAGCCTCACCCTTAGCACCGTCATCGCCGGGCTGGGGGACGTGCTGGGCACCTCGACGGGAGCGGCGGTGCTGGAGCGCCTGGCGTCGGTGACGCTCCTGGGGCTTCTCTTCGCCGTGCTGTACCGCTTTCTGCCCGAAACTGAGGTGCAGTGGGCCGACGTCTGGCTCGGCGCCTTCGGCACGGCGGTGCTCTTTACGCTGGGCACCTGGGCAATGGGCTGGTATTTGGGCGGCGCCTCGGTGGGGTCCGCGTACGGCGCGGCCGGCACGCTGGTGGCGTTTCTGCTATGGATCTACTACTCCGCGCAGCTCTTCTTCCTGGGCGCCGAGTTCACGGCCGTCTATGCCCGGCACCGGCGGCCATCGGAGCCCGCGGTCATGGCTCCGGCTTCGGCAACCGAGCCCACGGTGCCTGCCCGACGTAGGAGCGGATCCTCGTGGAGCCGGCGGCTGGGCTGGGTAACGGTGGGCGCTATCCTGGCATGGTTCTTTCGAAAGTGAGCAAGCCCCTACCATCGCAGCACATCGCTAAAGCTTGGCGCGCGCTGCCGATAACCACCCCATACCATCGCTCACCGGTTCGGACGCCCCGCCGTTACCTCCATGACGTACCCGATTGACCAACTCCCGCTCGACGAACTGCTGGCCGTCGCTCTTGAAAACGAGGCCATCGACGCCTATCGCTGGCAGGGCTCAACCGTCCTCCTCACAATGGAGGAAGATGAATACGCCTTCCGCCCGGAAACCGCTACCGTTTTCCTGCGGAGCGTGCTGCGATGTTACCACGTGCCAGGGCTCCACGCGCTGAACCTCCGTAAGGCCGCCTGATCGACGCTTGGGTTTCACTTGGCGCACTTTAGGTGCGGGTGCGGAACTCCGTTGGGGAACGGGGCATCCCGTAGGCGCCCACGTATCGCTTCCTGCGCGCCTCATCTGCCATGCCTGCCCCTGCTTCGCTGCGCTCCAGCGCTGCCCTCTTCGCCCGCCACTTCGATTGGCCCGGCTGGGCGCGCCTCATCGATGCGCACGGCCTGACCATCGACCGGCCCTTCGGCCAACCCCACCCCGCGTTTCCGCACATCGTCTACCCGCTGGATTACGGCTACATCAACGATACACGTAGCTCCGATGGCGAGCCGGTGGACGTGTTTGTGGGATCGGCCGCAACCGGGCTCGTGGGCCTAATCTTGGCGGCGGACTACCGACAGCACAAGCGCGAGCCGAAACTGCTCTACCACTGCACCGCGCCAGAGGTCTACACCGCGCACGGCTTCATCAACTACGACCGGTCGCTGTTGGAGGGCGCGCTGGCGTTGCGGCAGCCGATGCACAAGTTGTGGGAGGCCGCCGCGCCATCGTAGGCTAACGCCGTGCCACGGAGGGCGGCGGGTTCGTTTCTACCGGTTCGCCGGAAAAATAGGGGGCCCGTTGCCATGTCGTCCCGTTCCAGTAGCGGAGTCGCTGCATGAAGGCCTCAAAATAGGCCACCGACGGCAACGAGGCGAGCTGGCCTTCTTCTACGAGACGCGACGCCATAATGTCGTAGCCGTCAGACGTGCCGATGCGCAGCGGGCGCAGCTGAAAATCGAGGGCCAGGTCGTACGCCACGTCGTCATGGGTGAACGCTTCGATGCGGTCTGCACCTCCTTCGCTGATACGAGCTACGATTTGCTGCTGGCCTTCATGTACGTGCAGTTGGTGCACCTCCACCCAGCGTCCGTACCGCCGCAGGCGCTCGCCCACCGTGGTGCGCGGAATCTGAACATAGGCCAACTCTGCGGCTCGCTCCCACCCGGTTGGTTCATACCGTTGGGTTACCGGGCCGTGCCCATCCAGCGCATCGGGGCGCAGCACCGCCAGAAACGCCGCCGCAAACGCATTGCTTATGCCGCCGATGATAACTTCCTGTGCGCCATCACCCGTCACATCAGCGGTCTGCAGCGTAAGGATACGGCCGGCATGAAGGTAGGCGCCCAGGCGCTTGCCCGTCTGTAAATCGTACCGCACAACGAGCCCGGGAAAGAACCGGCGCTGGTTCACCGCGATGAGCACCTCACCGGCCCCGTCGCCTGTAAAATCACCTATGGCAAGTGCAGACGGTTTAAACGGCTCACGTGTAAGGCCCAGCGACTGCGGAAAGTCCACTTCATACGCTAAGCGGACCTGCCAGCGCGGCTGCGTGGTGCCCTCATCGCGGCATTGCAGCGTCAGGTAGTCGGTACGGTCGACTGCCGCCACATAGCAGATGTCCGTGCGGCGGGTCTGAGGATTCATGCCAATGGCCGCTGCCGCCGCATCGGTACGGCCCACCCCTGCAGCGCCAAGGGCTATCTGCTCTACGGTTTGCCCCTGTCGGTTCTGTAGATGAAGGACCTCGCCCTGGACCGCATAGGCCACCGGCGTGCGATCGATCGGGCCGTACACGAGGCCCGCCAGGATAAGCAGCAGCATCAGGATGGCCGTCGCTGAGGATACGGCGCCCCGGTGGCGCCATAGCTGGCGCGTGGCATGCCGCACAGGGCCGGCCACCGTGCGCTCGGAGGCGCGGCGGTCGTGAAAGACATCCTCCAGATACGCAGCCCCAATGATGGGGAGCGTGCGCCGGGGAAACGCCTCCTGCAGCTGCGCCACCGCCTCGGCCACGGGAGCCACCTGCGCTTCGGGCACAACGAACGCCGTCGCCGGGGAGCAGAAGACCGCGCGGGCTTTCGCCACCAGTGTTTCAGAATCGACTGGCTGCACGCGGCCTGCAGCGTCGAGGTCGCCCGTGAGGGCCACCCGGGGGTGCAGGGCGTACTGCTCGCGCGCCCCGGCTTCCTGCAGGAACGCGCCGTACAGAACCGCCGCGACAGCCAGGTGGGCCGACCGGCCCTCGTGGGGCACAAAGGGCACGTCAAAATGGATTGCCCCGGCCTGATAGCGGGCACCGAGCCGAGGGTGCGTCTGCTGCAGGCGCTGCCGGGCCGCCGCGGCAGCGTCAGCGATAGCCTGTGTGCGCGACTGCCCGACGCCAAACACAGCGACGTCGGCGTGGATCTCATCCGTCGTTCCGGCGGCGGGCCCCACCAGCCGCACGGTGAGGCGGCGCAGCCGGCCGCATCCTGCTGCCGCCCCCGGCGCCTGCTCGATGACCGGGACCCAGCACCCCTCGCTGGTGGGCAGCAGCTCCTGCGCGTAGACCTGCGCAAGCCGCTGCATCACCTCCGCCGTGGCCGCATCCGTAGCAGCCGACGCGAGCTGCCGGAGGTGCACGTCCGGGTGCACGTCCGGCCCGCAGCGACCGGGTACTTTCTCCTCCGGAAGAGCCACCTGCAGGACAGCCGCCATCTGCTCGTAGGCGCCGACCTGGGCGAACGCCAGCGCTGCATGCTCGCGCAGGCGCTGAAGAGCAAGCTGCACCTCGGGCAGGGCGCGCACATCAGACACGGATTGCCAGACACGGGCCAGCGTGCGGTGCTGCCGATGCAGCACGCGGGGGTCATCGCCCACCGGCGAGAGGTCATCCACCAGCGCTGGCCATACCGTCGCCAGCTCCAGCAGATACGGCTCGTGGGCCGCCAGCGGCGCAGGCAGCGCGTCAATAAATGCGCAGACCGCCCGCAGCCGGGCGCACGCCGTGGCGGGGTAGTCGAGGCGCTGCATCAGCCGCTGGAACGCGCGCTCGCGCAGTACCGAGGCGTTCATGCGTCGGGGCGTTGGTGAGAGACAGGCGACACGCTATCAGCCGTGCGGTGGCTGATAGCACCCCAAAGTCTACCCAATTTACCCGTAAAAGTACAACGCTTGCTCCGCGGCGGCAAGCGGGAGGCACGCGTGACCATTGGCCAGGCGCACGACGTGAGGCGGATCGGCGCGGCCCACGACCACGCGGTCGATCGCTACAGCCTTCGCTTCCGTGCGCACGTGCACCGCCACCTGCGTCTCGGTCGGCGAGAGGCGCACCGTGGCGCCTTCCGTAAATGTGTGCGTGGCGGTCCCGCGCTCGGCCTCGGCCGGGACCTGCCCCAGCAGGCGATGCACGGTCGCTTCCATGAGCGCCTCGGGCCGCGGTGCATCAGACAGTCCAAACACCGCGCGGCCGCTGGCGTCCGTCTGCACGGTGCGGTCGAGCGCCGGCAGACCGACGAGCGCGTGGGCGGTCAGTGCCGGGTCGTCCGCCAGCAGGTACAGGCGGTACGCGGCGTCGGTGGCTTCCGCATCGTGCAGCAGGCGCATCACCATGCTGTGGCCCTCATGCGCCAGCGTGGCGATGCACCGGAAGCGGCCGGCGGGCAATGCAGCCGTGCGGGCCTGCAGCACAGCCCCACCTCCGGCCTCTTCTGCAAGAGGGGTGAGCACGAGGCGAGGGGGGCACGTAAAGAGGGTGTCCACGAAGCGCTGTACCCGTGCCGACACCGTTGACTGCAGCGCTTCGTTCGACGAAAAGAACGACCGCCAGAACGTGGCCGCCGCCTGCGCTTCTGGGTGTTCAGCGATCCGTTCATTCACCGCCTGCCGTTCCTCCGGCGTCAGCACGGAGGAGCGGCGCGCCCACTGCTCAATAAGATAATCGGTTACGTCCGCCACGAGAGAAGGGAGAGCTATGGAGTCTTGACGAGGGGGGCATATCGTGTACACCGTACGTGCGTCATCCACCTATATGTTACATCCTTTCCACGACGGAGCCTGCAAAGAGGCCGGCGGAGAAAAGCGGGCGGGCGTAGGCGATGGAACCTACGTTCTTCTCACAAATACTTCAACGCTCTACACGCGGCACGCGCTTGTGGACGTTCCCACCGCGCCCTATGCTACCAAGCCGTGTGCAGACGCCGACTCCGTAGCTCAGTTGGCAGAGCAGCTGGCTTTTAACCAGCGGGTCGCAGGTTCGAGCCCTGCCGGAGTCACACCACGCAGGAAAGGTTGTAGTACCTGCACACATAGCAGTACCCCTCGCCCGGGTGGCGGAATTGGTAGACGCGCTGTCTTGAGGGGGCAGTGACCGAAAGGTCGTGCTGGTTCGACTCCAGTCCCGGGCAC
>CAYFRR010000138.1:0-7229 GCA_964345505.1 uncultured Rhodothermales bacterium
AGAGAGGACGTTGTGCATAAGTGATGGCTAACAACTGAGCCACGGAAGCCTTCGGTTAAACGAGAGGGGTTCGGTATAATCAACGAGTTAGCCAGGGGTGCGAGCTTGGCAACGTGTTTGGGTGTACTGCCATCGCCTGCAAAAAAAGCTCCTTCTCCCCCGGTGGGAGAAGGATGGGATGAGGGAGGTAAATCCAACTAAACCGCTGGGCGTGCCACTTCCGCAAAGGAAGGCGCTGTTCACGGCTACGTACGTCAGGCGGCGCTTTTTGGCTTGTCTTCGCACGCTTCCCGATGGACCAGCGATTTCCTCTCACGCTGGCGCTCTCCCGCCAGAGGAGAGCGAATATTGTGCGTAAACCCTGAATCATTACTGAATCACGGAGGCCTTCGTTTAAACGAGAGGGGTTCGGCACAATCAACGACTTAGTCAGGGGTGCGAGCTTGGCAATTTGTTTGGGCATACTGCCACTGCATGCAAAAAAGCCCCTTCTCCCCCGGCGGGAGAAGGACGGGATGAGGGGGACCCCGAGCCGTGCAGTCAGCTTGAGCATCGCACACGGGCGCTCGACAGGCGAATAGTGGACGTTAAAGGACATCAGCCACGTGGGTAGCCGAGACCTCGCCGGTGACGGAAGTCGCGCCATTGCTGTTACAACCACGGCCTCACGGAAACGAATAAAAGGCCCGGACTTTCGAGGGCTACATCGTGTATTGCCACATCACCCGCTACCGCCCCGTGGCCAACGCTTCTACGCCCTCCTCCGCACCGCCTGCCCATCGCGCTTCCGCGAACGCGCCACAGGAGCCGTTCCCATCGGGCAGCGTCGCAGCGATGCGCGAAACGAGCCCGACACGCGCCGAGATTGCCTTCCTCGTGCTGCTGGGGCTCTTCGTCGGCGCCCTGGTGATGACCAACGCGATCGCAGGTAAGTTCTTTGTCCTGTTTGGGCAGGAGCTGTCGGCCGGCATCATTGCGTACCCCGTTACTTTTCTGGTAACGGACCTCATCTCGGAGATTTACGGCCGGAAGCGAGCCTCGTGGGTGGTAGGCAGCGGATTCATCGTAAGCGTTTTCGTGACGCTCATCGTGTGGATTGCGCTCCAGGTGCCTGTCTACGAGCAGTCGCCCGTCGATCAGGAGGCGTTCTCCACAGTGTTTGGGCTCTTGCCCGGTATCGTGTTTGGGTCGATGATCGCCTACCTGACGGCGCAGTTTGTAGATGTGCAGCTGTTCGAGTTCTGGCGCCGGCTGACGAAGGGTAAGTACCTCTGGTTGCGGAATAACGGTTCCACCTTTTTCAGTCAACTCGTAGATACCGTAGCGGTGGTTACCATTGCGCTGGTCATCTGGCCGGAGATCGACGGCAACCCCAACACGCAGCCGCTTTCGTGGGAGGTATGGCAGGGCATTGTGTTCGGCCAGTACATCTTTAAGCTGGCCATCGCGGCGCTTGATACGCCATTTGTGTACTTGGGCGTGTGGGGCCTGCGGCGGTGGATCGAGAGTGACCCGGCCGTACAGGAACGCGCGGTAGCCACCAATGGACACGCCTGAGGCGGGCGCAACGTAACACGGTACCCGTTGTTTAAACGGATATCAGAGCATGACGCCTTCACACCCCCTCCGTTTTACCCCCTTCCCCTCGCCATGAAATACCTCTATTGGATTGCCACCGGCCTGATCGCGCTCATGATGGGGGCCGCGGGCGTCATGTACTTCATTTCGGAAGACATGATGCAGAACTTCACCCGGCTGGGATACCCGGATCACTTCCGCGTCACGCTGGGCATTGCGAAGCTCATCGGTGCTGCCGCGCTGTTGCTTCCGCTGCCCCGTAGCATCAAGGAATGGGCCTACGCGGGATTCACCATCACGTTTGTAACAGCGTTTGTTGCCCACCTTGCGGCAGGTGACCCGGTTGGCGAAGCCGCTCCGCCGCTGGTTGCCCTGGCCATTCTGCTGACGTCGTACTACGGCTATCACGCCTACTACCGCGCGGATACTATCCCCGAAGCCGCGTGACCCTCACCGGGTCGTCTCCACCGGATTGCTAAGCGTCCCGATGCCTTCATACGTAATACGAACGGTGTCGCCCGGCGCGATGAGGCCGGGGTTGGCGGGGCTGCCAAAGGCCACTACGTCGCCCGGCTTCAGGACGAACCGCTCCGAAAGGAAGGCGATAATCTCGTAGGGGCTAAAGAGCATCTGCGCGGTGGTCGCCTCCTGTCGCTTCTCGTCGTTGACGTACGTGTGCATCGGCAGCGCTGTGGGGTCTACGTCGGTGGCGAGCCACGGGCCGAGCGGAGCGGCACCGGTAAACGCCTTCCGTGCGGTACGCCCCGGCTGGTCGAGTGCATCCACGTCGTTCATGATGGTGTAGCCGCGCACCACCGCGGGTACGTCCTCGGGGGCCACCTCGAAGCAGCGCGTGCCGATGACCGCCGCCAGCTCGCCCGCGTAGGTGAGCTCGCGCGTCCAGTGCGGATACGGAATAGGCGCTCCGTGTGGGATGACGCTGGCCGGTGGCTTGATAAAAAAGTCGGGGGCGTCGGGGCGGTCGTAGTCCATTTGCTTCAGGGTGGCGGCGTAGTTGCGCCCCACACAGTAGAGCGCCGACGGCGTGCAGGGCGGCAAGAGCGGACCGTCAACCCCAACGCGGTAAGGCCCATCGTCGGTGTGGAGCAGGCCGTCGTGGTAGCGGCCCTCCACGGGGCCGTGGGGCGTAAGCAGGCGCGCGTGGTGCATGGCATGGGGGGCGGAAGGTTGGAAGGTCGAAGTAAGGAAAGCTGTCGGAGGCCTGCGCGTAGCCACCGGATGGAAGGCGGCCACCTGGTACAGCATCAGCGCATCACACCGATGGCATGCGCACCACGTCACCGTACGCTGATCTGCCCGGGGCGGGAGACGACGATCTGCGGCGTGCCCTCGTGGGAGCGAAGCGTTCCGCGGACGCACACGGCCTGGTCGGCGTAGCGGGCCTCTGGCGGCGTACGCCACCGCTGGCGGTCCGCGTCCCAGATGACGGCCGTAAACGGCTGATCAGGATGCGGGCGCTCCAGGTTGATGAACGTAGGTGCTCCGCCAAGGGCCCGGGCGTACGTTACCTCGGCCACCGTGCCGCAGACCTCCGCCCGGCTGCCGATGTGCTCGGCGGCGTGCTCCGCACTGAGCGTCACCAAAGGGGCCGCAGCCCCGCCGCCCTGGTTAAACACGCGCGCCAGCAGCAGCCCCACCAGCAGCACAGCCCCGACGCCAATCAGCACGCCCTTGTAGTCTGTGAGCGTACTGAGCATAGACAGCGTGAGCGTGTAAGAAACGGTGGTGGAGCGGACGATCAGTCACGGGCCCATCGGGCCTCCACTTCGCGCAGCAGGCCCTCAAGGGATTCTCCTGTGCGCCATGCGCCACGCAGCGCCATGCCGCGGATGTCCTCTACATGCGCTACATCTTCCAGGGGATTGTTTTCGAGGAGCAGGAGATCGGCACGTTCGCCAACGGTTACGGTGCCGAACCCGTCGTCTTCAGCATAAAAGTCACGGACGGCCCCGGTGCCACTCCGCAGCACATCGTACGGATCCATCCCAATGGTGTCCTGCATGAACTGCATTTCGCGATGGATGGAAAAGCCCGGCACGTTGAACATCTGCGGCGCGTCGCTGCCCAGAAGGATGGGGGCGTCCGCCTCGTAGAGGGCGCGGAGGATGTCATGGCG
This sequence comes from uncultured Rhodothermales bacterium, assembly GCA_964345505.1. GTDB lineage: Bacteria > Bacteroidota > Rhodothermia > Rhodothermales > Salinibacteraceae > Tc-Br11-B2g6-7. Next base: position 3,716 of record CAYFRR010000138.1, read on the forward strand.
CAGGTCACGGACGGCCGCGCCCTCCTCCGGGGTGTGCTGCGCGCGGATCTCAGCGAGTCGCTCTTCCCAGCCGCTGACCATCGCCTGCGGGAGGTAGCGCAGCTCGGGGAGGGTATCGGCATACGCCTCCGGGGGCGTTTCACCAAAGAACCGTTCCCATACCAGCATGGTGGGGACGATGCCGGTGTTGGTCTCCACCGTCAGCGCCACAAGCTCCGGCAGCCGGTCGGGGTTGAGCTCGCCTACCAGGTCGGTGACGCCCAGGATGGCGTCGTAGGCCTCCGGTGCATCCGGACCGCGCATCGCCTCGATAAAATTGTCGAGATGGTCCACCGTTTGTTGCCCGGCGCCCATCGTTGCTTCCAGCCCCACAGCATCTGGCACATGGCCCGCATAGGGCAGGCCCTGCTGTTGCGCTTCATCCACCAGCGCATCGTACACGTCGGGGGCAAGGCCCTCGCCTATCTTCAAGAGATCGTATCCATCTTCGGCGTAGGTCCGGACGGCTTCTCGAGCGGCACCGGGGGTGTCGAGGGTGCTTCCAGAAAGAAACGGACTGGCCACGCGCAGCGCCGGCCCGAAGCGTTCGCGCTCCTGCACCTCGTCCCGCAGTGCGAGGTGCGACGAATCGCCCAGCATACCGCGGGCAAACGTCACGCCCTTGGCTGCGAACAACGTGAGAACATCATCGACGATGCCCTCTGGATCATCCGCTGCCGGCAGATGCGTGTGCATCTCGGCCAGCCCTGGCATCACATAACCGCCTTCTCCATCAATTACGCGTGTCGCTTCACGCACCTCCAGGTCCTCGGTCGGTGCCAGCTCCGTGATAAAGCCATCACGGAAGATGACCATGTGGTCGGTCAGCACGGTGTCCTGCGTCATGGGCAGGACGTTCACGTTGGTGATGGCGATGTGCGTCTCGTCCACAAGTTCAGTGTCCGGCGCATCGCAGCCAACGACCAGCAGCATCATGGCGAGCGCGAGGGGGAAGAGCTGGCGCATAGCAGAAGATTGGCATGATCTACAAGATAATTTCGATAACTACAGGCCGCAGGAGTAGATGTTAGGAAGAGGCTGCAACGATATAGTGAGCGGCGATACGAAGCAGGCGGCGGGTATGGAACGCTGTCGCCGTACCGGGCGTGTGCATCGCCGCATGCGGCGAACTGGTCGCTGACTCTTCTCACCCATCCTGTAGTGGACTCATGAAGATAGCCGTTGCTCAACTGAACCCTACTGTTGGCGATCTGCAGGGAAACAGCCAGCGCATCATTGCCGAGGCACACGCGGCCCGCGAGCGCGGTGCGGAACTGGTGGTCTTTCCCGAGCTGTCGGTGGTGGGTTACCCCCCGCAAGATATGCTCGAAAATACGCTCTTCCTGGACGCCGTGGAGCGTACGCTGGAGCACATCGCGGCTGGAGTGCCGCAGGACATGGGCGTGATCGTGGGGGCTCCTGTGCGCAGCGGCAGCGGCGCTGGCCACGCGCTCTACAACGCGGCTTTGCTGTACGAAGGTGGGGCACTGGTGGGCCGGGTGGCGAAGGCGCTGTTGCCCACCTACGACGTGTTTGACGAGCTGCGCCACTTCGAGCCGTCGGGGCCGTGCACGCCCATCGCATGGCGCGGCCTGAGGCTGGGCCTGCACATCTGCGAAGACATGTGGAGCGTGGAAGAGCCGGCCGGGCATCGGTACGACCGCGACCCCGTCGCAGAGCTGATGGAGGAGGCGCCCGACATGCTCATCAACATCAGCGCATCGCCGTTCTCGCTGGGGCGGCACCGCGTGCGGAGTACGCTGGTGGAGACCATCTGCAAGCGCCACGGGGTGCCGTTCATCCTGTCGAACCAGGTGGGGGCCAACACTGAGATCATCTTCGATGGCGACAGCCGCGTGCACGCCGCCGATGGCACGCTGCTTCACTGCGCGCAGCCGTTTCAGGAAGACCTGCTGCTGTGGGATACGGAGGCCCCGCCGACGCCCTGCACCTACGAGCCGAACGACATCGCCGACCTGCACGATGCGCTTGTGCTGGGCATCCGCGACTACTTTGAAAAGACGGGTGTCTTCAGCAAGGCCGTGATGGGCCTCTCCGGGGGCATCGACTCGGCGGTGACGTGTGCCCTGGCTGCGGAGGCGCTGGGGCCGGAGCGGGTGGTGGGCGTCACCATGCCCTCGGAGATCTCCTCCGAAGGCTCAGTGACCGACTCCGAGGCCCTCGCGCGCAACCTGGGCATCACCTTCCAGGAAATCCCCATCAAGCCTGCCGTCGAGGCCTACGACCAGATGCTGGCCGGTGCGTTTGCGGATACCACCCCCGGCGTAGCCGAGGAAAACATCCAGTCGCGCGCCCGGGGCATGACGCTCATGGCCCTCTCCAACAAGTTCGATTACCTGCTGCTTTCCACCGGCAACAAAAGCGAGGTGGCGGTGGGCTACGTGACGCTGTATGGCGACACCAACGGGGGCGTGGCCGTGCTCTCGGATGTCCTCAAGACGCGCGTCTACGCGCTTGCCGACCACATCAACAAGCGGGCCGGGCGCGCCGTCATCCCGCAAAACACGATCGACAAGCCGCCGTCGGCTGAGCTGCGCGAGGGGCAGGAGGATACCGACTCGCTGCCGCCGTACGAGACGCTCGATGCCATCTTGCGGCGCTACATCGAGGAGCAGCAGGAGCTGGAGCGGATCGTGGAGGAGACGGGCTTCGACCGGGATCTGGTGCACGATATCCTGCGCCTGGTGGACCGCAACGAGTACAAGCGCCGGCAGGCCCCGCCCGGACTGCGCGTTACCTCCAAAGCTTTTGGTATGGGACGCCGCCTGCCCATCGTGATGCGGTGGGACCGGAGCGTCCTCCGCGAGATCGCCGGAGGCGTGGCGGCGTAACCTGCGCGCACTCTTTCCCTTCACCTGTGTCCCTTCTGCATGATTGCTTACCTCGCCGGCACGCTCGTCGCCAAAAAGCCCACCGCTGTGTTGATTGATGTGGGCGGGTTGGGCTACCGGGTCCACATCCCCACCTCCACGTTTGAGGCGCTGCCCGACACGGGCGCGTCCGTCAAGCTCCACACCTCGCTGCAGGTGCGGGAAGACTCCCAGACGCTCTACGGGTTTGCGACGGAAGGCGAGCAGCAGACGTTTGAGGTGATGCTGGGCGTCTCGGGCATCGGGCCGAAGCTGGGGCTGGCGGCGCTCTCGTCGATGCGCCCGGCAGAGCTGCGCGACTATGTGGTGAGCGGGGAGACGGCGCTGCTGACGAACATCCCGGGCGTGGGCAAGAAGACGGCCGACCGCCTGGTGCTGGAGTTGAAGGATCGCCTGGCCGACCTGGAGCTGGACGGCGGGGGCGCGGCGCTCTCGGGCGGTACGGAGGCGCGTCAGGCGGCCCGTGCGGATGCGCTCGCGGCGCTGCAGGAGCTGGGCTTCAGCCGTGCGGCCGCGGAGCGGGGCATCCGCAAGGTGCTGCGCGACAACAGCACCGTGCAAGATGCCGAGGCGCTCATCCGGGG
>CAYFRR010000139.1:0-7223 GCA_964345505.1 uncultured Rhodothermales bacterium
GGGCTACCGCACGAGCACGATGGAATGGTCTACCGTGTGGCCTCCGGTGCGGAGTTGCACGACGTAGACGCCGCTGCCCCACGCGCTGCCGTCGATGGTGACGCTGTGGGGGCCGGCCAGCTGCACCTCGTCGCGGAGCACTGCGATGCGGCGGCCGCGCACATCATACACGCTCAGCCGCACGGGCTGGTCGTCGGGTAGCTCGTACTGGAGGGTAGTGGTGTGGGTAAACGGATTGGGCGCGTTGGCAAGGATGGCGGGGCGGTCCGGAAGCGCGCGGTCGCGCAGGACGGGCGCGTCATCCGTGGGCCGGAAGAACGCCGCACGGACGGGCAGAAACGTCCCCTCCAGACTGAGTGGCGACGAATTCTCGCCGCCTCCGCGGGGAATCATCGTATCCCAGAGCCGCGCGAACGCGCCCGGGGTGCCTACGTAGGAGCGGTTCTGGGTGCTGTCGATGCTGGTCGGGTAGACGACCGCGTTGGGCGTCTCGGGCACGTCCCGAAAGCCGATGAAAAAAGTCTCGGGGAGGGCCTCCATCGCAGCCTGGTCGTCGGTGAGGTCGATGGAGAGAAACCGCAGGAGGCGCCCGCTGGCCGGCGTCGCAGGGCGGGGGTCGGTGGTGGTACGGGTAAAGAGCTCCGCGCCCGGCGAGCCATCAGGGGCGACCTCGCGCACGACAAGCGTAAAGGGCTGCTCGGTATCGGAGGGCGGCGCGTCCTCGTTGGAGAACTGGCTAAAAAAGTACAGCGGAAGCTCCACCGTCGCCAGAAACGCTGCTCGCGGATTGGGATTGCGTAGCTGCGTGAGAATCTCGGCGTCGGCGCCGTGGTTCGTCTCTACGCGAATGAACGCCTCGGGCTGGCCGTTATCGAACTGTAGGGAGTCGGCCGCGAAGAACGCATCGGCCGTCCATGAGGCCGCGTAGCGGGCGGTGAATGGGAGCCCCTCGGTATCGCTATGCGTGGCAATGAGATGGACGGCGTCGTAGGCGCCGTCGAGGGTTTCGGCGAAGCCAGGCACAAGGCGGCGCTCGGTGGTGCGGCCGTCGGCAGTGGCTACGAGGCGAGCATCCAGCGCACTGGGGCCCTCCAGCGTCAGCTCCAGGTCGCGCACGCGGGTCCACTGCAGGTAGCGCACCCCGCCCGGTTCTAACGGCGCCCGTCCTTCACGCCCACGGGCCAGCCGCCCGTCCGTGGTGGTAGCGACAGTAGCGCCCACCCCGGCAAAGCGCGGGTCGTCATACCCGAAGCGCGGATCGCGTCGCGGGTCGTTCAAGACGTTGGCGGTGTGGAAGTCGAGCAGCACGTCGCGCCAGGAGCGGCCGGCGGTGCGGACGGCATTGCGATAGCCGTCTACGCCGCGAGCCGGATCGCGGGTGATGCTGCCGGTGTGCTCCGGCCCCAGGCGGCGGGCGAGGTAGCTCGTCAGCAGCCCGGCCCGCTGGTAGTCGAACAACACAGCCGCGCTGCCTCGCCCAGACCACCGCAGCAGGGGCACATTCAGCTGGCGCGGGTCGCCGAGGTACACCATGCGGCGCGGGCGGTAGCCGTTGAGCACCTCACTCCACTCGGAGAGGCCCTCGTTCACAAACGTCCGCTCGCGCCGGTCGTAGTTCAGGTGGATGAGATGCTGATATTCGTGGGCCGCCGTAGCCAGCACGTCCGTCAGCGTGCGGCTGGTGGTGCCGGAGGCCCGGATCGCACGGTCGTCCAGGTAGAGGACGTCGCGCGCATTGCCGGTGTCGGTGAGGTCGGCCGGATCCACAAAGCCCGCGATGAAGCGGGGGTTCGTCTCCGGGTCGAATGCATCCCGTATGTTTAGCAGCAGGACGTCCAGTACCCCGTCGCCATCCACGTTGGGTGGGGCGCCAATCAGGGCCTGACTGTTGGCGATGATGCCCTGCGCCGGATTTATCGACGCGGCGGGAGTGGTTTCCTCCAGTGCCTGGCGGAGCGAATCCAGCGCCGCCCGCCGGGTGGCAGGGGGCAGTGCGGGGGGCCCTTCGACCCAGATGCGCACCGCGCTGCCGATCATCTCCAGGACGAACGGGAGCTCTTCCCGCTCTTCTTCCAAAAAATTGAATGCCTTAAACGTCCGCCGCTCGCCGAGGGTGTAGGCGCGGGGCGGTGGAACGGCCCGGGCTTCGAGTTGGCCCGTTTCTTTGAGGTAGTGAAAGGTCTCCAACGCTGCCCGCGCCTCCGGACGCTCCATGAGCAGGTCCGTGGCATGCACGGGCTGTGCGGGAGGCAGGGCAGGCCGCGCATCGGACGGCCCGTCCAGCGCCCGTACGCCCTGCGCCGACGCGACATGCGCGGTGCCCAGTGCGAGCAAAGCGGTACACCACAAGAGGCGAAGGAAGCAGCGATGCACGGCAGAACGGGCCGCGAGGCCATACGGACGGAAGGGTGGCGGACAACACTACAGGATACGAACGGCGACGCAGGGCGGCAAGCTCCGGGTGCCGCCGGACCCGCTACCGCAAGCGGCGCCGACGGCTGAGCGAGAGGTCGTCATTTCCGGCGCGCGCGCCACTCGCCCACCAGGCGACGCAGGGAGCGAGGCGGGATGATGCGGAGTGCGAGGAGGCTGCCAGCAAAGACCCCCAGCAGGCCGACCTCTGCCAGCGGGTGCTGGAGGAGGGGCACGAGCTCCCGCGCGCCATACAGCCCCACGGCCAGCCCGAACATCCCCCCAACGCGGCCCCACTCGTAGGGCACGTAGTAAAAGCGCTGCACGATGAGGAGCAGCATAAGCGCCATCGTGGCGTAAGCCAGCGCGGTAGCCCAGGCCGCCCCCAGCATCCCGAAGGTGGGCACCAGCACCGCGTTGGCTATGAGGGCCACCGTGGCCCCGGCCAGCGTGCAGTGCACGAAGTAGCGCGTCTTCTCCGTCAGGTAAGCCCCGGCCGAGAACACGTAGTACCAGCCCTGAAACAGGTAGCCGATCAGCGCTACCGGCACGATGAACAGCCCCATCCAGTAGCGCGGGTTGATGAGCTCGTAGTCGCCCGGCAGCGGGATTGCCACCAGCTCTCGCGCAAAGAACGAGACGCCGAGAAAGACGAGCAGCCCCGCGGCCGTCAGCAGCGTGAAGATACGCGCGAAGAGGCGGCGCGCGTCCGGGTCGCTGGCGCGCTGGAGAAAGAAGGGCTGCCAGGCAAACCGAAACATCTGCATCAGCAGCATCATGAGGATGGCCAGCTTCAGCACGCCGTTAAAGACGCCCACCACGTAGCTTCCATAGACAGCGTTAGCGGCGTCCAGCATCTGCTGTCCCACCTCGGGCGAAATCACGTCGTAGCCCTCCGCCACGTCTCGCGCCGCTGCCTCGGCCTGCGCCTGCAGCCGCTCCGTGTCCAGTGCATCGCCGTAGAGGGCTTGCACCGTGTCACCATCCATGCGCTTCAGGTAAAAGAGGTTGACCCGGTCGGCAATCGCGTAGCCCAGACCGCCGGGGATAAACGGCAGCCCGAACCGCAGCAGCTTGCGCCAGACCTGCCGGTCGAACCGAAGCCGCAGCTGCGCCGCGTACTGCGGCAGGAGAAGCACCACCGTCACACCCGAAGCGATGGCGTTAGCCAGGAAGACCGCCTCGATGCCCATCCCCAGCCCCAGGATCAGGTAGAGGTTGAGCCCGATGTTGACGCTTACGTTGAGGAGGCGGATGATGGCAAAGCGCCAGGGCCGGTGCTGCAGGCGCAGCTCGGCAAACGGCACGATGGCCAGGGTGTCCAGCAGCAGGATCAGCGCTACGTAGTACAGCAGCCACGTCCACTGCTGCTCCAGTCCGATGACGCCCGCTACGGGCACGCGCCCCAGGAGTAGGAGCGCGCCCAGCCCCAGCGACGTCACCACCAGCGACCACGACACCGTGCTAAAGACCCGTTGCCGCGCGCGGCCATCCGGGGCGTCGGTGGCGTACTTCAGGTACGCCGACTCCATCCCGTACTGGTACACGATGTTGAAGAAGATGAACGCCGCGTAGACGATCGAGAGCACGCCGTAGGCTTCCGGGGGGAAGACGTGCGAGTAGAATGGAAAGAGCAGGAAGTTGAGCATCCGCCCCACGATGGACGAGACGCCGTAGATAGCCGTTTCCGAGGCCAGCTGCTTGATGCGACCGAAGAAGCTGTGGGAGGCGGCCATGCGGAGGGAAAACAGGGCGGCAGTGAAGGGGTAGCGCGGTCCTGCTACCCGCAGCGGGCAGGAGGGTTTGAGCGACGTCGGCTGCGCACGCGGCCCGTCAGGATTGGCGCCGGCGCTTGCGGCGTGGAAGCAGGCCGTCCATGAAGAGATGGCTGCTGTAGCCCACCACGGCAGCCCCGTAGAAGGGCAACCCGGCCAGGGGGCGCTCCACATAGAAGAGCAGGGGCAGCACCAGCAACGGTAGCGGGATGAGCAGCATGGCCCACCACGTGTGCGTCCAGCCCCGGTGCTTGCTCAGCACGGGCAGCAGCGCAAACAGGCCCAGGTAGGCGGCTTCCTCAAAGTGCTGCGTCGCAATCAGGAAGAGGTCAATCACAAAAAAGATGCTGTAGAAAAGTACCTGCGCCTTGGAGTTAATGTCGACATCCGGCCAGAGGCCGAACATGAGGCAGAGGCCCAGCAGCGCCAGCGGATAGGCCACCAGCTCCAGGGCCGTGAACTGCTCGTAGGCCGCATCGATGGAAAAGAGGTAGATCAGCCCCAGGAGGTACACTCCAAAGAATAGCAGGGCACCTGTCAGATGTCCACGGTAGCCGGCCATGGCAGGGGAGGGCAGGAGGAGGAGAGTAGGCGCGTCAGCGCGTCATCAGGTAGCGCAGGGCGAGATGGTAGCCGTCGACGCCAAGGCCGCTGATCTGCCCCTCGCAGACGGGTGCCAGCAGGGAGCGATGCCGAAAGTCTTCCCGCGCATAGATGTTGGAGAGGTGCACCTCCACCACGGGCACGTGGACGGCCGCAATGGCATCACGCAGCGCCACTGACGTGTGCGTGTAGCCGCCGGGGTTGAAGATGACGCCAGCGATGTCCTCCGACCCGGCGTCCTGGATGGCGTCGATGAGCGTGCCCTCGTGGTTGCTCTGCTCAAACGTAAAGCGTACGTCGGAAAAGGCCGCACGAAGTCCTTTTTCTACGTCGGCCAGGGTGTCTTCCCCATACAGCTCCGGCTCGCGCATCCCGAGCAGGTTCAGGTTGGGGCCGTTCAGAACGAGCACGTGCATACCGAAAGAAGGGGAAAGCGAAGGGTGACGGAGGAGAGCGGAGATGCTGAACACAACGGCGCATGCGGCATCCGCGTTCTACGACGCGTCCAGGGTCACGGTAAGGCCATCGTAGCCAAGATTGATGCCCTCGGGTAGCCGGGCGTCCTCTTCCGCGTGGAGGACGCTGTGCGTCATGTGCGTAAAGTAGGTCTGGCGCGCCCCGATGCGCTGCGCCACCTCCACCGCCTCGGGAATGGTAAAGTGCTTGTAGTGCGACTTGTGGCGCAGGGCGTCCAACACAACGAGCTCCACGCCATCCAACTTCTCGAAGCTGGCGTCCGGGATGTAGCTGGCGTCCGTCAGGTAGGCGAAGTTGCCGATGCGGTAGCCGAGTGCCGGCAGGTCGCCGTGCGTCATCTCGATAGGCTGCACGTGGACCGGTGGCGCATCGTTCGTGTAGCGGCTGGGCACCTCAAACGGGCCGTTGGCGGTTTGCAACTGCAGCAGCGCAGCCCCGGAATAGCGGTCGTCCCCAAAGATGTAGTAGAAGGTGTTGCGCATCACCTCAGCTGTGTTCTCGCGCGCGATGCACGGCATAGGACGCCGGTTCCAGAAAAAATACGGACGGAGATCGTCCAGCCCTGCGACGTGATCAAAGTGATGATGGGTAATGAGCAGCGCATCGACGGCCTGGATGTCCTCGCGCATGGCTTGCATGCGAAAGTCGGGCCCGGCGTCGATGAGAATATGGACGCCGTCGACCTCTACGAGGCAGGCGCAGCGCGTACGCCGGTCCCGGGGATCGGAGGAGGTGCAGACGCGACAGTCACAGCCAAGGACCGGCACTCCAACAGACGTGCCGGTGCCAAGAAGGGTTACGGTCATGACGAAGGTGAAGCGTCTGCGGAGGGAACATCGGAAGTGGAGCGATGGGCGTCGAGGACCTGGCGGACGGCCGGGCGGATGTACACGGTGTCGAGGGGAAGGTCCTGCAGGCTCTGCGCCAGAATGGCCACGTTCACTTCCGGTGGGTGGCGTTTGTTCAGCAGAATGAGTTCTTCGCCATCGACCACGCACCGCCCACCACGAAAGTTACCTTTTTCGCAGCGCACGGGCAGATCAAAGGAGTTGGCGATCTCCGTCAGGGCGTCCAGGACTTGAGCGTCCGTCATGGGGGATAAACTAAGGGTTCATGCAAAAGAAAAACACAGAAGCACAGCGTACCACGCCCGAGGTTCGGCTCAAAAGGGGGACGCAGGCGAAGCTACGCAAACGGGCGCTAAAACAGGAGGCCGAGCCGCACCGTGTGCTGTGCGCCGGTATGGTGGAGGTCCGGGCCTTCCTGAAAGGACGGCGTACCCAGGCGCCAGTGCTGCCAGCGCAGGCCGTAGCCGAGCGCCAGGCCGCGGTCGCCAAATACGTTGGCTCGGACGATATCGGCGTCCACATCCAGCAGCCAGGCGGCATCGGCGCCGCCCAGAAAGGAGCGCTGCGCCAGGCCGATGAACGGTTGCGCCCGCGCCCGAATCAACCAAGCCTCGCCAAACTGCTGGGCCCCGCCTACGCCAGCTCCTATGGCGAGGGTCGTTACCTCAAAAGTGCGGGTAGGTAGGTCCTCGCGGTCCGGCGGGGCGGTAGCGTCGCGGTAGTTGGTATGCAGGCCAATGGGCACGTACAGTCGGGTGGCCCCCTCGCTCAGGGCCTCAAACGGGTGCCAGCGCCCCCAGAGCGTGAATTGCACATCCGTAAGGTCGGTGCTGGTGGCTTGCCCGGAGGGGCTGGAGCGCCCCCGGAGGACGACCAGCGTCAGGCCCGGCACGCTCAACGTGAGACTGGGGGTTAACCCCTCGAAGAAAAGGGGCTCCTCCAAGTCTGCGTCTCCACTGTAGCGAAAGCTCACCCACGTGGCGCCAAGCGCTGCCATGGGCTGGGCGCCCACGCGGTCCTCCTCAAGGCCGAACTGGGCGTGAGCGGGAGGGACGAGCAGGAGCAGACCCGCGGCCAGCAGACCGGCCATGAACAAGCGCATAAGCAG
>CAYFRR010000140.1:0-7114 GCA_964345505.1 uncultured Rhodothermales bacterium
TCACGCCCCCACCGCCTCACCAGCCGTCTCCAGCGACCGGATAATCGCCCGCCAGTCATCGCGTTCGGGGAGGCCGGGCTTGCGCTTGCCAAACAGCAGAGCCAGGACCTCACCGTCGGCGTCGAGCAGTTCAAGCGAGGTCACGGTACCGTCGCGCGTGGGCTTCTCCACCACCCAGGCTGAGGCGATGTGCTCTTCGTTGAGATGCAGCTGAAACCCGGGATCCAGCACGTTGAACCACGGCGGGGTAGCCTTGAGCGTGCGCACGGGTCCGGTATGGATCTGCAAGCAGCCCCGGTTGCCTACAAAAATCATGATTGGCGCCTCTCGTTCAGCAGCTGCGGTCAGGGTCTGGCGGAGAGCATCCGCCGGGACGCGTCGGGTGAAGCGTCCTTCCGCCAGGCGCAGCGCCTGTTGCCGTCCCACCGCGTGCTCCTTCAACAGCGGAAAGAAGTCATGCGTGTCGCGCAGCGCAGCCCACTCCTCCAGAAAAGCCTCCTGGTCAATCGCCTCATCGGGCGTCTCAGGGTCGCGCGGGGTGGGGTGCGCCACCGGCTGTGCAGTTGACTGGTTGCGGTGCCGGTAGCGCGTGACGAGGGCATCGTACGCCGCTTTGTCGCTCTTGCGCGTGAGAAAGATCTTATGGACCGCTGTGCCGGCCTCGTCAAAGAACTGCAGGCTGTGCCGCGGCCCAGCGGAGCTTTCCGTGGTGACAGCGAAGCCCAGGTGCCAGTTGGAAAGGAACAGCCGCAGATCGATGTCATCATCCAGGACCAGGCCCATGGCGTGGCTCTCCATCAGCTTGACGTTGTGGTAGACGCCCGTCTTTTCGTGCACGGCGCCCGCATTGCGCGTAAGCGCCATCACCTGGCCCAGGGGCTCCACTTCGGTCAGCAGCGTGCCAAACGGCCCGTCGAGGCGGGTGACGCCGTCGCCACAGCGCGTGGCCAGCAGTTGGGCCTCCGCTACACCAAGGGCAGCGGCAGCGTTACGGATGCGGGTGTGCGGTTCGTCGTCAAGCAGGGCTTCCCAGCGCGTCTGAAGGGTATCGGGATCGTAGGGCATCGCGAGACAAGGGTTGGTTATGAAATGGACGAGCGGCCGTTCACTGCGGCTATGGAGGCCGGTGAGCGGGTGACGATAAGGGGGCAGGCGGCACACGGGTGCTGCGTGACGACTACCGGAATCTCGAAGGTCGCTTCGATGAGAGCAGGGGTGAGCACGTGCTCTGGAGGACCTGCGGCGCGCACGGTGCCCTGGTGCAGGAGCACCACCTCGTCGGCATACTGGGCGGCCAGGTTCAGGTCGTGGAGCACGATCAGCACGCCAGTCCCCTCCTGAGCAAGCCCACGTGCTAATTCCAGCAGCCGGTGCTGATGCGCGAGGTCAAGGCTGGCCGTCGGCTCATCGAGCAAGAGGTAGCGGTCGCCCTCCCCGGGCGGCGGCTCCCAGATCTGCGCCATGGCGCGGGCCATGTGCACCCGCTGCTGCTCGCCGCCCGAGAGCGTCGGATAGAGGCGCTCGGCCAGATGCGTTACCTGCACCGCCTCAAGCGCCGCCCAGGCGATCTGCCCATCCCGGGGCTCTGCGCTCCCGCCCGCATGCGGCATGCGGCCCATCAGCACGACATCAAGCACGGCGAAGGGAAACGAGAGCGACGACTGCTGCGGCAGCACCGCACGCCGCTGCGCCACGTCGCGCGCCCGCCAGTGGTGCAGCGGCGTGCCCTCCAATTCGACGGTGCCCTCCGCAGGGGTGTACTCACCACTGGCCGCGCGCAGTAGGGTAGATTTACCGGCGCCGTTCGGGCCCACCACCACCGTCACCGCACCGGGACGCACCGAGGCAGAGACCTCCCGGAGGAGCGTCGCGCCATCAATGCGAATGGTTATGTTGCGAACATCAAGCATAGCGGTTACGCGCCTGAGGCCAGTCGACGAGCAGTCAAGAACGTGAGCGTTCCCTCCAGCAGCACCTGCAGCTCCAACAGGGTGCCGTGGGTAAGCTCAAACCGCAGCGGGCGCGTGATGTCTGGCGATGAGGCGGTGAGCACCCATTCTGACCAGAGCGCCTCGCCACGCATCGCATGACACTGCCGGGCGATAGCATCGTGCAGCGTCTGTACGTCTTGGGCCGTCGCCAGGGCCAGACTGAAGGGGAAGCACGAGATAAAAAAGGCGCCCGAGGCCGGACATTGCTCTACCGTGCCGCGGTGCGTCTCGAAAAGAAACGGCGAGCCGTCCAACGGCACGGCAGGCGGTGGGGCATCGGCAAAGCATTGCAGCATAGCACACGGGGATGTTAAATGGAAAGCATGGCACGGCTGCGGCGCTGGAGCAGCAGCCAGAGAAAGAAGGGCCCGCCGACAAGCGCTGTGAGGATGCCCAGCGGCAGCTCGGCCGGCGCGACCACCGTGCGCGCCAGGAGGTCGGCCAGCACCAGGAGCGCCCCGCCCAGCAGCGCCGAGCCCGGCAGCAACAGCCGATGATCGGGCCCGGCGGCCAAGCGGAGCAGGTGCGGCACCACCAGCCCGATGAAGCCAATCACCCCCGAGACGGCTACCGCCGCGCCGACCGCCATCGCCGCCAACACGATCACCAGGCGCTTGACCCGCTGGGTGTTAACGCCCAGATGCCGCGCCTCGGCCTCACCCAGCAACATCGCATTGAGCGCTCGCGCCAGGTACGGTGTGGCGATAAGGGCAATCAGCAAAAATGGGAGCACCGCCCCCACCACGGTCCAGGTCGCGCCGCCCAGACTACCCAGCGTCCAGAACGTCACGTCGCGCAGCTGCTGATCGTCGGCGAGAAAGATCATCAGGCCCGTGCCGGCACCGGCCAGCGCATTGATCGCGATGCCTGCCAATAGCATCGTCGCCACCGATGTACGGCCGTTGCGCGTGGCCAGCCGGTAGACGAGCAGGGTAGTCCCGGTGCCCCCCAGGAACGCAGCTACCGCGATGGTGAACGGGCCCAGCACGGCGGCTACCGGCGCTAAGACGGACGCCCCCAGCACGATGAACACCACCGCTGACAGCGCCGCTCCGCTGGACACGCCGATGAGGCCCGGATCGGCCAGCGGGTTACGGAAGAGGCCCTGCATCGCGGCCCCGCTGACGGCCAACCCGGCGCCCACCAGCAGGCCCAGCGCTACGCGTGGCAAGCGGATGGCGCGGATCACCAGCTCCTGTTGCCGCTCAAACGCCCACGGCAGGTCCCAGCCCAACGGCTGCACCAGGATGGCAAGCACTTGTCCAGGCGTCGCTCGCACGGCGCCCATTGCAACCGCCACGACCGATGCGACCAGGACCAACGCCGTAAGCGCCAGGAGCGTCAGCACCCGGGTCCGACGCCGTGTGCGCAGCAGGTCGTCAGCCGTTGCGCCCGGGACAACCGGGGCGTCCGCAGCGGCAGGGCCAGGGGGCGCCGGGGGCGAAGATGTATCAACAGAAGCCATCAGCGGCGGGAGGCACTGGTCTCAGGGAGGGTCTGGAAATACTGCGCCAGGGTCAGCACCGCCTCGCCCATGCGTGGGCCGAAGCCCAGAAACTTGAGGTCGTCGATGGCCACGACGCGCTCCTGCGCCCCGGCGGGGGTCGCCTCCAACCCGGGTTGATCGAACAGCCCGGGGGCGCCTCCGATGCTTTCGAGGCCGCGGTCCAGCAAGATGAGCACGTCAGGCGCTGCGCCGACCACCCCTTCCGCTGTCAAAGGACGAAATCCCTCGAACTGTTGCATGGCGTTCTGGCCGCCGGCCAGCTCAATCATGGTTTCCGCCGAGGTGTTGCGCCCAGCCACCTGGAGCGTGCCGCTCCCACGGGCATAGATGAACAAGGCCTGAGGGGGCGTCTGCACGCGATCAGCCGCGGCCCGCGCTGCCGCCATGTCTTCCTCCAGCGTGGCGACCATCTGCTCCCCGGCAGCTTCTCTATCCAGCAGGGCGGCAATCATTCGGATCCGGGCGATGGCGCCCTCCACATCCTCCGCCTCCTCGATGGTTTCAACGGCAACCCCCGCGCTGCGCACCTGATCGAGCGCTACCGACGGACGCGTAGCTGAGGAGGCCAGCACCAGATCGGGCCCCACGGACAGGATGCCTTCACTGGACACCTGCCGCACGTAGCCGACTTGCGGCTTCTCTTGGGCCTCCGCGGGGTACACACTCGACGCGTCCACGGCGACGATCTGCTCCTCAGCCCCAAGGGCGTAGACGATCTCCGTGATGGTCCCGCCAATCGTAACAAGGGATGGGCCCGCCTCCTGCCCTACCAGCCTTCCCGGGAACAGCATGCACCAAAGTAGCAGAATAGATACGACGGAGCGCATAGACGATCGCATAAACGATGAGACGAGGCGATGAACAGAAGACGGGCGAGAGACAAGCGAGAGGATTTACTGCACAACCGTGCGGAGCGAGCTGCTTTCGGGATCGTCCTGAAAAGCAAACTCGAACGTATAGTAGCGCGCCTCATCCTCCTGCGCGTTGAGCTCATCCTCGGGCGGCGCGCCCTCGTAGTAGCTCTGGATGCGCAGCTTGGCTACGCGGCCATCGGCCGTACGCACCGCGATCGTCCGGCCAGGGATGGGGGTGATGATGTTCGTCTGCGGATTGTAGTTGTACCATCCATTCCCCGAGCCCGTCGGCACCGCATTGCCCTCGTTGCTATCTACGCGGAAGTCGGCATCGGCCGGTCCCTCATTGACCTCGTGGAAGGTCTCCTCCAACACCAGCGCGCCACCGTCGCCCGGGCCGCTGACGCCCCCGTTGACAATAAGGGTGGTGCTGCGAAAGGCGATATCCCATTGCGTCGAGGCCGAGTCCGCGCGCGCCACGGTGGTGTTCTCGCGTAGGCTGAAGAACGTAAACTCATTGTTTCCGATGGGGCGCCCCTGCTCATTGACGCCGGTGATAGGATCGGCAGGCACATCTTCTACCAACTGCACCTCCAGGGCTTCTTCGCCGGGCGGCTCCTCCAGCCCCGAGACGGGATCATCGCTGCAGCCCGTGAGCAGCATGAGGGTGAGAACGAGCGGTACAAACAGAAAACGGTGCATAACACGGTACATAACAACGAAGGGTGTGTGTGAAACGAAGGGTAAAGATTTAAAGCGATAGCTCGAGGCCAGCGAAAAACTCGCGACCGGAAAGCGAGGGCACACGTGCGGGGTCGGTGTAGTCGGATAGATTCCGCCCACCGACCTGCAGGTGGAGCTGAGAAGTCAGACGTTGGGTAAGCGTCAGGTGCCAGAGGGTGTAGCCCGGCGCATAGTCGCGGTCATCGTCCAGGAAGGCGTTGCCATGGGCATTGCGGTAGCCGTAGCGGCTGCGGTAGACGCCCCGCAGGGCAGCGGTGGTGCCTCGGGCATCATCGGTGTAGCGCACGCTAAGCGTTCCTGAGTGACGGGAGCGGTTGAGCAGTCCCCCGTAGTCGCTGCGCATGAGGCGCACCTCGCGGCCCTCCGTGCGACGGAAAAACCGCCCGTCGTCGATGCCCTCAAGCACGTCCAGGTCCACCGCCTCCAGCAGCTGGTATCCCAAGCCCAGCGTGAACCCTGCGAATGGGCCCACCGACACCTCTGACTCCACACCGCGGGTGCGCACCCGGTCGAGATTGAGGTAGGTGAAGACGCTCTGCCCGTTCGTCTTCCCGGCAATGGGCTGCGTGTCGATCAGGTTGCTGATGCGGTTCTGGAAGAGATTGACGTCAACTGCAAGCCATTCGACCGGCTGCATATTTCCCCCGATGTTGATAGCCCAGGAGCGCTCGGCCTCAATATCTCCGAGGGTTGAAAGGTCAGCATCCACCCGCTGTATCCGGCCTTGCGCCTGCAGCTCTGCCAGCCGATCGCCCACCTCATCAGCCCCAAGCACCGTGTAGCCAACGGTAGGATTGGTAAAGTTGAGGAAGAGCTGCCGAAAGGCTGGCGCCTTGAAGCCGCTGCCCACGGAAGCGCGGAGGCGCACCCAGTCAGTGGGCCGCACCAGCACGCTGGCGCGTGGCGTGACCTGCGTGGCGTAGGCGCTGTGCGCATCCACCCGCGCGCTCAGCGTGAGATCGAGCCAGGGCCGGGCCAGCCATTCGTGTTGCGCAAACCCAAAGAACTGGTCGGTGGAGCGGCGCTCGTTGTCAAACCGATCGCCGATGAGCGACTCGCGGATGTGCCCGGCGCCCAGTGTCAGGATGTGGGAGCGGCCGAGTGTGCCTCTGACCTGCACCTCGCCCTCCCCGAAGAACTGATCGAACGCGCTCTCATCCGTCACCTCACCGGTCGTATTACGCCGGACGACCGCATCCGTCTGGTAGCGCGCGGCATGATAGGAGGCCTCCGCCGACCACGTGCTGCCCAGCCGGTGCTGCACCTCGGGCGTCAGGCGCCAGTCCCGACGCTCCTGGCGCAGGCGATGCTCCTCCGCTGCCCTGCCGACGCCTACCGTGTTCGACACGTTTTCCTGAGCGTACCCACTCGAGAGGCTGACCGCTGTGCGGTCGCTGAGCCTGTAGGAGAGGCGACCCCTACCGGAGTAGTCGGTAAACGATGGGGTCGTATTTCCTACCGCGTCCGGATGTACGTCATAGCCACCCGAAGCGAACCGATTGAGCACGGCCTGCCCCTTCCACGCACCTTCCTTGAACCCGACGCGAGCGCTCAGGTCGCTGGTGTCGTGCGTGCCGTACCGCGTCTGCGCCGAGGCTTCGAGGGTCTGCTGCGCCTCTTTGGTGATGATATTCACCACGCCGGCCAGGGCGTCACTGCCATACAGCGACGACGACGGCCCGCGCACCACCTCTACCCGCTCCACGTGAGCCACCGATATCCGGTCGAGGCTGAGGGTGCCCGCCGTGCGGCCGATGACGCGCTCGCCGTCGATGAGCACAAGGGTATAGTCCGGGTCAAAGCCCTGCACCTGCAATCCCGTGCCGTGGTCGTGCACCAGTGTCAGGCCGGTCTGCTCGGCCAGCAGATCCGAGAGCCGCGTGGCCCCCTGCGCCCGGATGTCAGCGCCGCGAATGACCGTCGTGGGCACACTCACCTCCGCTACCGACTGCGCACGGCGGGCGGCGGTCACCACCACGTCCGCCAGCCTCCCTTCCATGCGCCAGGTGGTATCGGCC
>CAYFRR010000141.1:0-2472 GCA_964345505.1 uncultured Rhodothermales bacterium
CGCCCAGTGCGTCCGTCAGGCCTTCGCCCTGTAAGAGACCCAGCAGCGTGGAGAAGTTATCGTCGTCCGCCACAATGTCGGCGATGCTACCGTCGTCTTCTATGGGTGGCGTGACGACGTCGGTGTCGTCGTCGCATGCGGCCAAGAAGCCGAGGGCGCCGATGAGCACCACGGCCACAAGCCGGTGGACATAAGAAAGAGTTGAAGTCTTCATAGGTATGCGTATCCGGATAAATTAGGAGTGTGGATGGCAAAGAGAATTGCTTTGGAAGCGCTACTACTTTCCCATACACACGGGGATTGTGCACACCCCAACGGAGATGTTATCCCTTTGTCGTTCAAACAAGGACGTTACAGAAGTTACCAGATGGTTCTCACGCTACGGGTGCTCACAGAACAGCTAAAGGCATGAAAAAAGCCGACCAAGCGGCTGGTCGGCTGTAGGACATGGTGCTTTGCGCGTGAGAACCGGTCGGAAACGCAAAGTGGGCCCGGTCACGCGCCATCCCACGCTAAGACGTGCACTGGACACTACACATCCCACGTCAGGATGTCGGTCTCATTCTTGTCTCGCTCGGCCCACTCCTCGGCGTCGGGCATCGGGTCCTTCTTCTCGGTAAGGTTGTAGCCCAGCTCGCGCCACTGGTTGGCCAGGTACTCATTCCATTCCGTGTAGTGCGCCCACACGTCCGGTAGTTCATCATCCGGATAGATGGCTTCCACCGGGCACACCGGCACACACGCATTGCAGTCGATGCATTCGTCCGGCTGGATGGCGAGGAAGTTGGGACCTTCATAAAAACAATCGACAGGGCACACCTCCACACAGTCGGTGTGCTTGCAGTTAATGCAGGGCTCGGCTACGACGTACGGCATACAGTGGACGACAGGGGAAGGATGGGAACGAATGTTGTGAAGTGCAGGAGTGCCTGCCAAGTATCATAACCACCGCCGCAGCCTCCGTTCCTGTGGGGCGAAGGCGGGGGACCCGCTGCCTGTTACGTTCGCGTTCTCTTCCTTACACGTGCCCATCCCATGGCCCTGTTATCTATGCCTGCTCGCCCCGCTGTTCTGTTCGCCGTCGTCCTGATGCTCGCTGGAGCGCTGGGCGCCTGCCGGTCCGGGGCGTCGGTGGCGCCCGATGCACTGGAAGGCCGCACGCTGGCGGTGACGGCTGCCGTACCGGAGCCGCCTATCGTGTACCACACGGGGCTGGCGGCGCTGAACGTGCGGCCCTATGCGCCCTACGGCGACCGTCCGCAGGGCGTGGCGGTTCAGGAAGCCCGGCAGGCGCAACGGGTAGAAACCGTCCTGCAGGCCGCTGCGGACGAGACGCAGCCCGTGCGCGCCCTGGCTGCCCAGCTTGGGAAGGCTACCGCGGAGGCCTGGGGGATGGAGCTCGTATCCGACCCCGGGGCGGCTGATGTGGTGCTGGACCTGAAGGTCCTCGGCCACGGCCTCACCATGCCCTCCTGGCGGGCCGGTGTTGCCTTCTTTCTGGATGCCGACGCGGCGCTCATCGACCAGGCCAACGACCGGACGCTGTGGACGTACACATACGACCGCGAGCGCACCTCAAGGCCCGACATCCCGTATCCCGCGATCGGACGCATGACGGTTGAGGAACTGGGCGGGCGCCTACTCGACTACACCGACGAGGTGGCCATACGGATCGGCCGGCGCCTGCAGCGCGACGCGTCGTAGAGGCTTGCGCGTACCGATGGGTTGTCTACTGTGGTAGACGGCTCCTGTCGTAGATTGTGCACGCGCGGACGTCCCGGCGACGTTTGCCGCTATACGTTTTCTGTTGCCCTATCCTACTGCTGTACTCATGCCGCCCCCTCCGCACCTCCGCGTTTCCGTGGTCTTCGTCCTGCTGTGCATCAGTGGCGTGCTGGCGTCAGGATTGGTCAGCTGTGGGCCGCCGGGGGTATTACAGCGAGCGGACTTCGAAGGGCGTACGCTGGCCGTTGTGGCGGCTCCAGCCCCGCCGCCCTTTGTGTTCCACGCCCGGCTGGCTCAGGCCGGCGTAGCGCCCTTTGCGGAGGATGGCCGCCCCCCGGAGGGCTACGAGGAGACCGAAGTCGACCGCGCGGAGCGTCTGGGGGCCCGGCTCCGCGAGGCCCTGCAGGATGTGACCATTGCCGATAGCGTGGCCCGCCGCGTTGGGGCCATAACCGCCAACACGTTAGGGATGGAGGTGGTGGACGACCCCGACGCCGCGGATGTGCTCGTGGACGTGCGCGTGCTCGACTATGGCTTGCTCACCCGTGGCTTTACCGACGGTGCCAAAGCCTTCATCGATGCCGACATCGCGCTGGTCAACCCCAACGCGCCCGACGAGCCGCTCTGGGCCTTCTTCCCCGGCGAAAAACGCCGGCAGGACTTCTCCGGGCTGCGGCTCTTCCGACTCTCCGACGGTGCGCTTGGCGAAGCGGTGATCGACCACGTCGATTGGGTCACGTCGGAGTA
>CAYFRR010000141.1:2572-7022 GCA_964345505.1 uncultured Rhodothermales bacterium
GGCTCGTAGACCTCCTCGATGGTGCCTGCATTTTCCCCTACCGACACGGCCAGATTGGAGAGCCCCGTAGGCCCGCCGCCAAACTTCTCGATGAGCGTCAGCAGGATGCGCGTGTCCATGTCGTCGAGGCCTTCCTCGTCTACATCCAGCGCGTTGAGGGCATGGTCCGCCACCGCCTGGGTGACGCGCCCATCGCCCTCCACCTGCGCAAAGTCGCGCGTGCGGCGGAGAAGGCGGTTGGCCACGCGGGGCGTGCCCCGGCTGCGGCGGGCGATCTCGTGGGCGCCCTCCTCCGTGGTATCCACCTGCAGGATACGCGCCGAGCGTTCCACGATGCGCTGCAGCAGATCGGCCGTATAATAGTCGTACCGAAAGTCGATGCCAAAGCGGGCTCGCAGCGGCGCTGTGAGCAGGCCTTTCCGGGTGGTGGCCCCTACGAGGGTGAACGGCGGCAGGGTGATCTGCACGCTCCGCGCGTTGGGCCCGGAGTCGATCACGATGTCGATGTGGTAGTCCTCCATCGCCGAGTAGAGGTATTCTTCCACCACCGAGCTGAGCCGGTGAATCTCGTCGATGAAGAGCACATCGCCTTCTTGCAGGTTGGTGAGCACACCCGCAATGTTGGCGGGCTTCTCGAGCACTGGTCCGCTCGTGGTGGTGATCTTGGCGCCCATCTCCTCCGCAATGATGTGCGCGAGGGTCGTCTTGCCCAGTCCGGGCGGCCCCGAGAGCAGCACATGGTCCAGCGTCTCGCCGCGCTGCAGCGCCGCCGTCATGAACACCTGCAGGTTGCGCTTGATCTTCTCCTGCCCAATGAAGTCATCCAGCGATTGGGGCCGCAGCAGCTTTTCGAGGTCTTCCTCCGTGGCGGAAGAGGGCAGCGGGCTAATGGCGTCGGGACGGTCGGCCATACGAGGGGTGATGAGCGAGACGAAGGGAGGTAGCGCGGCAGTGTAGACGCCCTGCACCTGCCATAATCACGAAACGAAATTATTGGCAACGAGCGTTCTGTGTTGACAAACCCGTCCTGGGGTGGTACGTTTCAGGCACTATGTTTGCTGTTAACGACATCCTCATTTCCGATGCTGTGCTGGACGCGCCCTTCGTGTGCGTCCTCGGCGCATGCCATGGCCCCTGCTGCGTGCAGGGCGACGCCGGTGCGCCCCTGCGCGCCGACGACGGCGCCTGCGTCTTCGCTGCATTCGATGGCCCCGTGGCCACCTGCGCGCTCCATCGCGCCCACCAGGAGGGCCGCACCGACTTCATCAAGCCCCTCTCGTGCCACCTCTTTCCGATCCGCATCGAGCAGGTGGGCCCGCACGAGGTGCTCAACGTGCAGCACCTTTCCATTTGCGCACCGGCGCGCGCGGAAGGCCAGCGCACCGGCGTGCAACTGGCCGACCTCCTCCGCGCGCCCCTCATCCGGGCGTACGGCGCGGGCGGGTACGACGCCTTTCACGACGCTTGGACCGCGCGGCGCCAGGCTGATTCCTCTTCCTCACGCGCTCCGGAGACGCCATGCTAAACCTCAACCAGCAGCAAAAACAACAGCAAAAGCTCTCCCCGCAGCAGATCCAGTACATCAAGCTGCTGCAGCTCCCCACCATGTCGCTGGAGCAGCGCATCAAGTCGGAGCTGGAGGAAAACCCGCTCCTTGAGGAAGGAGAAGAGGAAGACGATCTCTTCGACGATGAACAGCCCCTCAACGAAGAGCCGCGCGTCGATGACGAGCGCGCGACGATGGAAGAAGACACCGAGCGCGAGCCGGAGGCCACCGAAGACGACTACGACTGGGACGAGCTGCTCAACAGCTCCGACGACCTCTACGGCTACAAGGCCCGCGTAGACCACAGCAAGGAAGAAGAGGAGCGCGACCGCCCCATGCCGGCTACGGGCTCCATCGCCGAGGACCTCCGGCAGCAGCTCACCTATCTCGACCTGAGTGAGCGCGAAGAGCTTATCGCGGAGCAGCTCATCGGCTCCATCGACGCCGACGGCTACCTGCGCCGCCCGCTCGAATCGGTGGTGGACGACATCATGTTCAACCACGGGCTGGACCTCGACGAGGATGACGTGGAGGAGGTCCTCCAGATCGTCCAGACGCTCGACCCCGTCGGTATTGGCGCGCGCGACTTGCAGGAGTGCCTCCTCATCCAGCTCAAAAACATGCCGGATGCGGTCGACTACCGCGAGACGGCCATCGAGATGATCGAGGACGAGTACAAGTCCTTCACCATGAAGCACTTCGGCAAGCTCAAAAAGAAGCTCAACCTGAGTGACGAGGAGCTGAAGGAGGTCTTTGAGCTCGTGCAGCGCCTCGACCCCAAGCCCGGCGAAGGCGAGTTCACCGCGCAGCAGAACTACATCACGCCCGACTTCAACGTGCGCTACGTGGACGGCGAGTTTATCGTCACGCTTAACGGCCGCAACGCGCCGGATCTGCGCATCTCGAGCCACTACCGCAAGATGCTGGAGAAGCTCTCCGCCCAGAAGAAAAAGAAGAAGGAGGAAGAGGAAAAGGAAAAGGCCAAGCCCGAAGGCATCGACGACGACACGCGGCAGTTCCTCAAGAACAAGTACGAATCGGCCCGCTGGTTCATCAATTCTATCAACCAGCGGCGGCACACCATGACGAAGGTGATGCACGCCATCATCCAGCTACAGGAAGACTTCTTCAAGTACGGCGAAGGGCATCTCAAGCCGATGATTCTGAAGGACATCGCCGAGATCATCGACATGGATATCTCCACGGTCAGCCGCGTGGTGAATGGCAAGTACGTGCAGACGGAATTTGGTGTGTACGAGCTGAAGTACTTCTTCTCGGAAGGGCTGGAGACGGAGAGCGGGGAGGAGATCTCCAACAAAGAGGTGCGGGCGATTATTGAGGGCATCGTGGCGAACGAGGACAAGTCGAAGCCCCTCTCGGATCAGAAGATTGCCGACAAGCTGGAGGAGCGCGGCTTCAAGATTGCCCGCCGTACCGTCACGAAGTACCGGGAGCAATTGAGTATTCCCGTGGCGCGCCTGCGCAAGGAGATTGTGCTGGAAGATGACTGAGCGCGCTGCCCGCCGCATCTTTTGCTCATCACGGCCCGCCGCCCATGCTATCCGATCTTCGCGTGCTGGAGCTGGCCAGCGTACTCGCCGGGCCGAGCGTGGGGCAGTTCTTCGCCGAGCTCGGGGCTACGGTGATCAAGGTCGAGAATCCCCGCACACAGGGCGACGTGACGCGGCGGTGGACCCTCCCGGGCGAGACGCCGGCCGATGATCGCTCGGCCTACTTCTGTTGCTGCAACTACGGCAAGCAGTCGCTGGCGCTGGACCTCGGTGCCGCGGCCGGGCAGGAGGTGCTGCATGCTCTTGTGGAAAAGGCCGATATCGTGATTGCGAGTTACCGTCCCGGCACCGCCGAGAAGCTAACGGCCGATGCCGCGACGCTACGCGCGCTGAACCCGGCGCTGCTCTATGGCCACATCACGGGGTATGGGCCCGACAATCCCCGGGCAGGCTACGATGCCGTAATTCAGGCCGAGAGCGGCTTCATGGCGATGAACGGCGCACCGGACGGCCCGCCGACGAAGCTGCCCGTCGCGCTGATGGATGTGCTGGCGGCGCATCAGCTGAAGCAGGCGTTGCTGGTGGGGCTGCTGCAGCGGACCGCCACCGGCCATGGCGGCTATTTCCCGGTCTCGCTGATGCACGCGGCGGTGAGCGGGCTGGCCAACCAGGCGACCAACTACCTCGTGGCCGGGCATGTGCCGCAGCGCATGGGCTCGGCCCATCCGAACATCGCGCCGTACGGCACTCCGTATGCCACCGGCGACGGCAGCGAAGTCATCCTCGCCGTGGGCACCGATCGGCAGTTCGTCGCGCTGTGCGAGGTGCTGGACCTTCCCGACCTGCCTTCCGATGCTCGCTTTGCCACGAATGCGGCCCGTGTGGAGCACCGTGCGGCACTTGACAGGGCGCTCCGCACGGCCATCGGCGCACACGACCGGGCGCCGCTGCTTGAGGCGCTGCAGGCACGTCATGTCCCCGCCGGCGCCGTCCGGACGCTACCCGACGTCTTCGCCGATCCCCACGCCACGCCGATGGTGCACCAGGTCGAGATGGACGAGGCTCCGCCCGGCCTTCGGCAAATGCCACCGGGTGCTCACTTGGCCACCGACCTTCGCCCCCCACCCCGCTACGGCGCCGACACCGACGCGGTACTCCGCACTCACGTCGGGCTCACCACGGATGCGATTCGTCGCTTGCGCGAGGCTGGGGTGGTCGAGGGGTCCGCTGAATGATGTCGAGATATGCCGCTTCCCCCTCATCCTGTCCTTCTCCCGCGGGGGGAGAAGGGACTTTTACTTGGGCTATGAAGTCATGTCTGGATACCTTCTTTCTCGCGCCGATGCTCTGCGTCGGCGCGCATCCGTGGACGGTCCTCCGTCCGGGCTAAAGT
>CAYFRR010000142.1:0-6965 GCA_964345505.1 uncultured Rhodothermales bacterium
CACAAGCATTCAGCGCGCCCGCGCTCCTGTGCCTGCGCGGTCGGCGGTGCTGAGGTTGATGACGCCGCCGGTCGAGTCGACGCCCGCGTAGGGATCGTCGGCGAGGAGCAGGGAGCCGTCGAGGTCGGCATAGTCGAGGAGGGGCGCAAAGTGGGCAGCGGCGGCGATGCTCACATTGCTTTCGATCATGCAGCCAAGCATCACCTCCAGGCCGTGAGCGCGGGCGGCGTGGATCATGCGGTGGGCCTCCTGCAACGTACCGCATTTCATGAGCTTCAGGTTGGCGATGTCGGCCCGGTCGGCGATGCGAGGGATGTCGGGGAGCGTCACGCACGACTCGTCCAGCGCAATCGGCAGCACCGACCGCTCGTAGACGAACTTCAGGGCATCATAGTGCGCGGCGGGCAGCGGCTGTTCGACGAACTCGACGTCGTAGTCGGCCAGCACGCGGATCATCGCCACGGCCTGCCGCGGCGTCCACGCCTCATTGGCGTCCACGCGGATGATGGCCTCCGGCGCAGCCGACCGCACGGCATCGATGACCTCCCGGTCACGATCGGTGCCGAGCTTGATCTTCAGAATCGAATAGCCGGCCTCCACCGCCTCCGCCGTCTTCTCGATCATCCGCTCGGTAGTATCGATGGCGATCGTAAATGAACTCGTAAGCGTGGCCTTCGGGTCAAGCCCCCAGTACTGGTATAATGGGAGGCCGGCGCGTTTGGCGGCCAGATCGTTCAGCGCGATGCTGATGGCGACTTTGGCGGAAGAATGCCCCCGGACCACACTGTGCATCATCCGCTCGATTCGCTGCCGGTTGTAGGGATCGCCGACGGATTCCACCACAGCGAGCAGCTCCGGAAGCACGGCCGCTACACTCTCGATCGTCTCGCCGTAGTGTCGCGACGGCGCCGCACCGCCGATGCCTACATGCCCCTCGCCATCTTCAATCCGCACGATCATGTTTTCGATCTCGTGGATCGTCTCCCGTGCGATGGTGAACGGGTACGTGGTCTTGAGCGCGACGCGTTCAAAGGCGGTTTTCAACATGGACGGGTACCGTCGTGTGCGTATGGATGGAGGGACTACAGGAGCGCGTCGAGGATGGCGTCAGGGCCGAAGCGCACGGGGTCGGTTGCGGGCAGGTCCAGCGCCTCACCATAGCGCTTGACAGCCGCCCGGGCGTCGGCCGTGTCGTCAATCGAACGCGTGTTGAGGGCGCCGGCGGTAACGCGCGCGGGATGTACCGGACGAGTGAGGCCTTCATAGAGGTCCACGTAGGCGGCCGGGTCAGGCAGCGGGAAGCCTTCAAAGCCTTTGCTATGCGCGCGCCCTGCCTCGTGGCAGAGCACCAGCGCATCGGGCATGGCGCCGTGGAGGATGCCGCACGTAACGGCCGAGTACGCGGGATGGATGATGCTGCCCTGGCCTTCCACAAACAGCCAGTCGTGGGCGTCGCCCTTCTCCAGAATCATCTCCTCCACGGCGCCCGCCACAAAGTCACTCACGATGGCATCGATGGGATAGCCCCAGCCGGCGATCATGATGCCGGTTTGTCCGGTGGGAATGAACGCTGCCCGTTCGCCGCGGGCCTGCGCTGCCCGGGTGAGCTCCAGCGCTACCGTCATCTTCCCCACCGCGCAGTCGGTGCCGACGGCAAGCACCACGGTGGCGTCTACGTCACGAGCACGGCCCTGACTCACGGCCAGGCCGGGAGGTGGCTTGCGGACGTCGTGCAGGGCGCCGCCGTGCGCCTCGGCCAGAGCGGCGAACTCGTCGTCATCCGCCAGGAAATCGTGCAAGCCCGCCATCACCGTGCAGCCCCGTTTGAGGGCAGCGCGGACGTCCGGGCGCCAGTCCTCCGCAAAGCCGCCGCCGACATTCGCGATGCCGATGATGAGGGCGTCCGCCGGCGGCGCATCGTCCATCGAAGCCACAATAGGCGCATCCTGCACATCAGGCAGCACGTCATGCACGCGTTTTCCGGCGTGGCCCCGGTCGATCACGGCCGCGACGTCGAAGGTGCTGTAGCGTAGCAGCCCGGTGGCCGTCTTGGCGAAGTGCGGAAACTGATCGTGCGCAAGGAGGGCAACGCGGTTCATACGTCGGAGGTGATGGATACGGGAGCGCAGAAGCCAGCGGGCCACAAACGGCCGGCCGGACAAGAGACGGTATCGACATTCAACGCCAGATGCAAGGGCCCCGGCATGCCAGCGGTGCCGCCGGGCCCGCCTGATGATCTGCACCCGGTCCATACGCCCTCACACGCGGCGTCCTCGTGAAACAGCGCGGGCTCCCATGCAACACAAGGCTCCCATGTCATACTATAGGTCCTTGGGGCAACTCCCCTGTACCTCATCAGGTATCGCCCTTCGTGTTGCTTCTCATCCGCCACCCCGCTCATGCCGCACCGCTTCCCCATGCTTGTTCTCCTTGCCAGCCTTGCTCTCCTGCTCGGATGTGCAGCCCCCAGCGCCGACGCCCCGGTGCCGGAGGGCCTCGATACCTCCTTTCTGACCAGCGCTCTCTGGGACGATGGGCAAGCCGAAATTGCCATGTATGAAGTGACCCGCGGGCATAACGTCTACGGCGACATTGAGGAGGAGCAAACCTTTACCGTGGGCACCTACGTGGTGAAGCATGACTATGCACCGGCCGAGCAGACGAAAGCCACCGGCGTCATGGAGGGCGTCTCCGCATTCAAGTCGAGTCTCTTTTATGAGTTTGAAAGCGGCTCGTATGAGTACAAGCGAAATTACGTGGTGAACGCCCGGCAGGCCGATCTCCGCCCGTTTAAGGAATCGTTTACCAGCTACGACTGGTGCTCTAACCGCTATCGCGAAGTGGCGGCGGGGCCCGATGGGCAGGTGCACACGATGATGCGTAGCGATGATTACGGCAACCGCGATGCCTCCTTTGCCTATCGGGCCGGTGCCGTGACGCCGGCCCAGCTGCCGCTTGTGGTGCGCGCGCTGGACTTCAGCGAGGCCGACGCGCACACCCTGCACGTGCTGTTGGACGACGGCACGTACGTGGAAACCCAAGCTCGGCTGATGGGGGAGGCTACGTTCGACGGCCCGGAAGGGGCGGTGCCAGCCGAGCAGGTGCAGTTCACGTACGAGGCGCCCGTGCCGTCCATGATTTCCGACCGCGACGTGACGAACGAAACCTACTGGCGCGGCACCGGCGAGGCGCGCCTGTTACTGAAGCTGGAGGGCGCCGATTACACGATGACCCTCATCGAGCAGGTGCGCTCGCCCTACTGGTCGGAGAATGTGTGGGACCGGCTGGAGCGCGTCACTGAGCGGCCGTAGCAGGCTGATTCTAATACCCGGCCGCCTGCCCGTCTACGCGCGACTCGGACGCGCCATAGTACACGCCTTGCGCGGCATCATACCGGATGCCCTGGTAGCGCCCGTAAAAGCCGCCGCCGATGCGCACCGTGTGGCCGCGCTGCCGCAAGCCCCGGACGATGCCGTAGTCGATGGCCGACTCGAACTGCACGCGCCCGCCGTTTTGGAGCGTTTCGGCTGCGCCATCGGTGGGCTGTGTGGAGTCATAGTGCCGCCACCGAAAGGCATCCCCCGCCTCTTGCGTGTTCATCCCGAAGTCGATAATGTTCGTCAGGATCGTCACGTGGCCCATGGGCTGGTACGCTCCCCCCATGATGCCAAAGCTGAAGTAGGGGGCGCCATCGCGCGTCACGAAGCCCGGGATGATCGTGTGGAAGGGTCGCTTACCCGGCTCGTACACATTCGGGTGGGAAGGGTCGAGCGAGAACAGCTCGCCGCGGTTCTGAAAGCTGAAGCCCGTGCCTGGCACCACGAAGCCCGTGCCCATGCCCCGGAAGTTACTCTGGATGAGCGACACCATGTTGCCCTCGCCGTCGGCTGTCGTCAAATAGACGGTATCGCCCGCCTCCATCACTTCCACGCCGGTAGCGACGCGATTGGCGGCGCGGTCCCCGATGAGTTCGCGCCGCTCGGCCGCGTAGGCGTCTGACAGCAGGCGCTCCACCGGTGCGTCGTAAAAGTCGGGGTCGGCGTAGTGCTTCGCCCGGTCCTCGTAGGCGAGTTTCTTGGCCTCAATCATCAGGTGCAGGGCCTCTTCGCTGTTGTGGCCTTTCGACGCAAGGTCGTACCCCTCGAGGATCTGCAGCATCTGCAGGACGGCCGTGCCCTGGTTGTTGCCTCCGATCTGATGCACATCGTAGCCGCGGTAGTTGACCGAGACGGGGTCGACCCATGCCGAGGTGTAGGCCTCAAAGTCGGCCTTGCGGAGGTAGCCCCCGTGCTCGCGCATGAAGGCATCGATCCGGTCCGCGATCTCGCCCTCATAAAACGCGCGCGGCCCCTGCTCCGCAATGAGGCGGTAGGTAGCGCCGAGGTCTGGATTGCGGAAGATCTCACCGGTCTCAGGCCCGCGCCCGTCGATGGTGAAGGTCTCCTCGAAGGCCCCCACGTCCCCCACCTGGTTCATGAGGAATGGCACGCTGCGCTGCCACGACTGCGCGATCTGCTCGCTGACCGGGAAGCCCTCTTCAGCGTAGCGGATGGGCTCTTGGAGGATCTCCTGGAGGGAAAGCGTTCCAAACCGCTCATGGATCCGCCTCCAGCCGTCCACGGCGCCCGGCACGGAGATCGACAGCAAGTCGTAGGCAGGGATGCTGTCGACGCCCTTCGCCTCCAGCTCCTGCAGGAGTTGCGCGTAGGAGAGGCCCTGCGGGGAGCGCCCGCTGGCATTCAGGCCGTAAAGCGTTTCGGTTTCGGCGTGCCAGATGATGGCAAAGAGGTCACCCCCGATCCCGTTGCCGGTGGGCTCCATGAGGCCTGTGGCCGCGTTCGCTGCAATGGCAGCGTCCATCGCGTTGCCGCCCCGGCGGAGGACGTCCAGCCCTACCTGCGTGGCCAGCGGCTGGCTGGTAGCCACCATCCCGTTGGCAGCGATCACCTCAGAGCGCGTCACGAAGTGTTCGTTGGGGCGGTCGATCTGCGCCGACGTGGTGGCAGGCAGCGTAGCGCTGGCTACCAACAGCACAGAGAGTATCAACAGAAACGGTGCAAAAGGTCGCATGGCAGGGACGGGGCCGTTGAATGAGGCAGGGCGAAGCGGGCACGCCTGGCTGAGGCGACCCTCAGTGTCAGGATACGAACGGCATTTCAGAAGGGAAAGGCCAGGTGTTGCAGCGGCGGATCATAGCACCGCCCATAACCTGGGCCCTGGGCAGCGCTCACGGCCGTAGGTCTGTAGCCGACGCCCTCAGTTGAAGGGGATCGACACGCCGAGCCACGGCAGGCCGATGAAAGAATCCACATCCGCCAGCGGGCGCACCAGCCCGAAGTCTACCGCAAACCGCTCGGGCGCATACCGTATCCCAACCGACAGCAGCCCGTTCACCTCATCACCCGCGAAGAAGTAGTTTTCTGAGATCAGGTACAGACTGCGCGAGACACGTGTCATGCCGCTGAGGTTGAAGAAGGGCGTTTGGGCCAGCGAGCCATCCGCATAGCCGTAGCCGATGCCCCCCGTCAGGTTCTGGTCCTCATCCCCCAGCGTAGCCGCTCCGTAGAGCACACCAACCCCCACGCCACCGTCTGTGCCCACTACACCGCCCAGAACGGCCCCGGCGGCCAGGTGAAGGTTGTCCTGCGGCGTGGGGATGGACACCTTCGGCAGCAGCCACAGAGGCACCGCCGACACGCCAAAGAGAAAGACTGGCACCGTACCGGCCCCTATCGACACGCGGTTCGACACGCCATAGTTGACGTTGTTGAAGAAGATCCACGCGTTCTGATAGTACCCGGTCCCCGCGCGCACCCCGAGCGCGTTGGGCCCAAAGAGATAGCGGGTGGGCTGCGGATTGGGATGCCAGTACTGCCCGTTCCGAAACTGCTCCGGGTCCATAGCGCGCATGCTCCGGATGTTGTTACGCTGGATGCGCACCTCATTCTGGTCCTCCAACCGAAGGACCACCCCGTCATCGGTCTCCTCGATGAGCGTACCGATAAACACCGTCCCCTGCGTCGTTTCTACGCGGTACACCGAGGGACCCTCCTCCTGCGCCAGGGCAGCAGATGGGAGCAGGAGGCTTCCCATCAACACGACCAGGGCCTGCAGGCATAGGATGCGTAATACATGGAGTTTCGTAAGCATGACACCAACATAAAGGTGGAGAATACGCGTGAGCAGCGCGGTGCGTCAGCGGAGGTAGAGCCGCCTGCCGCCCGTTGATGGTAACACCGCCATTGCGAGCAGCATCACCCACGGATCTGTGATGAAAAAGATCGCTCGCCGGCCACCCGGGTGCGCCCTATGATCATCTAAAACAGCGCTGAAATCATATGTTAAAAGCAGGAGCGTGCGAGCGGTAGTTTAAGCTAAATGCGCGGGAATGTTGAAATAGTTGCAAACTATGTCGACTATGAAGAAGAGAAGGAGCCGCTCGCGCCTGGCCGTGACGTTCAATCTTGTGCACGCAGGGTGGCTATGGCGCGCTCCACCGCATATTTTACTCACCCACCCACCACACGCCATGTTGATGCATAGCGTACGTATCTGGCCGATCTTCCTGGCCGCCCTCCTCGTGTTCACCGCCTGCGATCAGGCAGACCTGACAGGCGTCGATGATACAGCCCCCACGACCTCCACAGACGGCCTTGTGACCTCTCAGGCGTCTGTGAACCCGGATGATGACGTGATAGAAGGCCAGTATATCGTGGTCTTCAAGAAAAGCGTCGGCAACGTGCCCGAGCAGGCACAGGCCCTGGCCCGTACCGCGGGGGGCTCGGTTGGCTTTACCTACCAGCACGCCGTTAAGGGCTTCTCCATTTCCAACCTTCCCGAGCAGGCCGTCCGGGGGTTGAGAAATAACCCTAACGTGGCCCTCGTTGAGCAAGATCGGAAGGTCTTTGCCGTGAGCACGACGCAAGAGGGCGCGACCTGGGGGCTCGACCGATCCGACCAGCGAG
>CAYFRR010000143.1:0-6914 GCA_964345505.1 uncultured Rhodothermales bacterium
GAGGCTGCACGAGGTTGAACGCCGAGCCGATCATGCGGCGCCTGAGGTGCACCTCTGCAAAGCCGGCATCCTCGATGGCCTCGCCCGTGTGCCGATGCAGCCGACAGCCATCTGCACAGTAGTACCACGCGGGCTGGATGGCCTGCTGTGCGGCATGAAGCCAACGCCCCTCGTCCGCCGCCACGTGCTCGATGAACACGAAGCGCCCGCCCGGACGTAGCACCCGCTGCACTTCGTCCAGCGCCTGCGGCACGCTGTCCACCGAGCACAGCACCAGCGTACTGATGACTGCGTCCACCGCGTGGTCAGCCACCGGCAGCGCCTCCGCGACGGCTTCGTAGAGGGTGACGTCCAGCCGCTGTGCCGCGTCCTGGGCGCGGACGTACGCGTGGAAGTGCGGGTTCGGCTCTACCCCAATCCAGTGGGTTACGGCCGGAGGGAGATAGCGGAGGTTGAGTCCGCTCCCGGTGCCAATCTCCAGCACCGTGCCGGCCAGCGGCGCAAACAACTCTCGTTTGATGTCGCCGTAGAGGCGCTCCTGCGCACCGTCGGCGTGGGCCAGTAAGGAAGCAAAAAGGCGTTTATACATGGCGGGAAGGGGACTCAGGGTAGCAGGGCAGGGCGCCATCCGGGGGCGTCCGGGCAGGCCCGTGTAGAAGCGCAGCGCCTTCACCCCAGTGTGCGGTCCAGGTTGTATGCCGCACTGATGAGGGCGAGATGCGTGAACGCCTGGGGGAAGTTGCCCAGCGCCTCGCCCCGGGCGCCCGTTTCTTCGGCGTAGAGGCCGAGATGATTGGCATACCCCAGCATCTGCTCGAAGATGAGGCGGGCATCCTCCAGCCGCTCCGGCTCCGTCCAGCCCGCTCGCGTAAGAGCTTCGACCAGCCAAAACGTGCAGATGTTAAACGTGCCCTCTTCGCCGGCGAGGCCGTCGTCGCTTTCACCGACGTTGTAGCGGTACACCAGCCCGTTGGAGACGAGTCCGCCCTGCTCCGGCGTTTGCATCGTCGCGTCCAGCATGCGGTGCAGGCGCTCGTCGCCGGGCGAGAGGAACAGCACGAGCGGCATCATCAGGTTGGCCGCATCCAGGGCGTCGGTGTCGAAGTGCTGCGTAAAGCTCCCCCGGTCCTCGTCCCACCCTTCGGTCATGAGCGTCTCGTAGATGGCATTGCGGCAGGCCAGCCAGCGGTCTTCATCGGCTGGGAGCGAGCGCTTCCGCGCCAGGCGCAGCCCGCGGTCGACGGCTACCCAGCACATCAGCTTGGAGTAAATGAAGTGCTGCCGCCCTCCGCGCACCTCCCAGATGCCCTCGTCGGGCTGATCCCAGTGATCGCACACCCAATCCACGTAGGTGCGCACAGAATCCCACACCTCGTGCGTGACGGGCACCCCGTATTTGTCGTAGATGTAGATAGAGTCGATCAGCTCGCCGTAGATGTCGAGCTGCAACTGGTCGTACGCGCCATTGCCCCTCCGTACGGGCGCCGACCCGCGGTACCCTTCCAGGTGATCCAGCGTCTCCTCCGTCAGTTCCGTTCGGCCGTCGATGCCGTACATAATCTGCAGCGGGCGTCCATCGGCAGCGGCATCCGCACACAGCCCCGTGAGGAACGTGATGAAGTCGCGAGCCTCATCGGTGAAGCCAATGCGCAAAAACGCGTAGATGGTAAAGGCGGCATCGCGGATCCACGTGTAGCGGTAGTCCCAGTTGCGCACCCCGCCAATCTCCTCGGGCAGGCCACACGTCGGCGATGCCACGATGGCTCCGGTGGGGGCGTACGTGAGGAGCTTCAGCACCAGCACCGAGCGATGCACGGACTCCCGCCAGCGGCCGGTGTAGGTGCTCTGCGCGAGCCAGTCGCGCCAGTACGCCACCGTCGCGCGGAAGGCAGCCTCGGCCTGGTCCGGATCGAGGGGCGTGCCGCAGTCCCCCCCCGTAGGCATGGTGCGCAGGACGAACGTGGTGCTCTCCCCTTCGCGTAAACTAAAGGTGGCGGCTGCGCCATCGCCGCTCCGTTCCAGGGGCACCTCACTGGCCAGGCTGAGCCCGAGGTCGGGCCCGTGGAAGCAAAAGCCGTTGGGGGTCTCGCTCACCGTATGCTCCGTCCGAGCGAAATCGAACGCCGGATGGCAGTCCAGCTGAAACGGCACCGTGCCCCGCACCGCGCGCGCCGTGCGGATGATCTGCCGTTCGTCTGGATTCACCGCCTCCCCGCCCACCGGCATAAAGTCGCGCACTTCGCCTACGCCGTCTTCCGACAGAAAGCGCGTCACCAGCACGTTGGTATCCGGCCAGTAGAACTGCTTCGTTTCTACGTCATCGCCGGCAACGCGGAGATGAAAGGTGCCGCCCTTTTCGTGATCCAGGATCCGCCCAAAGGTACTCGGCGCGTCGAACCGGGGCAGGCAGCACCAGTCGATGGCACCCTCTGTGCTCACGAGCGCCACCGTCCGCATGTCGCCAATCAGGCCGTAGTCTTCAATGGGACGGTAAGGAGACGAGGTCGAAGCCATAGCATACCAACGCGATGTCAGAACAAAACGGATCTGTGTGTATGGATCAGTCGGGGAGCGCTACAGGAGAAGCTCCACAACGCCATGCGGGCCCGAACAAACATCTGCAGCGCACCGGACCCACCGAGGGGCACGGGGGAGACGGCAAGGGAATAACCGGAACGGCCTGGGGCTCCGCTTGCCCAGAGGCCGTTTCATGCGGGCGCACCGGGTGCCCCGCCACCGGATATTTTCGTTTGACGCAGCTGCCTGGCAGATGGGAAACGCCGCGGCTCAGCGCACGGTGCTTATTGCATGGATGCCGCGAGGTCGTGCACGGCTTCAGCAAGCAGAGTGACGCGGTCGGCGTCGGGGGCGCCGTTGGCGGCGTCGCGCTGCAGTGCTTCGGCCAGCGCATCGAGGGCGTCATGCTGTGCCGAGCGATCGTCCATCGCCTCAACAGCCTCCAGCATGTCGCGCACATCGCTCCGACGCTCTGCCGCGAGTCCGTCATTGCGGTCGAGCTGGTCGAGCAGGGCGTGAGGCACCACAAAGCTGGCCGGCCACGTGTTTTGCGGCTGCTCCTGGGCGTTGAAGGCGTCGTAGGTGACGAGCTTGGCCGCGGCCAGTTCGTTTTCGCTCAGGTGTTCGCTCGGCTTAAGCTCCAGCACGTCAAACCCGCGGGCGATCTCCGTGCCGTAGATGTAGCCGTTGTACCAGTAGGTCGACCAGTAGCCGGCCACCTGCAGCTCATCCGCATTCATCGGGCCGCGGTCGAAGAAGGCGATCTCGAAGGGGTTCTCGGGGTCGGTGAAGTCGAAGACCGAAACGCCGCCCTGGTACCACGCCTGCGCCTTGATGTCGCGCCCCGGCACCGGGATGAGGGAGCCGTTGTGGGCCACGCAGTTCTCCATCGACGTCTGCTTGACGGGTACCTTGTAGTAGCTACCCTGCGTCATCTCACCATCTTCGAGGGTAAAGATGGCGTTGGCGCCCCAGTTGACCGGGTCGTCGGCGCGGCAGCGCGGTGACGTCCCGCCGCCCCACTCGTCCGTGAAGAGCACCTTCGACCCGTCGTTGTTGAACGAGGCGGAGTGCCAGTAGGCAAAGTTCTGATCCGCCACGGCGCCGATGCGCACGGGGTTGACGGGATCGGTGATGTCGAGCAGGATGCCGTTGCCCGAGCACGCGCCCGCGCCCAGCCCGATCTCCGGGTAGAGGGTGATGTCGTGGCACTGGTTGGTCTGCCGCGAGCGCTGCGTGCCCTCGCCATGGTCACCGCCCGGCCAGAGGCCATCCACGCGGCCTGTCTCGTCATCGGCAAAGATGCGCGGCTCGCTGACCACGCGGGCGTCCTGCGGCGCATCCAGCGGCACCTGAATGACTTCGATGCGGAAGAGCGATGTTTCGGGGTCTTCGTCTGGGCCTACCGGCACGCAGCCTTCCAGTTCTTCGCCCGGGCGGACGTAACTGGTGCCCGAGACGTACACGTACAGGTTTTCGTCGTCGTTGGGGTCATCCAGAATGCTGTGCGTGTGCGACCCGCGGCACGTCTGCACCGCCGCTATCTGCTTGGGGGTGGTGAGGTCGCTTACGTCAAAAATGCGCACGCCACGGAAGCGCTCCTGGTTCACCTGGCCGGGGGCGCCCATGACGCCGCAATCCAGGCGGCCGCGTGTCTGCTCCACCGACATGAACAGCAGGTCGCCGTGGATCGACACGTCGCCCTGCCCGCCCGGGCATACCACCGCTACCTCCAGCGTGGGCTGCTGCGGATTGTCGATGTCGTAGATCATGAAGCCATAGAAGTTACCCACGATGGCGTAATGGTCGCGGAACGCAATATCCGAATTGGCAAAGTTGAGATTGCCCGGGTTCTCGGGATCTACAAAGATATCGGGGCGCGGCAAGGAGGCCAGCAGCTCCATATGCTGCGCGGCCTCTTCCGCATCGTACCACCCGGCCTCCAGTCCGATGCGCGGGTCGTCGGGGTCCCACCAGATGTCCTCATCATCGGCAGCGGTTTCGGCAGCAGCGGCCACGCCGTCCGTGGGCGGTGTGGCGTCCTGGGCAAACGCCGGCCACGCGGCCCAGGCGCCAATCAGTAGAGCGAGCAGGCCGGCACGTAGGGTGCGGCTGGCCCATGTACAGCGAGAAAAACAAAACATGCGTGTCGTGGAATCAGATGATGGGATGAAACGACCCCGCAGCCGGCGGGGAACGGTGCGGGGGAAGGGCTGCTACGGGAGCTGCGTGAGGAGGCGTTGCATACGTGCAATTTCGATGGCTTGATCGGACTCCACGTGGGAAGCAAAATCAAACATCTCCGTTTCCTGCCCGGCGTTGGGGGCAGCAAACAGTTCGTCTACCATGGTGATCGCCCCTTCGTGGTGGAACGTCATAAACTCGAGGAAGAGGCGGTCGAAGGCTTCGCCAGAGGCCGCGGCCAGCTCTTCCAGCTGGTCGGGCGAGAGCATGCCTGCCATCTCGCTGTGATCCTCCATCGCGTGGTGAGCGGACTGGTGCGCCTCGTGCTCGGCATGGTCTGCCTGATCGCCGTTGGCTGCGTCGTGCATCGCCATGGGCACCGGCGGCGCTTCTTCGCCGCGGCGCGCCAGCCACCGGCGCATAAACGCAATCTCGTCGTCCTGCGACCGCTCGATGCGCTGGGCCAGCTGGCGCACCTCCGCACTGGCGGCGCGGTCAGAGACCATCGCCGTCATCTGCACCGCTTGCGCATGGTGCGTGATCATATCTTGCATGAACGCGACGTCGGCCTCAGTATGCTGCGGCCCTGCGGACCGCTCCAGGGCAGCCACGGGGCGCTGCACCCGGCTGGGCTCTCCGGGTGCACCCGGGTACACGATGCGTGCCGGGGCCGACGCCGGGCGTGCGCCGCGGGAGAGCACCTGGGTCGGCTCGCCGGGGGCACCGGGCTGCACAATGCGGATGGGCGGCGGCTGGCGTTCCTGCAGCACCTGCGTGGGTTCGCCGGGGGCGCCCGGCTGCACAATCCGCACGGCAGAGGTGTCTGGGGCCACGGCTGCAGATGCCGTGGGAGTAGCCGGCGCAGGAGACGTAGTGGCAAAAGCGGGCGCGCTAAAGCAGACGGTAGCAACGGCGAGGAGCAACACCAGGGGAAGGGCCGCGAGGCGCCTGCCGGCAGGCGACAGGCCCTGGCCTGCCGAACGAACGTCGTGGGACATGAAGAAGTGCGGAAACGGGTAGAGTAGAAGCAACAGGTATGATAGGCAATTCAGGCGCCCTTCACAAGATCCCGCCGCCGCCCCGCCGCACGCTTCAAAAACAACATGCCACTCATCCGACATCCCTACCCGTAGGGCGCCACAGCGCACCCAGCACCGCGCGGCCCGCGGCTCCGGTGGCCGACGGCACGTTGGTCGGCACGCCGTTGGCCGTCTCGTGGGCCAGCACCGCAAACGCAAGCGCCTCCTTTGCGTCTGGGTCGATGCCCAGCTCCGCCACCGACCGCACAGGGACCGGCGCGAACGCGTCGGCCAGTTTTTGGAGCAGGAAGGCGTTGTGCACGCCCCCACCTGACACCCAGAGCGTCGCGATGGGCTGGGTAGGCCGCACGAAGCGGACGTAGGCCTGATACACGGACGCGGCCGTAAGGGCGGTGCCGGTGGCCAGCAGGTCGGCCGGGGCCGTCACGCCCGCAGCCGTAGCCTGCTGCAGGACATCGTCCAGAAAGGCGGCGCCAAAGGCTTCGCGCCCCGTGGAGCGTGGCGGCGGCTGCGCAAAGAAGGGGGTGTTCAGCAGATCGGCCAGTAGCCCATTGGCGATGGTCCCCGACGCGGCGGTGGTGCCGCCCGCATCAAACGGCTGGCCCAGCAGGCGCTCCGCCAGCCCATCGATGACCATGTTGCCCGGCCCGGTGTCGAACGCCTGCACGTCGCGTAGGGCGGCACCCGCGGGTAGTACCGTGAGGTTGGCGATACCGCCCAGGTTAAGGAGGCCACGCGGCTCGTCGGCAGAGGTGCACAGCGCCCAGTCCACGTAGGGCACGAGTGGAGCGCCCTGCCCGCCCAACGCCATATCGGCCTGGCGAAAGTGGCCGACGACCGGCACCTGCAGCAGGGTAGCCAGCGTCGACGGGTCGCCCAGCTGCAGGGTAGACGCCACAGCCTGGCCCGCACAGTCAGCGGGGGTGGGATGGTGATACACGGTCTGCCCGTGCAGGCCAATCAGGTCGAGCGCATCCACGGGCTGGCCGGCCGTGTCCATGAGCGCACGTACGGCCGCGGCGTAGACGTGAGCCAGGCGCACGTTGAGCTGGGAGAGGGCCGCCACCGACGAGCGCTCCAGCGTCGACTGTGCCGCAATGAGGGTGCGGAGCGCGGCGGGGTACGGCTGATGCACAAACCCGTGGGACGTCACCGAAAGCCGGCGCCCGGTGC
>CAYFRR010000144.1:0-6855 GCA_964345505.1 uncultured Rhodothermales bacterium
ACTTTCTCGAAACACTGGCCAGGCCAGAGGCTGAGCGTTAGGGCCCGTGAGGGTAGGGCCAGTCGTCCTCAATCGGCATCCAGACCAACGCCACTGCAGTCATACCTGCTCAAAATGGGAACGAAGCACCTGTTTAACTTTTGGCAGGACATTCTCCCAGGCCGCTGCCGGCTGCTTCGTGACGGTGAGGAATTGAGGCAACATAAAAACATTATCAACACCCGGGATGTGCAGTATGGGTCCACCCAACGGATGTCCCTCAGCCTCCGCAACTGTATTAAACGACGCCATGCCCTCTTTTATAAACGGACCCGCATCCGTAGTTATCTTTAGGCTATTGGGGTTGGGTGTAGATTCTGCACGGAAGTCAGGCATGAAGCGCGTAAGTTAACCGTTTTTTGGAAACGCATCGACACAATTCGTTATCGAATAGTCTACTTTACAAGTCGCTGAAGGATGCCCAGCGGTTCGCCTACCGTCTAAAATCTGTGTATCCTTTACATGCAATCGGCGCGCAGCTTCTCGCGCTACCTGTGCTGTGCGTTTTCCCTCCCTATATATCTCATGCACCGCGGACTGTATGGAATCGCTGCCCGAAGAATCCAACAGTACATCCGAGAGCCTTACGTCGCCCCAGGCCCCCGGACGCATACAGCGTGTTACCGACGAAACGCGCGGCCTGGCCGAGGACCTGACGGCGTGGGTCGAGTTGAAAGCTCGCCACACCCAGATGGAAATTGAGGAAACGGTTGAGCTCAAGCTGAACCGCGCCGTCGTTGGTGTGATCATCGCCATCGTAGGTGCGGTGGCCGCCTTGTTCTTGCTCGTGACCCTCGCCATTGGGGCAGGGTGGTTGCTGGGCCATCCATTCTGGGGCTTTCTCGTGGTCACCGCGGTGCTGTTTGTGATTGCCGGGGTGGTGCGGGTACTGCAGCCCACACTCATCCGCGTCCGTGCCGAGCGACTCGGCATCGATGCGCCACCACCCCGTCAGGATACATCCTCCAGCTAACCCAACCCGCCGGACGCTTTCCGCTCGTACGCTCCACCAGTACCCACGCCCCCCATGAAACGCAACCTCACCAAAGGCGAAGTTGAAGCCGAACTGGCCGCTCGATCATTCTCTATCGAGCAACGCCTCGATTCGCTGGAACGGGAAGCCCTGTCGTTTAAAGACCAGGTGCTGCAGCTCATCAAGAAGCAACCCTACGTCGCTGCCGGCGGTGCATTAGTGGCGGGGGCCGTCGTAGGCTGGATTGTGGGGCGGCCGAAAAAATCTACCGATCCATTCGATGTCAACGAAGCCCATCAGCTTCTGGTAAGCCGCTACGTGGATGCGATCTCGCGGGATGTTCGGCGGCGCGTGGACGAGGAGGGAATCGATGCTGCCGAGGCCACCCGGGAAGCGCTGCGCAACGGTGTGCCGCTCATTGTGATGCCGTCGGGCGACGGGGGAGGTGAAGGCGGGTTGGCGAGCTTAATCCTCACTGCTATCAAAACGGCCCTCGGCATCGTGGTTCGGTCCAGCGTGCAAAACGCCCTCGGCCAGTTTGCGCTGGACGCGTCTGGCGAGGAAGAGGCGTAAGCCACCCCGTAGGTCTCAATCTTTATCTCATTTGTTTGCCCATCTTCTTAATTCTATGCGACTCGCACTTTTTGGACCTCCCGGTGCCGGTAAAGGCACGCAGGCTAAACTGCTGGTTAAGCGCCAAGGCCTTACCCACATCTCCACAGGAGATATTATTCGTCATGCCATTCGGGCAGAAACGCCCCTCGGGCAAGAGGTAAAGGAATTCGTGGACGCCGGGCAGCTCGTCCCAGACGAAGTGGTGTGGAAGCTCGCTAAGGAAGCTATTGCGCGGGAAGACCACGCCGACTTCATCATGGACGGGTACCCCCGGACTGTGCCGCAAGCCGAGTGGATGGAGGCGTACCTGAAGGAGCAGGACGCCCCGCTACATGCGTTTGTCAGTTTGGTCGTGCCGGACGAGCAACTTGTAGATCGGCTCTCCAAGCGCCGCGTGCATGTGGAAACAGGAGAGACGTACCATCTGGACCACAAGCCGCCGCCTGCTGATGTTGATGCAGCGCTCATCAAGCAGCGATCGGATGATAAACCAGAAAAAGTCCGCGAGCGTCTGGCCGTGTACAAGGAGGAAACGCAGCCGGTAGAGGCTTTCTATCGTGAGCGGGGCCTGCTTGTGGAGATCGATGGGGTCGGGGATTTTGAAGATGTATACGAACGCATTGTCGAAGCCGTACAAGACGAGGCGTAATACCACACGACCTGCGCCTTGACAAGCAGGGGCCTCACTCCCGTTCATCCTGCGATCGACTGTATCTCATGTCCTCCACTAACACTATCGCTCCTGCAGCCTATGTAAAGCAGGTGCAACACCGGATTGAAGTGGCCCTGCAGGCACTCGAGTTTCCTCGGGAGCCAGCAGGACTGTACGACCCGGTTCGCCATGTACTTGAGGGAAAGGGTAAGCGGTTGAGGCCTGTGCTCCTTTTGCTTACCGCCGAAGCGTTTGGCGCGGGCGAAGAGGAGGCGCTGCCGG
Organism: uncultured Rhodothermales bacterium; assembly: GCA_964345505.1. Classification (GTDB taxonomy): domain Bacteria; phylum Bacteroidota; class Rhodothermia; order Rhodothermales; family Salinibacteraceae; genus Tc-Br11-B2g6-7. The sequence continues at coordinate 2,562 of CAYFRR010000144.1, forward strand.
CTGCGCTGGCGGTGGAGCTGTTTCACAACTTCACGTTGGTCCATGACGACATTATGGACCATGCGGCTACGCGCCGGGGTCGGCCTACGGTCCATACCCGCTGGGATCAAGACACCGCGATCCTAACGGGCGACGTACTGATGGGCAAAGCGTATGCGCTCTTGTCTCAGCTCGACGCTGCCCTGCTCCCAGAAGCCCATCGCCGCTTTTACCGCACGGTCGCGCGCCTCTGCGAGGGGCAGACGTTAGATACGGCCTTCGCCGCACAGGCGGACGTTTCGGTAGCCGCCTACCTCGACATGATCGACCGCAAAACCGGCGCTTTGCTGGAGAGCTGCTTTGAGATCGGCGGGCTTATCGGTGGTGCCTCCTCATCAACCCTTGATGACCTGTGCACGCTGGGACGGGAGCTTGGCCGGGCCTTTCAGATCCAAGACGACTTACTGGATCTGATGGCTGACGATGCGCGGTGGGGGAAGCAGATCGGCGGCGACCTCATGGAGGGAAAAAAGACGTATCTGCTGCTGCGCGCGCTGGAGTTGGCCACGGGGCCAGACCACGCATGGTTCGCTGCCATCGTGGACCGGCAAGGGCTACCAGCGGTCCAGGTCGATGAAGCGCGTGAGCGAATGCAGCGCCTCGGCGTAGTGGAGGACGCACGCACGGCCGTAGAGCGCCATACTGATGCAGCGATGAACCGCCTGGCGGACCTGCCGCCGGGTAACGCCCGAGAGACCCTCCGCTGGCTCGTGCGTGACATGCAAACCCGGCACCATTAGAAGCCCCCTTCTCTGTCTACCCGTTTCCGTTTCGCTCTGATGGTTGAACGTCAGGTTACTGTCACCAATCGCGCCGGATTGCACACGCGCCCGGCCTCGATGATCGTGCGCCAGGGATCGCAGTTCGCGTCTGACTTCTACATCAAAAAGGATGGCTACGAGATCAACGGCAAGAGCATCATCGGCGTGATGACGTTGGCCGCCGAACAAGGCGCCACCCTCACGCTGCTATTCGAGGGTCCTGACGAAGAAGAGGCCGCAGATGTCCTTGTGGATCTCTTCGATGACGGTTTCGGTGAGGAGTAAGCCGCTCCTACGCGGACCACTATCGGCACCCTCGCCCGCTCTACAGGCGACGCAGAGCGTCCAAGGAATCGTCCGGTCAGCCGTCCATAACACAGCTCACGATCACGTTCCCCATGACCCACACGTCTTCTCATCCATCCCGCGCTGGCGCTTCAGACGCGTCGTTCGTATCGCCACCTGAGGGTGCGACAGATGCGTCAGACGATGTGGTCATCGACGGGGTGGCTGCCTCTCCGGGCATAGCCATTGGCCCGGCATACCTTCTGAAGCGTGAGAGTGGCAGGGTGGAGGCGGAGCATATCGATCCGGGAAAGGCGGCTTATGAGAGGGAGCGTTTCGAGGAGGCCATCAGTCGGGCCGAGCGGGCTCTGTCGTCCATCATCTCGGTGACCCGTGAGAAGCTCGGCGAAGAAAGCAGCGCTATCTTCGAAGCACAGCAGCTCATGTTGCGCGATGAGGCCCTCTACGAGGCTGTCGTTAATCATATCGAAGAACAGCATAGCAGTGCTTCCTACGCTATCGATCAGGTGATGACGCGGTACCGTCAGCGCTTGGAGGGTAGCGATAGCCCGTACCTTCGCCAGCGCTCAGATGACCTCCTCGAGGTGCAGCAGCGGCTGATCACCTACCTGCGACGGGGCGAATTGCTGGCCGATGTCCCACCCGATACCATCATCATCTCGCAGGCCCTCACCGCTGCCGAAATGATGTTGTTCAGCCGGCGGGGCATTCTGGGGTGTGGGCTTGACTATAGCGGGCCGACCTCTCACGTAGCCATCATGGCCCGCGCCCTTGGCCTCCCGGCCGTGGTAAGCCTTCATGATCTGTCCGAGCACGTTGAGACGGACGACATGATCGTGTTGGACGGCATCCGTGGCCGTGTGGTGTTGCGTCCGTCGGATGACACCCTGCGCACCTTTCAAGAGCGCAATCGCCGCTTTCAAGAGATTCGCACCCAGCAACGCGAACTGGCGCCCCTGCCCGCCGAAACGACGGACGGCGTCACCATCGGCTTGCATGCCAACATCGAGATTGCCCAGGAAACCGACCTGCTTGACGACCATGGGGCCGATGGTATTGGACTTGTGCGCACGGAAGTGCTGCTCCTCCTGCAAGGCTCCATCACCCAGCCCGAGGACGTGCAGTACAAGCTCTATCGGCAAATAGTGGAAGCCGCTGCGCCACGGCCCACCACCATCCGCGTGATGGATCTCGGGGGAGATAAGATGCTGCCACTGGCCCGGCGGGAGAACAACCCGTTCCTCGGATGGCGCGGCATTCGGGTCCTGCTGGATAAACCTGACCTGCTCATGCCGCAACTGCGCGCCTTGCTACGGTGCGCCCTGCACGGCCCTGTTCGGCTCCTCCTTCCTATGATTACCACACGAGGGGAAGTGGAGCAGGTGCATGAGCTGCTGGATACGGCACGGGAAGAGCTTGCGTCTCGCCAGGTACCTTTTGAGGCAGACCTCCCGGTAGGAATCATGGTGGAGGTGCCATCGGTAGCCTTGCAGGCTGACATGTTTACAGAGGTCTGCGACTTTTTCTCTATTGGGTCGAACGACCTGACGCAGTACACGCTCGCAGTGGACCGGGGGAACGACCTGGTGGCCAGCCGTTACTCGGAGTTACATCCAGCGGTGTTAACGTTGATCAAGCGAACCACCGATGCGGCGCGCGCGGCCGATATACCCGTCAGCGTGTGCGGGGAGGTGGCCGGCAACCCCATGGCGACCCCCATTTTGCTTGGACTGGGCGTAGACCAACTCAGCGCCTCGCCCATCTACATTCCGGGCGTCAAGCGTCTTATCCGCCGCATCGCCCATGCCGACGCCCGGAGCCTGGCCCTGGAGGCGCTTGAACTGCATGATGCCGAAGACGTGCAGCAGCTCTTAACCGACTGGTTTCATACACACCTGGGGCATTTGCCGCTGGGTCTTGATGGCGACACGTTAGGCGCCCGCGGCCCCCAGGTGGCCTCCTCCTGAGGCGGGCGCCGTAGCGCAGCAGAACCGGCGTCAGCCCTCTCTCTCACCTCATTCGACTTCATTATCATTACCCTTATGCCAGCTCCTGATTTTTCAACGCACGACCCTGAGGATATGTACGGTGCGATTCGCACCTTCGCCCAACAATTCGCCGTGGGTCGAGAGGCCGCACGGAACGTACCGGTACCTGAGCATGCGCCGTCTCAGGTGGTGATCGCCGGGATGGGCGGCTCAGCCATGGGAGGCGACCTGTTGCGCAGCTTAGCCGCGCCTACAGCTGAGGTGCCGATTCTGGTGAATCGCGGGTACACCTTGCCCGCGCACGTCGATGATCGCGCGCTCGTGCTTGTCTCCAGCTATTCGGGCAACACGGAGGAGACCTTGGCGGCGCTTCACGAAGCCCTCTCCCGCGACGCCCAAATTATCGCCCTGTCGTCTGGGGGGACGGTCACCGCGCTGGCGGCCGAGCACGACTTTCCTGTCGTGGAAATGCCCGGCGGGATGCAGCCCCGCGCAGCGCTGGGCTATTCGCTCGCGGCTCTGGTGACCCTGGCCGAGCGCCTCCAGCTGCTGCCCTCGCAGAAAGAAGCATGGGTGGAGGCCAACCGTACCCTGGAAGGCATCAGCATGCGCGAAGCTGATCCCGATACCTCGTTGGCTCAAACCATTGCCCGGCGCATCGGCGGCCATACCCCGCTGGTCTACAGTGGCAATGGCCTGCTGGAAACCGTCAACGTGCGATGGCGCGGGCAAATCCAGGAAAATGCGAAGCGCCTGGCGTTTGGGAACGTGCTCCCGGAGCTCAACCACAACGAAATCATGGGATGGGAGGAAGACGCCGCGGTGCATGCTGAGCTTGCCATCATTATGCTGCGTGATGTAGGCGACCATCCGGCGGTGCAACGGCGGGCCCGCGTGACCAAAGAGCTACTCATCGATCGGGCCGGCGCCTGGATCGATGTAGCGAGTGAAGGAGAGGCCCCGCTAACCCGCCTCCTTTCGACCGTGCACCTCGGCGACTGGGTCAGCTTCTATCTCGCCATGGAAAATAACATCGACCCCACGCCGGTACGCCTTATTTCCCGCCTGAAAGCTACCCTCGCTGACGCATAATACCCTACACTCAGATCCTATGATAGCTGACGTTTTGCAGGAGCACATGAAGGACGCGCTCCGCTCCGGCGAGAAAGACCGGCTCCGTACCATTCGCTCCCTCCGTGC
>CAYFRR010000145.1:0-6695 GCA_964345505.1 uncultured Rhodothermales bacterium
AAAGTCCAGAAGCTGGAGGTATCAGGGGCGGGAATCATCCAGCGGCCGATGCCTACAAGCAGCAGAAACAGGGAAGCAGCGGTGAGGCCCGCGGCACGGAGGCGCATCCAGAGGGCACGGGCCGGAGCACCGGCTTTATGTCCAGCCGCACGGGCCGTCGCGCCCCAGGCGCCCAGGGGCCTCACGCGCTCGTAGAACGAGACCAGCACCGACGGATCGGTTTTCGGGGTGATGAACGTGACGCCCACCGCGGCAGCCGTCGAGGTAAGCGACATCATGCTCAGGCGAATCCATTCGGCATCGGTCGAGAAGAGGAGAATGGGCGCTACCGTGATGCTCACGGCTATGGCGGCAAGCTCAGAGTACAGGTTGATCCGCTCCCACAGCCAGCGCAGCACCAGCACCGAGCCCATGCCGGCGCCAAACAGCAGCGAGATCTGCCAGGCCGCCTGGATGGAGCCCAGGTTGGCCATAATCACCAGGGCAATCACCAGGATGAGAATGTTGGAGAGGCGGGCGACCACCACCAGCTCGCGGCTCCCGGCCTCGCGGTTCTGCCATTCCTCGCACACGAGACGGCTGTACACGTCGTTGCTCCAGTAGGAGGCGCCCCAGTTCAGATGGGTGTCGAGCGTCGAGGCGAGCGCCGCCAGCAGGCCCACGAGCATCATCCCGAGAAAGCCCGCGGGCAGGAGGTCGTTCACGCCCTGCACGAAGAGCACCTCGCGGCCGGCCTCGAAGCCCTCGGTGCCCATCGCGGCCGGGTCGAACGGGTAGAGGATAAGCAGACCCACGCCAATCACCAGCCAGATCAGGCTGCGGAAAAGGATCTGCGCCCAGGCGAACACGACCCCGGCAATCCGCGCGTCGCGGTCGGTGCGGCAGGCCATGGAGCGTTGCGCAAGATAGCCGGTGCCGTCGGAGTTCATCTGGAAGAACCACTGCAGCCCGATGATGGTGAGGAAGGGCAGCAGCACCTCCGGAGCCGAGTCGGGGGGACTGAACGAGAGCAGCTGGCGGGCCAACTCGGCGCCGTACAGCTCCACCACGCGGTCGGTAATGCCGGCCAGGCCGCCCGCCTCCCGGACGATGATCCACCCGTACGCGAGCGTGCCGATCATGGCGAGGCCAAACTGCGCTACGTCGGTGGCGATGACGCTGCGCAGGCCGCCGGTGGTGGAATAAAGCGCGGTGAACCCCAGAATGAGCAAGATGCTGATGAGGTTGCTGGCCGTGGCGACGTCGTGCGGGATACCGGTCACCGCGTCGCCAAACGAGAGGCCGGTGGTGGCAACAAAGGCCACGACGGGCTCGAACAGACCCGCCGGCAGCCACACGTGCCACAGCAGGAAGACCTCCGCGATGCGGACCGCTGCGACCAGCACCATCGCCATCACCACGCAGTTGATGATGGTGCCGTAGTAGATGGCCTTCAGCACGCGCAGCTCCAGCACGCCGCGCCCGCTGTAGCGGATTTCGGTGAGCTCAGCATCGGTGAGCACGCCGGCGCGCCGCCATAGCACGGCAAACACGAAGGCCATCAGCAGAAACGCGAGGCCGTAGATCCACAAGCGCCAGATGAGGAAGATGCCGCCCGTAGCAATCAGCCCCACCACCAGGAGCGGGGTGTCGGCGGCAAACTGCGTGGCCGCCATACTAAAGCCAGCACGCCAGCCGGAGATCGTCTTGCCCGCCAGAAAATACTCATCAAGCCCCTTGGAGGCCTGCTTTCGATTCCAGAACCCGGAGCCGATCGCGTAGGCGATGAAGGCAAAGATGATGGCGACGTCAAACACAGCGGAGTGGGGTTAACCAGAATCTGCGGATAAGATAGCGGGATCGATGGACGAGGGCAATGGCCCATCAGTCGAAAGTTTACGAGCCGCCATGCGGCTGCCGGCGGTAGCGCAGTCGACGGGAGCCTGCCCGGTCAGGTGCGCCATCAGGAAGCCGGCCCAGAAGGCGTCACCTGCCCCGGTTGCCTCGCCGCGGATGGTGACGTCGGCGGCGGGCACGTCAGCGGCTTGCGCGCCGCCCGCCCATGAGATACGTGTCCCCTGGGGCCCCCGCGTAACACAGACGAGGGGCGCGCCCCAGCCGTGCACCGTGGCGATGGCGGTGGCCAGGGCGGTGCTGTCGCCAAACAGCCGCGCGACATCATCGCTGCTCAGCTTCACGAGGGCGCCGTGCTGACAGTAGCGCTGCACGGTGTACTGGGCTGCCGCACGGTCGGGCCCGATCGCGGGCGCATAGTTGGCGTCGATGGAAAGCGCGGCGCCGTGCTGTGCGGCCACCGCGGCTGCTTCCAGGATGGTGGCCCGAGCGGGCGCGCGGCTCAGCGCAAAGCAGGTGGTGTGAAAGACGCGGGGGCGCTCGCAGAGCGCATTTGGCAGGTGGGCGGGCTCAAGTGCAGCGTCGGCGCCGCGGTAGGCGACGAAGTCGGGCGTGCCGGTGGTGCGGGCCACGAGGACGGCCGTGGTGGGCGCTTGCGCCACTGTGGTAACGGCGGTGGCGTCGACGCCGGTGGCTTCCACGTGGGCCCGGAGCCATGGCCCAAGGGTGTCGTCGCCCACAGCCGCGACGAGCGCCACGGCCCCGCCCAGGCGCGCAGCATTGCAGGCCAGGTTGGCGGCGCTGCCGCCGGGCTGCTTCCGGAAGACGGTCGTATCGGCCAGCGCATCCGCCGGGGCCTCGCCGATGAGGTCCACCAGCAGCTCGCCTACGGAAAGGATGTCGAGTGGCGATGGCATGGGTCCAGCAGGTTGGGTACGCAGGGAAGGCGATCAGACGGTTGGGCTATTGGGCTGTTGGGGGAGAGGAGCGGCAAGGAACGGAAGGGTCTGGCCGTCGAGGGCGCAGTCTAACAGCAGCGCGCCGGCAGCGCTCCAGGTGCAGGGGCAGGTGCCCTGCGGCCGGCCCTCGTGGGCGTCCAGGTACTCGGGAAAATTGCCCACCGCGTTGGCCGTGTGCAGCGACTCCGCCAGGTCCGTTGCGGCATCGCGATGGCCCCCGGCCAGCAGCGCGAGGCCCCACCAACCGTTCACCACGGGCCAGAGGCCGCCGTTGTGGTAGTGCCCGGGCGCGTTGCTGAAGCGGTCGCGCCAGGCCGTACGCAAAGCGCGCCAGCGGTCGTCGCCGCTGCGGATGGGTGGCCAGAACGACGGCACGAAGTGATGCGGCCGCTCGGCGGCGCGGGCCCGGCCGTACGTCAGCAGCAGCTCGCGCTGCGCATCGGACGGGAGGCCGAGCAGCACGGCCAGCGCGTTGCTCCACGCGTCGAAGCTGCGGGTGTAGCCGCCGGGTGCCAGCGCCGCGAGAAAGAACACCGGCGCGCCATGATGTTCGATGAGTTGCCGGTAGGCCTGCGGATGGTAGGCCGTATCGGCATTGACCGTAGACGTCGGCCAGAAGGTGGAATGCAGCAGTGGGGCGAGGCTCCTCGCTTGCTTCTTCTGCGGACCGGCGTTGAACGTCGCGGCAAACGCCCGGAGCGCCCAGAGCCGTACCAGTTGCACGTACAGCACGTAGCCGTGCAGCACGTACTCATCGGCCCAGTCGCCGCCCTGCGGCACGTATACGAGGCCGCGCCGGTTGAACTCCCACGTCGTAAGCACACGCAGCGCGCGCTCCATGGCCGGGCGCTGCGCCTCTGCAAAAGCGGCATCGCCCGTCTGCCGGGCATACGCGCAGCAGCCCACCACAAACCACGCCGAGGGGTCCACGCGACCGGCCAGCCCGCCAAAGCTCACGGTGCCCTCCTCGGGTGCGACGTTGGATGGGATCTGCCCGTCGGGGCCCTGTGCGGCGGCCAGGGTGCCGAGCGTGGCGCGGAGGCCATCGGCCAGCAGCTCATCCTCAGCTAAGAGTCCAGCGAGACCGCAGAGGATGCCATCGCGCGCCCAGATGCGCTGGTAGTTGGCCCGGTCCACGGTGGAGGCCAGGATGCCGTGCGGCGTCGTGGCGTCGCGGAGCAGCGCGGTAGCAGGGTCGGGAGCAGGGGCCACAGGACTACCAGAACAGGAAGATCAATACAGCAGTGGCGATGAGCAGCAGCACTGACTGCACACGGAAGTTTTTGTACCAGGCGACATCCTTCAGGAGCAGGGTTTCCCCGCGGAAGAACGCCACAGACCAGGTGTAGCCCTCAATATTTTCGGGCTTCGGTTCCTCCCCGGCGCGGCTCCAGAAGAAGATGATGGCCATGCAGAGCACCAGCAGGATGGGCGGGATGTACAGGAAGTGAATCTCGTACAGCCCCATCACCGGGCCGGTAATCAGCATCGCGAGGGCCACGAGGTGGCCAATGATAAGCGCCGCAAAGGCGCTGTGCCGGTTGGCGCGCGTCCAGAAGATGCCCATCACAAAACAGGCCACGATGGGCGGGCTGAGGTAAGCCAGCACCGACTGCAGGTATTGCCAGAGGGACGGGAAGTTGAGAATCATCGGTGCCCAGGCAGCCGCCAGGATCATAAACACGAACGTGGTGATCCGCCCGTACGTCAGGAGCTGCTGCGGGGTGGGATCGGGGATGAGCTTCTTCACAAAGTCCATCGTGACCAGCGTCGAGGCCGAGTTCAGCGTAGAGTCTACGCTCGACATGATGGCGGCAATCAGCGCAGCGATCAGCACGCCCCGGATCCCAACGGGCATCAGGTCGAAGAGCAGCGTCGGGTACGCCAGGTCGGGGTTGGTGAGGCCGGGGTAGAGGAGAAGCGCGAACGTGCCGGGCAGCACCATGATGAAGATGGACGGCAGCTTCAGCGCCCCGGCAAAGAGCGCGCCCCAGCGGCCCTGCTGCAGATCCTTCGCGCCCAGCACGCGCTGCACCATAAACTGGTTGGTCGTCCAGAAATAGAAGCCCAGCAAAAACACGCCCGTGAGGAGCCCCGGCCATGGCAGCACCGGATCGCCAATCGGCCGGATGATGCTTAGCTTGTCTTCCGGCACCATGGCGGTAATTTCGGCCCACGAGCCGATCTCCTGAAAGGCCAGCCACGAAATCGCAATGCTCCCGAGCAGCAACAGCACCGCCTGGATGGCATCGGTATACACGACCGCGGCGAGGCCCCCCGCCACCGTGTACAGGCCGGCCAGCACGGCCAGCACCACAATCGATTGCCACATCGGGATCTCGGGGAAGATCATCTGAATGACCAGTGCCCCGGCATAGAGCGCGCCCGCCGTGTCAATCAAAATATTGCCCAGGATCGTCACGCCCGAAAAGTAGTAGCGCGACCGCACGTCGAAGCGCCGCTCCAGGAACTCGGGCATCGTAAAGATGCGCGCCCGCAGGTAGAACGGCAGGAAGAAGATCACAAAGATGATCAGCACCACCGCCGCCATCCACTCGTAGTTGAAGACGGCGATGCCGGTGCCGTAGGCTTCGCCGGCCATCCCCACGAGGCTGGCGCTGGAGATGTTGGACGCAAACAGCGAGAACCCGATCAGCCACCACGTCAGCGACCGGCCCGCGAGAAAGTAGTCGGTCGAGGTTTTCTGGTTGCGCGCAAAGTAGAGGCCGAGCGCCACGATGCCGACGATGTACGCGCCGATGGCAATGTAATCGAACAGGTGGAGCTGGAAGTCAGGCATGCGGCGCGCCAGCGCGGGGGAACGTTCAGTTTGTGCGTGCAGAATAGGACATCGCAGGTCCAGTTGCAACGGGATTGTGACGAACGGTGAAGCGTCGACCGCCCCGCCTTTGTCGCGCCGGGGCACCATAGGCGGGGCCCGTCGTAGAGAGGGCCCGCATCTGCCAACCAGCCCCATCCTGACCGCCGTGCCTGAACTCGTCATCATCGCCGCCGTCGCCGAGGACAACCGCGTCATCGGCAAAGACAAAGACCTGCCCTGGCACCTCCCGGCCGACCTGAAGCGCTTCAAGCGCCTGACGACCGGCTACCCGCTGCTCATGGGGCGGCGCACGTTTGAGTCCATCGTGCATCAGTTTGGCGGCCCCTTGCCGAAGCGCCGCAATGTGGTGCTCACCTCGCAGCCGGAGCGCTTCGAAGCAATGGAGGGGGTGGAAGCCTACCCCTCAGTGGAGGAGGCGATGGCCGCCGTGGCGGATGCCTCCCAGGTGTTCATTGGCGGCGGCGCGGCCATCTACGAGCAGTTCCTCCCGGAAGCCGACCGGTTAGAGCTGACGCTGGTGGAGGGCGACTACACCGGTGACACGTTCTTCCCGCCGTACGAGCACCTGGTGGGCGATGTGTTTACGGTTGATGCCGTAGAGCCGCACGACGGGTTTCGGTTTGTCACGTACCGCCGGGTGGCTGTCGAATGAAGAGGTTCGACGCCCTACGCCTGTGGATCTGGAGCACCCTGCCAATCGTGGGGCTGCTGCTGGGGTTGCTCTTGCTTCCGGGCTGTGCGTCGGGCGGGGCGGCGGCTCAGGCTGGGGAGGGGCAAGCCGTGGAGGAGGGGATCGCCTCGTATTATGCTCTACGCTTTCACGGGCGGCGCACGGCCAGCGGCGAGCGGTACGACAAGGACGCCCATACGGCCGCCCACCGAACGCACCCGTTTGGCACCCTCGTCCGCGTGACCAATCAGGAAAATGGCCGCACCGTGGATGTCCGCATAAACGACCGCGGCCCCTTCGTGCGGGGGCGCATCATCGACCTCTCCCACGCCGCCGCCCGCGACTTGGGTATGGTAGAGGAGGGCGTCGTGCGGGTCCGGGTGGAGGTGCT
>CAYFRR010000146.1:0-6618 GCA_964345505.1 uncultured Rhodothermales bacterium
CTACGTAGCACATCCGCTACAGGCTCGGTGTAAACAAGCCGCAATATGTGTAACGGAGCCGCCCCAACGCCGAACACATTTTTGCGCAAAGGGGTGTGCCTTATTGATCTGCGCTACAGGTCATAGTTCATCTCTCGTTTCCAAGAATCTCACCACATGCCATGGGCACATACGCTCGCACCGACGTTTTGGTAGACACTGAATGGGTCGCTCACCATCTTGACAGCGGTGAAGACATTCGTATTGTCGAAGCCGATGAAGATGTGCTGCTCTACAATACCGGTCACATCCCCGGCGCTGTGAAAGTAGACTGGCACACCGAGCTGCAAGACTCCGTACAGCGCGACTTTATCGACGAAGAAGCGTTTGCCCGGCTCTGCGAAGCCAAAGGCATTGGCCCCGACACCACGGTTGTGTTTTACGGCGACAAAAACAACTGGTGGGCCTGCTACGCTTTCTGGGTGTTCCGTCTCTACGGTCACGAGCCACTCCGCGTTATGGATGGCGGACGCGAGAAGTGGGAGGCTGAAGACCGCCCCCTTACTACCGAGGTGCCCGACCTGCCTGACGTGTCGTATCCTGTGCCTGAAGCACCCGATCTGTCTATCCGTGCGTTCCGAGACGAGGTCTTGGCCCATCAGCAGCAAGATGGCCCCATGGTCGATGTGCGCTCGCCTGAGGAGTTTCGGGGCGAGGTTACGCACCTGCCCGGTCTCCCCGAAGAAAGCTCCATGCGCGGCGGCCATATCCCTGGCGCGCGCAGTGTCCCCTGGTCGAACGCAGTGGCCGAAGACGGCACCTTCAAACCGCGCGAAGCCCTTGAGTCGCTCTACGAGCAGCGCGAGGGACTCAACCCCGAAGAGCCAACGATTGCCTACTGCCGCATCGGCGAGCGCTCCAGCCACACGTGGTTTGTACTCAAGTACCTGCTCGGGTTCGACCAGGTTAAAAACTACGATGGGTCGTGGACCGAATGGGGCAACCTTGTGGGCATGCCTATCGAGAAGGGGGATGCAGCGCCTGCCGCTAAAACCGCTTAGCATCGTCCGGACTCCCGTCTTTTCTCTATCTTATTTCGGTCTCGATCATGGCTTCGTTTGAGGACATTGCCGCTGGATTCCAGATGTTTGAACGCGAGGGGCGTCTGGAGCTGCTGCTTGATTATTCCGATAATCTGCCTCCACTTCCCGATGCATATCAGGAACTGCGCGAGGCCGGACTGAACATGGTGCACGAGTGCCAGTCGCCCGTCTTCTTGCGCCCTGAAGTGCGTGATGGCACCGTGCGCATCATTGCCGATGTGCCCCGCAACGCCCCGACGGCGCGCGCCTTCGTATCCATCTTGCACGAAGCTTTCGATGGCACTACGCCCGACACGGTCGAAGCAGCCACCGACTATCCTCTGCGCGACCTGGGCCTGGCCGATTTACTTGGCCCCCAGCGGACGCAGGGGCTCTCAGCCATCTATCAGCGCATGAGGCACGCCGTGGCCGGGCGTACGCACACGCCGATAACTGGAGGTGAGACGTAAGTTCGCCTTTCAAATAGCGCATGATTGGGCTCAGGCGCGCACGAAGGATGACACCAACCGCGTGAAGCAGTCTGCGCCAGCGTGAGGCGTAGGCTGTTCCACAGCGTCCCCACCGTGTAACACCCGTGCACCGCATTACACAGAGCATGTGAAGAGCGATTTAAGCCGTTTGCCTTCCCGCCGATACCCTTGGGGCCGCATAGATCGCATCATGTTTCTGCTCCTTTCTCTTTGATGCCATGGATGAGCCCTCGTTGCCCGTAGCCTCCGCCCCAGCGACTGGTCCCGATCCCGCCCTGCACTACCAGCGGGCCCTCGACGCCCTGCGCGATGGGGCCTACCAGGGGTTGAACGCCGAGCTGCGGCGCCACCTCATCACCAAGCTGCAGCACGACCTGGACACCCTCATGCAGGCACAATGCGGCCATGTGGCCTTGCCCCTCTGTGCATTGAACGCACCACGCCCTGGCGACTGCTAACGATGGCGGGTGGCAACCGAGCGAGAAATGCTGTACGTTGACGGCGCACAGTTTCTTTCGCTCTGACGACCCCACACGCCCATGCTGCGCCTGGTTACCCCTCTTTTTGCTGTTGCCTTTCTTATCGCTGCACTGCTGGTGCCGGCCACCGGGCCCGTCCAGGCTCAGGCGACCGAAGCCCCGCCGCCGACCATCGACCCACAGATCGAGGCCCTGATGCCGGAGGTCTCCTCCGACCAGCTACGTAGCTACGTGCAGGCAATGGTCGACTTCGGCACGCGCCACACCCTTTCGGATACCACCTCCGACACCCGCGGCGTGGGCGCTGCGCGGCGCTGGGTTCGGGATACGTTTGAGGAGATTTCAGCCGACTGCGGCGGCTGCCTGGAGGTGGGCTTCCAGCGCACGCTCGTGGAGGGCGGCCAAAATCCGCGCGTTCCGGAGGACACCTACGTCTACAACGTCGTCGCCATTCAGCGCGGCACGACCCACCCCAACCGCTACTTCCTGATCGGGGGGCACCTGGACTCCCGCGTGAGTGACATCATGAACGCCGAGAGCGACGCCCCCGGCGCTAACGACGACGCCTCGGGCGTAGCCGGCGCCATCGAAGCGGCTCGCGTGCTCTCCCAGCACGACTTCGGGAGCAGCATCGTATACGTCGGCTTTACCGGCGAGGAGCAGGGCCTGATCGGGGCCGCCCATGCGGCGCAAGTCGCGCGCGAGGAGGAGTGGGACCTGGCCGGGGTGCTCAACAACGATATGATCGGCAATATCGAAGGGATCTCGGGCGTCGTCGAGAACACCACGTTCCGCATCTTCTCCCAGCGTGCCGCCAACCTTGGCAACCGGTGGTCGGAGCGCTTCTTTGGCGGGGAAAATGACGGCGCCTCGCGGCAGCTGGCCCGCTACGTGGCAACCACGGCCGAGCGCTACGTGACCAACCTCAACCCGCAGCTCATCTACCGCCTCGACCGCTTCGGGCGCGGCGGCGACCACCGGCCGTTTAACGACGCTGGCTTCCCGGCCGTCCGCATCATGGAGACGCATGAGAACTACAACCGGCAGCATCAGGACCTCCGCACGGAAGACGGCATCCGGTACGGCGACACTATCGACGGGGTTGATTTTGACTACGCCGCTCAGCTCACCCGCGTGAACGTGGCCGCGTTGGCTTCCCTCGCGTCCGCCCCGCCCCGCCCGCAGAACGTGGCCATCGGGGGCGCCGTGCAGCCATCCACCACCCTCCGTTGGGACGCCGTTGACGATCCCACGCTGGCGGGCTACCGCATCTACTGGCGCCCCACGGACGAATCGCACTGGACGCATAGCCGCTTCGTCGATAACGTCACCGAGCATACGCTGGAGAACATCGTCATCGACAACTACCTCTTTGGCGTCGCAGCGGTCGGGGCCGATGGGCACGAGAGCCCGGTGGTATTTCCGGGCGCGATGATCCGGTAACACCGCAGAGGCTCACACCACGAACGCCGCCAGCAGAAGGTACAGCAAGGCCGCCCCGCCGCCCGCCAGCAGCGCCAACGGGATCTGCGTGTAGACGTGGTCCATGAGGTCGCACCCGGTGGCGAGCGACGAGAGGATGGTCGTGTCGGAGATGGGCGAGCACTGGTCGCCAAAGACGCTGCCGCCCACCACCGCGGCAAAAGAGAGGGTGATGAAGAACGGATCCGGCTGTACGGCCCAGGCCAGCGGCATCGCCACCGGGAAGACCACCGCGTAGGTGCCCCAGGACGTCCCCGTGGAGAAGGCGATGATAAGGCACAACACCATCAGCAGACTCGGCAGGAAGGCGGGCGAGAGGCTGTCGGCCGTGAGCGCCACCACGTACTCGGCCGTACCCACCGCGTCGGCCACTTCCTTCAGGGTGACGGCCAGCGCCAGGATGATGGCGCCAATCGTGACGCCGCGGCAACCGTCCACAAAGCCGTCGATGGCGTCCTGCAGCTTCATGCCCTTTGCCATGGCAATGCCGATGCCCAGCAGCACCGCCAGCACGAAGGCCTCGGCGATGAGCAGTGTCGGATCGTCGCGCATCCCGAGGTAAAAGTACGTAAACAGGTACGGGATGATGGCTACGCCGAGCAAGGTGCCAATCGGCCCGAAGAAGTCGATCAGGCCGGGGCGGTAGTCGTCGGGCACCTTCATCTCGGTGAGATCGTCGGAGGCGAGCGGGTTAGCACCTTCGCGGTCCAGCGCGCCCGTCTCGCGCGAGCGCTTCATGGCCGCACGCATCTGCTTACCCGGCATCCACGGGAGCTTCTCCAGCGCAAAGAGCAGCGTGACGAAAATGGCCAGAATCGCATAAAAGTTATACGGCAGGGCCGAGAAGAAAAAGGCGATGCCGTCCTGTGAGGTCTCAAACATCGGAATCGTGCCCGCCACCAGTCCCCCGACGAAGATAGGCCACACATTAAACGGGATGAGGGTAGCCGCGGGCGACGCGGTGGAGTCGACCATGTAGGCCAGCTCCTCGTGCGACACGCCATGCTCGTCACTGATGGGCCGCACGGTGGCGCCCGTCAGCACCGTGCTAATGGTGCCGCCCTGATGAAAGACGAGGCCCATCACCCAGGCGAACAGCTTGGCGCTGCGGGGGCCGCGTACGACGAGGCCGCTGGCCCACTGCGCAAACGTGAGCGCCCCGCCTGTGCGCGTCCATAGCCCGATCAGGCCGCCCAAGGCCCACAGATACACCAGCAGGATCAACGCAAAATCTTGCGTGCCGATGGCCGGGATAAGAAACTCCTGCACGATGTTGAGCTCGCCAGCTATCACCCCGCCCACGGCGATGCCCACAAAGAGGGCGCTCACGACCTCACGCGTCCAGAAGGCCAGCACGATGGCGACGAGCGGCGGCAGGATCGACCAGATGCCGTAGTGCCCGTTAACCTCAGGAAACCGCCCGGCTACGCCTACGAGCCCGGCCAGGCCCAGGATGACGAGGCCCACCACCACCCAGTGCCAACTGCCATGCGGGCGGCGGGCGGACGCAGCGTCTGTCGGTGCGGCGGTATCGGAAAGGGGCGGTTCGGCGGAGGCGGGCATGCGAGGCAGGGCAACTACAGAAGGCGGTTCCCTGGTAGATACGGATTCCGCTGTAGCATCGCGAATCTGCCCCCTGCAGAATAACGGGCGCGCACGCCCCCCGCAAGCGCGCTCCGGCCGCTCAGCGCATGGCTACGCCGCCTGGGGCTGCGCTTCACGTACCGGCGCGGCCCGCGACGTGTCCGGCCCCCACGAGCCTGCCGGATAGGGCACCGGCTCAAGGGCGGCATCAAGCACCGGCGTGTAGAGCCGCCACGAATGCTCCACTTCGTCGGCCCGGACGAACAGGGTCTGGTCGCCCTGGATGATATCCCGCAGGAGCGTCTCGTACGCATCCGGAATGGCACTGAACGCCTCTTTATAGCGGAAGCTCAGCTCCTCGGTGGCCAGCTGCACCGCCTCCCCGGGCGTCTTTACCTCGAAGCGCAGATCGAATCCTTCATTGGGCTGCAGGGTGATGACGAGCACATTCGGATTCACGTCGCACCCGGCGCCGTTTGTAGCGTCGTTCTGGAAGAGCGAGATGGGGGCACAGCGAAAGTGCACCGCGATCTGCGTCAGTTTTCGGGGGAGCCGCTTCCCCGTGCGCAGGACGAACGGCACGCCCTGCCACCGCCAGTTGTCGATGTAAAGCGGTAGCGATACGAACGTCTCCGTGGTGGAATCCTCCGGCACCCCCTCCTCCTGCCGATACCCTGGCATGGGCACACCGTCGAGTTCTCCGGCGGCATACTGCCCGAGCTGTACCTGAGCGGTGTCGATGGGCCGGGTGGAGCGCAGCACCTTCACCTTCTCATCGCGGATGGCATCGGCGTCAAAGCTCGACGGTGGTTCCATCGCCATCAGCGTGAAGAGCTGGGTGAGGTGGTTCTGCACCATATCGCGCAGATGGCCCGCATCGTCATAGTATCCGGCGCGGGCTTCCACTCCGAGCGATTCGGCCACGGTGATCTCCACCCGCTCGACCCGATCACGATTCCACGCGGACTCGAAGAGCGCATTTCCGAACCGGAAGGCCAGCAAGTTTTGTGCGGTCTCTTTGCCCAGGTAATGATCGATGCGGTAGACCTGCGTTTCATCGAAGTGCTGATGCACCAGGGCATTGAGCTCCTGCGCCGATGCGAGGTCCTTCCCAAACGGCTTCTCGATAACTACGCGCGTCCAGCCGTCACTCGTGTTAAGCCCGACGTCCCCGAGGGACGCGATGGTCGGTCCGTAGGCAGGCGGCGGCAGCGAGAGGTAGTACGCCCGGTTGCCCGGCAGCTCATGCTCCGCCTCAATCGCTTCGATGCGGCGGCGGAGCTCGGCGTAGCGACTGGCGTCTGCACCAAGCGACTGGTAGAAGAGGTTGCGATCGCACCAGGTCCGCAGCTCTTCCTCGGAGAAAGCTTCGGCGAGCGCTTCGCGGGCATGCGTGCGAAACTGCTCGGTGGACCAGTCTTCAAGCGCTACCCCGAGCACATAGCATTTCTCAGCGACGCCCTGCTCCTGCATCAGATGATACAGCGCGGGGAGCAGCTTACGCCGGGTGAGGTCCCCGGT
>CAYFRR010000147.1:0-1245 GCA_964345505.1 uncultured Rhodothermales bacterium
ACGATCCCGTTATGGCGCACGGCCCCCTTCGGTTTGCCCTATGGATGAGCGCCCTCCTGCTTGTGGGACTGGACTGGCTGTGGGCGGGCTGGCCGTCGCTACGGCCACCGCCCAGGACAATCTGGAGCGCCTCGCCCTGGGGCAACGCGCTCGTTCCTTGTCCGCTGCCATTGAGGCCGCCGCGCCGTTGTCCGCCAGCATGGAAGACGCGCGGGATGCTCTGTCCTCAGGGGCGGACCGGTGACGAAAAAGGCCCTGCGGCCACCAGCGATCGCGTTGAGGCGCGCAGCGGGCCTCCTCATGCGCACGCCACCCAGTACACCCACCCCATCAGCACGAATTGGAGCGGAAGGCGCACGTAGAGGCTCCAGGCCGGAACCTGCGGGAAGGCCTCCGGGTGGAGCGCCATGTGGACGTTGGCAGGGAAGACAGCGATGAGCAACGCAATGAGGCTCCAGCCAGCCACGACGCGCGTAGCCGGGAGCAGCAAGCCGAGGCCGCCGAGCACCTCCAACGCGCCGCTTACGTAGACGAGCAGCAGCGGCGCTGGCAGGTACGGCGGCACAATCCGCACGAAAAGCTGTGGGCGGACGAAGTGGGCGACACCCGCGACCGCGAACAGCCCCGCCAGCAGGTAGATGGACAGGATGCGCATGGCACGAAGGAAGTCGATGAGCCTTCGGGATGGCACGTCCCCGAGCGACCGTGCATTCTGGCAGCGCGTTGGGCGCTCGGCCCTTGCCTTAGTCATGGGGCTGGACGCCCGCGCTCGAGACGGTCGCATTCGCACACGGCCCCCGTGCTATAGGTCGGCCAGCCAGTGGACGCTACGAGGCATCAACTGCACGATCGGGCGTCCCTATTGTCCCTGTTGCTGCGGCTGCGCGTTGAAGCCGACCATGCGCCAGGTGTCTTCGTCCAACACGAGGATCACGAACTCCGTCACGTTTAGATTGGCGTACTGGGTATCGTACTGCACAATCATGTAGTCCCCTTCTGGGGCCTGAGGCAGCTCATCGGCGTACGTGGTTTCCATGTACGTCCGCCCGTCCAACTCGCCTACCGCCTGCTTCACCTGCGCGGCCTGGGCTTCCCAGTCCTGCATCTCGACCTGGGTTTTGAAGGTTTCCGCCGCCATTTCATAGGTAGCTTCGATGTCGTCGGCGTCAAAGAGGGCCAGCCAGGCATCCGCAGCCTCACGGGCCTGTTCGGTCTGGTCAGCTGGATTCTGGGCTTCCTGGTCCT
>CAYFRR010000147.1:1345-6572 GCA_964345505.1 uncultured Rhodothermales bacterium
AGCGGGCGTGCTCAGGAGGGCCAGGCACAGCAGGCCGGCCGTCAGGAGCGAGAACGAGCGTAGAGCGCGGGTCATGAGTAGCAGGAGATCCATGATAGAAAAGAAAATCGAGTGCTCCTACGGCAGCGCCTCCGAGGGGTTGCGTGCGACAGCCAGCAGCCCTGTGCCCGTATCATTTTCGGCGCGGACATCCAGGAAGTGCAGCAGCAGCCCCACCGGCAGCGTCACCGCATAGTACAGCGGCAGTAGCAGCACGGACGCCCAGGACCGCCCCACCCACTGGATCGGGCGGCGGATGAGCCACTGCCAGGCCGTAGCGCCATAGGGGCCGTAGGTGTAGCGCAGGTCCACCACCTCCAGTCCCGCGCGCTCCAGCTTGGTCCGCAGCTCGGCCGGCGCGTAGCCGTCCCGCACGTGTTCCTCGATGAAGGACTCGTCCCCCGCCTCCTGCACATCCGATCCACCTTTATCCGACGGCGTGTTGATGATGACATGCCCCCCTCGGCGCAGCACGCGCTTGAAATGGCGAAAGACAGCTTCGTCATCAGCGATGTGCTCCATCACATCGACCGACAGGATCAGGTCGAACGGTCCTTCGGCCATCAGGTCGGTGAGGTCATCGACCTGAAACGTCACCTGGTCGGCTTGCGGGGTTTGGCGGATGAACTGCCGGGCACGGGCGAGGTAGTCCACCTTCACGTCCACAGCCGTTACCTCGGCCAGCGGAAACGTCCGCGCTACAAAGTAAGCGTATTGCCCAAAGCCCGTCCCGGCATCGAGGACCCGCACGGGGCGGTCACGCGGGAGGAGCTTGCGCACCAGGCGCCGCACATACCAGGCGCGCAGGAAAAGCATGTTCAGCAACCCGTAGAACAGGCGACGCAGCAGCGGATGGCGATCGGCCAGCCCTTCCAGCCGGTCTTTGATGGGGTCGTAGCGCATAGGGGCGTTCAGGGAGGCCGTCTGAGAAGCAGGGGACGAGCAGCGGCAAGCATGAGCAAGCAGCGGCCACGAAACAGGCCGTCGCGCGGGAATGTTCACGCGTCTTGCTACCGCACCAGTCGCTCCACCGCAGTGGCGACCTCGTCCCAGCCGTGGCGTTGGCGGGTGCGGCGCACACCGTCTTCCAGCCGCTTGGCCCAGCCCTCTTCAAAGAAGCGCACCACGGCCGCCGCCAGCTCGGCGGGATCTTCCGGAGGCACCACAAAGCCAGCTTCCTCGTCGGGCACCTCCGCCGCCAGCTCGCCGACGTCGGTCGTGATGACGGGCTTCTCGAAGTGAAACGCCACCTGCGCCACACCGCTCTGCGTGGCTGAGCGGTAGGGCTGCACCACCACGTCGGCCGCCGAGAAGTACGTAGGGACACTCTCCGTAGGGATGTAGTGGGCGTGGAGCACCACATGGTCCGTCAGGCCTTGGGCGCGAATCAGCTCGCGGTAGGGCTCCTCTTCCTCGTAGAACTCGCCCGCAATCACGAGGTGCACCTTGGGGAGGTACTCCCGGATGTGGGGCAGGGCCTCCAGCAACACGTCCAGCCCCTTGTACGCCCGCACAAACCCGAAGAAGAGCAAGACCTGCGCGTCGCTTGGCAGATTCAGGCGGTGGCGGGCCTCCGCGGCGTCCAGGCCATCCCCAAACTGATGGTAGGGCGGATGGGCCACCTGCTGCATGGGCACGCGATAGCTCGTCAGGCGGCGCAGGTCGTTCGCCACCATGCGCGAGAGGGCCACAAAGCCGTCACAGGCGTTAAACAGGTACCGGCTCAGCGCAATGTCGCCCAGGCGCCGCTCGTGTGGCAGGGCGTTATGCACCACCGCCAGGCAGCGGATGCCCTGGGCCCGCAGCAGCCGTGCGATGGTACCAAACGCCGGCGCAAAGAAGGGCATCCAATGCTGAAAGAGCACCACGTCCGGCGCCTCCCGCATGAGGTGCTGCGCTGCCCGAAACCACGAAAGCGGGTTGATGGAGTCGATGAGCCGCACCGACGGCACCGGGCGGACCGGCGGGCGCGATTCCAGCTGCGAGCGTCCCGGAAAGAGACGGCGCGGATACTGCCGGGTAAAGGTCAATGCCGTTACGTCGTGCCCCCGGTCCTTCAAGGCATGCGCGGTGGCTTCGGTGAAGTGTGCAATACCGCCGCGGTACGGATATACGGGACCCACAAGGATAATGCGCATAAGCAAGAGTAAGCACGGTGAAGAGAAACGGACTGTCGCAGCCACAGCCATCGGGGCCATAACTGCCGCAGCCCGTGCACGTCTAACATCCCACTTTGCCAGGTACGATGCAACCGGACCGGTTACCCTCCAGCCCAGCCGGGAACGACGCCAAACTCAACGCCAAAAACAAGCGGGGCGAGCACGTAAGCGCTTAGGGTAATCAGCGCGACGAAGAGCAGGTTCAGCCACACCCCGGCGCGCGCCATCTCGGGAATGGTCACATCCCCACTGCCAAACACGACGGCGTTAGGTGGGGTCGCTACCGGTAACATGAACGCCGCGCTGGCAGCCAGGGCTACGGGGACGATCAGGAGGAAGGGGTTCTCGCCAATGCCCACCGCAACGGACGCCATGATGGGCAGAAAAGCGGCAGCGGTGGCTGTGTTGCTGGTGACCTCGGTAAGCAGAATGATGGCAGTGGCCACGATCATCACCGTCAGTAAAATCGGCAGGCCACCTACCACGCTCAGGCCTTCGCCGATCCAGGTGGCCAACCCGGTGCGCTCAATGGCACCGGCAAGCGAGAGGCCACCCCCGAACAGGAGCAGCACCCCCCAGGGCAATTTTTGGGCCGCCTCCCAGTCGAGCACGAATTGCCCGCGCGCCAGGTTCACCGGGAGCAGAAAAAGCACTACGCCACCAAAGATCGCAATTCCAGCGTCAGAGAGGCCGGGCACGACTGTGCTGAGCAGCGGACGCGTCATCCACAGAAGGGCCACTGTACCAAACACCACGCCTACCAGTCGCTCGGCTCTGCTGAGGTGGCCCAGGCGCTCCAGCTCGCGCTTCACCAGGGCCGCTCCACCCACCAACTCCACCTGGTCCAGCGTGAACAGCCCGCGGGTCAGCACCACATACGCGAGCGGCAACCCGACAAGTACCATAGGCACCCCCAGCCCCATCCACTGAGCAAAGCCTACCTCTGTGCCGTAGGTCTCAGC
The DNA here is from genome assembly GCA_964345505.1 of uncultured Rhodothermales bacterium. Taxonomy (GTDB): domain Bacteria; phylum Bacteroidota; class Rhodothermia; order Rhodothermales; family Salinibacteraceae; genus Tc-Br11-B2g6-7. Next base: position 4,506 of record CAYFRR010000147.1, read on the forward strand.
CAAAAATCCAGCCAGGAGGGCGTTCGGCGGGGTGCCAATCAGCGTGCCCATGCCCCCGATGTTGCAGGCATACGCGATCGATAGCATCAGCGCCACGGCGAAGCCCCCCACATGGGTGGGCTGCGCGCTCGCGTTGGAGCGGGCCAGGTCCACCACCGACAGCCCGATGGGTAGCATCATCATGGCGGTGGCGGTGTTGCTGATCCACATGCTGAGGAACGCAGCGGCAACCATGAAGCCACCGATGATGCGACGCGGACTGGTCCCAACAAAAGCGATCGTGCGCAGCGCGATGCGCCGGTGGAGGTTCCAGCGTTCCATCGCAATAGCGATCAAGAAGCCCCCCAGGAATAGGAAGATGAGGGGGCTCGCGTACGGCGCGGTGGTAGCCGCGATAGAGCTCACCCCCAGCACGGGAAACAGAACAACTGGCAGCAGCGCTGTGGCTGGGATAGGAAGCGCTTCCGAAATCCACCAAATGGCCATGAGTGCCCCCACCGCTGCCGCGCGCCAGCCGGGCAGACCGAGCCCCTCCGGAGGAGGCGTAAGCAGAAGTACTGCAAAGACGAGTGCCCCCGCGAGCAGGCCCACCCACTGCCGTGTGGCGTATACCCCGGTCGCTGCGTCATGCTGCGTTTCCGCAGGGGCCTCTTGCGAAGCAGAGGACGAGGCATCGTTGCTCATAATAGGAAGAGGCCCATAGAGTGAAACGACATGCCACGAGGTGCCCGCCAGGCCCGTCAAGGCTAATGAAGAACATCACGTGTCTGCCCTATACGGCCCGGAGCCCCTCATGATCACAGCCAACGGTCCCACCCGTCAGACGCGTAGCTCCTCTGGAACGTGCTCACGCCGCCTCCCGCACCGGCGCGGGATGCGCCTCGGCCACCTCGTAGGCGCCTTCTTCTTCCATCCGCCGGCTGATAATCATCTCCCCCAACAACCCCGTGGTGAACATCTGCGCGCCAAAGAGGATCATCAGCAGCCCCAGCAGCAACAGCGGCCGGTCGCTGATGTAGCTGCCATAAATGAGCTTGTCGAGCGTTAGGTAGAGGCTGATGAAAAAGCCCGCCAGGAAGGAGAGCGTCCCCAGCCCGCCGAAGAAATGCATCGGCCGAGCAGCAAAGCGGGTCAGGAAGATGACCGAGATGAGGTCCAGAAAGCCGCGGATGAAGCGCTCCAGCCCGAACTTCGTTTGGCCGTGTTGCCGGGGGCGGTGCTGCACTTCTTGCTCGGTGATACGGTCAAACCCTTCCCACTTGGCCAAGAGCGGGATGTAGCGATGCAACTCGCCGTAGAGCGTCACGTGCTCTACCACCTCGCGCCGGTACACCTTCAGCCCGCAGTTGAAGTCGTGCAGCGGCAGCCCCGAAACGACACGCGTGACGCGGTTGAAGAAACGGCTCGGGAGGGTCTTCGAGAGGGGATCCCGTCGCTCCCGCTTCCAGCCGCTAACGAGGTCATAGCCTTCCTGTAGCGTTGCGATGAGCGCGGGCAGCTCGTGCGGGTCGTCCTGCAGATCGGCGTCAAGGGTGGCCACGTAGCGACCGCGGACGTGGGCAAAGCCGGCGGCCAGCGCGGCCGACTTGCCATAGTTGCGCCGGAGCCGAATGCCGGCCACGCGCGGGTCCTCCGCATGGAGCTGTGCGATGGTGGCCCAGGTATCGTCGCGGGAGCCGTCGTCCACCATCCACACCTCGTACGTCCAGCCCTGCTGCTGGCACACGGTGTGCAGCTCCGCCGCCAGCTCAGGCAGCGAGGCCGCTTCTTCGAAGGCAGGAACGACGATGCTTAGGTCCATCGACCAAACGGGGGTTGTGCGGAAGAACGATTCCCTCTACGCATCACCCGACCGTTTGTGCGCGCCCTGCAGCTGCGCCCTGAAGCTGCGCCGTGTTAGGCGTCGATGGTGGCGTACTTGGCGTTGCGCTCAATGAACTTGCGGCGCGGTGCTACGGCGTCGCCCATCAGCGTGGTGAAGACCTTATCCGCCGCGGCGGCGTCGTCGATGGTGACCTGCTGCAGGCGCCGCGTGGACGGGTCCATGGTCGTCTCCCAGAGCTGCTC
>CAYFRR010000148.1:0-6478 GCA_964345505.1 uncultured Rhodothermales bacterium
CCGGGTCGATGGTCTGCACCCAATCCTTCACTTCCGCGAGTGGCCCGGCGGGCGAGTCGCTGGGCTCGTAGGTATCCAGCTCGGGGAGTGTTACGGGCAAGGCGTCTTCGGGCAACGGCTGAGCCTCCCCGTCTACAAACACCACAGGAAACGGCTCGCCCCAGTAGCGTTGCCGGCTAAAGAGCCAGTCGCGCAGCTTGTAATTAACCTTCCCTTCGCCGTAGCCGTGCGCCTCCAACCAAGCGATGATCTGCTCATTCGCCTCCTCCACGCCACGCCCGTTCAACGATACGGCATCGTTGGCTGAGTTAATGTGCGGGCCTTCCCCGGTAAACGCCTCCTGCCGCACGTTGCCGCCCTCCACTACCGGCCGGATCTCGAGGTCGTAGCGCTTGGCAAAGTCGTAGTCGCGGTCGTCGTGGGCCGGGACCGCCATGATGGCGCCCGTGCCGTAAGAGGCGAGCACATAATCGGCCACGTAAATGGGGATGCGCTCCCCCGTGGCTGGGTTGATGGCGTAGGCCCCCGTGAAGACGCCCGTTTTATCCTTCTGCAGTTCGGTGCGCTCCAATTCGCTCTTTTGTGCAGCTTGCTGCCGGTACTGCGCAACCTCGTCCGCGCGCTCGCTGGTTGTGACCTGATCTACCAACACGTGCTCCGGCGCCAGCACCATATAGGTCGCACCGAAAATGGTGTCGGGCCGGGTGGTGTACACCTGGATGGCTTCATCCTTCAGCCCTTCTACCGGAAACTCAATGTTGGCCCCTTCCGAACGGCCGATCCAGTTGCGCTGCTCCTGCTTGGTGGACTCGGGCCAGTCGAGGTCGTCGAGCCCCTCCAGGAGGCGATCGGCATACGCCGTGATGCGCAGCATCCACTGCCGCAGCGGGCGCCGCACGCACGGATACCCGCCACGCTCACTCTTGCCGTCAATCACTTCCTCGTTGGCCAGCACCGTGCCCAGCTCCGGGCACCACCACACCGGGATCTCGGCCTGATACGCCAGCCCTTTCTCGTGCAGCTTCAGAAAGATCCACTGCGTCCACTGATAGTAGTCCGGATCCGTCGTATTGATTTCCCGCTGCCAATCGTACGAGAAGCCGAGCTGCTTTAGTTGCCGGCGAAAGTTGTCGATGTTGCGCCGGGTCGTCTTCCGTGGGTGCGTGCCCGTCTTGATCGCGTACTGCTCCGCCGGCAGGCCAAACGCGTCCCAGCCCATCGGATGAAGCACCTCTACGCCCTGCATTCGCTTGTACCGGGCGAGAATGTCCGTAGCGGTATACCCTTCTGGATGGCCCACGTGTAGCCCTGCCCCACTCGGGTAGGGAAACATGTCCAGAATGTACGCCTTGGGTTTGTCTGGGTCGGGCGTCTCGGGGGTGCGGAAGGTCTGATGAGCCTCCCAGTAATCCTGCCATTTCTTTTCGATGGCGGTGAAAGGGTACGCGGCCATAGCGTCGCTACCGTGGGCGGGTGGATGAAGAGGGAAAAATCAGGGGGCAATACGGCGGCTCAAAACGGTTTGTTCAGGCCGGATCGCAGCGTCAGCCCGGGCTCAGGCCGGGAGATCGCGCAGGATCAGGCGCACGAGCTGCTCCAGGGTAGCACGGATGTCCTGTCCAACGGCCAGCACGTCGTCGTGGTCAAGCGGCTCCTCCCCCAGCCCGGCGGCATAGTTGGTGATGGTGGACAGCCCGAGCACCTGCATCCCGGCGTGCCGGGCTTGAATCACTTCGGGCACGGTGCTCATCCCAACGGCATCCGCCCCGAGCAAGCGGTAGGCCTGAATCTCGGCCTGCGTCTCGTAGCTCGGCCCACGCGTCCAGATATACGTGCCCCGCTCGGTGGCCATGCCGTTGGCGAGCGCGAGCGCTTCGGCACGGTCCACCCAGGCGCTATCGTACGGCTCCGACATATCCGGGAAGCGCGGCCCCGCCGGGTCGTTGGGCCCCACAAGCGGGTTCGCGAAGGCGAAGTTGATGTGATCGGTGATGAACATGAGCGATCCGGGCGTGCAGCGTGGGTTGATACCCCCCGCGGCGTTCGTTACTAAGAGCTGGCGTGCGCCGAGGGCATACACAAGGCGGATGGGAAAGGCCACGGCCCGCACCGGATGCCCTTCATACAGATGCACACGCCCCCGAATGAACACGACGTCGACACCCTCGATGCGGCCAAACACGAGTTGGCCATCGTGCCCTGCCACGGTGGAGTGCGGATAGCCCGGCAGGTCCGTCGTGGGGATGGTAATCGCTTCCTCTGCAGCCTCCGCCAGGTCGCCCAAGCCGGAGCCCAGCACCAGCGCCAGGCGCGGCACATGGTTGGTATGCTCACGGACGGTGGCTACAGCCTCCTGGGTGTCGGGATAAGAGGGGGTAGCGGCGGTAGCGGAGGTCATAGGCATGAGTAGTTCTTCAGTAACGTTATAGCACTACAGAATAGGTGCCTGTACGTTAGCGTGCACCCACCGGATGCGAATCTCCCGTCAAAGATGGCGCCGCTTCGGCTGCACCGTCTGCATGCGCGGCGCCGTCAGGCGTTGCTGCGAGGCGGAGGACGACGGCCGTCATGTCGTCTGCCCGCTCCGCCCCATCGGTGAAGAGGCGAACATCGGCGCGGAGGTCCTCCAATACCTCCGCTGCTGAATCGGCACCAGCAGCGCTGGCGAGGCTCTGGGCCAACCGCGCCTCCCCATACTGCTCGCGACTCCGCCCGGTAGCTTCCGTTATCCCGTCCGTAAAGAACACCAGCAGATCTTCAGGCCCCAGCTCCAGGGTTACGGCCCTCAGCTGCTCCTTGAAGTCGGCGGTGCGCGTCAACCCGATGGCCAACCCGGTGGGGCGCAGGGAGGTCGGCTGGGGCTCTCCCATCCGATGAACCAGCAGCGGATTATGACCGGCTCGTGCAAACGTAAAGGTCTGTTGCTTCAGGTCCAGCACGCCGTAGATCATGGTAATGAACGTTCCCGCCGGGGCATTCTCGTAAAACTGGTCGTTCAGGCGCTGAAGCACATCCATCGGGCAGTCGTATTCGCGCGCCAGCGCCTGCACTGCGCCTTTCACCAGCGTCATGTAGAAGGCCGCCTGGATCCCTTTCCCGCTGACGTCACCGATGGCGATGGCCAGGCGGTGGTCATCCAATAGAATAAAGTCGTAGTAGTCGCCGCCCACCTCATAGGCTGCCAGGCACATAGCCGCTACATCCACGCCGGTTAACCGAGGCACGGTCCGCGGCAGGAAGGAGTTCTGGACGTCGCGGGCGATGTCCAGCTCCTGCTCGAGCCGCTGTTGCCTCGTGATCTCGCGAACGTACTCCGGCACGTACGGCGCCAGCTCTTGCCCGGTACGCCCGCTCACAAGCCCGATCACCCCCATGCCACAGATGGCCAAGACCACAAGGGCAGCGAGCAGGGCGTCAAGGGCAAAGGGGGCAGCCGTCATGAGCCACTGCGGCGCTGCGGTCCACCCGACGTAGAGGATGAAAAAGCCGACGATGCACGTGAACACATTGTAGTACCAAAACGCCCAGCCGATGCCAAGGCCGACCATCGCTGCCGTAAGCCAATCGTAGGGCGGCAGGCCGGTCTCCGCTGGCGTGATCTGTAGCACCGCAAACGTAAGCGCGAGCCCCCCAATGACGCCTGCGCCATGCTTAGTCCAGCGAAAGAGCGTCGCGCCAAAGCCCAGGATGACCAGCAGGCCCACGAACAGGGCGTACCAGCCCGTGTATGAGACCCAAAACAAGGCATGCGAAAAGGGGACATCGCTAAGCGGGCTCAGGTCGCTTCCTTCTTGCGTCAGCGGGATGCTCGGCCATGCCCACAGAAGGGTGGTTACGGCGCCCAGCAGCAACAGGCCCAGCCCTACGCCCCGCAGCAGTGCAAGACCCGCAGGAACCGACCGCAAGCTGCCTTGACGTGCGAGGGTGAGCGTCTTCAGCTTTACGGGCCACACCTCGCGGGTGTACGAATCGACGGCGCTGGAGACCGCGAAAATAGCAAGTCCGCCAAGGACGGCCATCAGGCTCAGCGCTACCGATCCAATCAACAAGCCCAGCCACAGGACGTCAGTATCATCAATGATTTCTGGTAGCGCTACAGAGGCGGCCAGCGCTGCCGCCAGCAGGCCCCCGGCCACAGCGTCGCGAAGGGCCGCCTGCGTGTCAATCATCCGAGCCCCCAGCCTCCGTATGAATACGACCAAAAACCCAATAGCTAAGCCAAAGTATCCGATCCCCGTAAGCCCATCAGCTAACGCCTGCATGGAAATTAGATCGGAGGCGTCTTCTGAAGAAGCTTCCTGCGTCGCCTCCTGCCCGTCCGTGCGTGCTGGCACCTCCGTTGCAAGCCCTGCCAGGTGACCGGTTGCTGTGACGGTGGCGATGGTGCGAAACGGGACGCCCGCTGGCCCGGGGGCCGCGATAAAGTGGGCGCGTACCTCCTGTGAACCCGACGCCGTAGCCCCAACCGATCGGGACTGGTACTGTAGCGAATCCAGGTCCCACGCGTACCTCCGCAGCGCCGTGCGCTGCAGGTGATAGCGCGCCAGGGCTTCCGCCTGAGCTGCCCCCAGACGCCAACGAGACGCGTCTACATCAGGTGCTTGGGTAGCCTCACCGACACTGTTGGCAGTCACGCCCGATCTTTCGTCCTCGGGGATAAACCGGAGACGCTGTTGCAAGAGCGAGTCAGAAGCCGAGCCCCAGGCCTCTCGGGTTTCGTCTGAAAGCGACTGCAGCGCCTCCCGATGAACCCGCCGCCATGGGGACTCATCGGTCTCTTCGTAGCGGAGGGCCCACAGTTCGCCTCTGGCCGTAAGGCGCATCCGTACCTCGTCGAGGCCTGCGGCATCAGCGGTCCCCGTAATGCGCCAGTAGTAGGCCGGAATCGCCAAGCCCCTATCATCCTTTATCAGCCGAATGGCTGCCCGCCGTCCCAGCCGGCCTTGGAGCGAATCCACAAGCACAGCCTGCTGCCGACGCTCCGCCGTTATGTCCTGCAGCGAGAACCCATGTGCGGAAGCCACTGCGCGCGCCTCATCTGCAGCCCCTGCTGGGCCCAGCGAGAAGTCGGCTGCAGCATACGGATGGGCCGCCGGCAGCAGGGTCAGGTAGGCCACGAATCCAGCCACTGCCAGGAGCGTCAGCCAGACGTCTCCGCGCTTCAGGAAAGGGCGTAGAGTAGCGAATTCCCAGTTCATCAGGAAGCCTCCAGAATCCGGTACGTCCGCAGGCTCCAGAGCACTTCTTGAATGAGGACGCGCACCGTCGTCAGCAGAGGGATAGCAATGATCATCCCTACAATGCCGCCAAGCTGGGCAAAGATGAGCACGACAAACAAGATCACGAGGGGGTGCGTCTGCGCCGCGCGTGAAAAAATAATGGGTTGAAAGAGCACATTGTCCATCAGCTGCGTGATCCCCATGGCCACGAATACCCAGAAAATAAGCGAGAAATCGCCGGTCTGCACCACCGCCACGACGGAGCCCAGCAGGAAGCCCAGCGCCGGTCCCAGGTACGGGATAGTATTGGCCAGGCCGGTGAAGACGCCCACCGCCAGCGCGTAGTCCAGCCCTACGACGTACAACAACACGGTAGCCGTAAGCGCCACAAGCGAGCACTGTGTCAGCAGCGCCCGAAAGTAGCGCCCCAAGTTGTGCTCTACCTTCTCTATGATATGGAGCGACACCTCAAAATACCGGTTGGGCACCAGAGCCAGGAGCGACTGCCGAATGTCGTGGCCATCTTTAAGCACAAAGAAGGTAACCATCGGGATGATCACCAGCGCGTAGACGATGTTCGCAAAGATGTCTACGACGGAGCCAACGAATGCGGCTACCGTATCCCGCTCGAAGAGCGTCTCAAACGCCTGCGTAACGGCTTCAATGAGATCGATCTGGGTGTCCGGGAAGGTCTCCTCCACCCGCTGCTGCAGGAAGGCAGCAATCTCGGTGATCGTATCCTGCGAGACCTGCTGTGTGATGTCCGTGACCTGCGCCGCCAGAAACGGGAGCAGGTAGGTCAGGAGAAACGCAATCGTGCCGAACACAACACTGAAGGTGAGCAGGATGCTGATCCATCGGGGGCCGCCAAGTCCGCCCTGCGTGCGGTCCACCAGCGGCCCGATGACGTAGGCCAGCAGGACGCCGATGACGAGGTAGAGCATCAACACGGAGAACTCCCACATTAGCCAGGCCGCCACGGCAACCCCCCCGACGCCGAGGACGGTGCGGACGATACGCCCCAGCGTCCAGCCTGAGGACGTAGGCGGTGGCGCCGCATGGTTTGCTCCCGCATCCAACCCCTGCAGGCTACGACGAGAGGGGTTCTGCTTGAGCGACGGTGTGGGACCGGTCTCCATACACACGGTGCGGATTAACGGGGAAGCGACAAAAGGCTGAGCCACAACAGGAGTGGCAAGGACACGTGCTGCGTCGAATACGACAGGCCCTGCGGTGGGTTCGACGGTAGGGCGCGAGGC
>CAYFRR010000149.1:0-6428 GCA_964345505.1 uncultured Rhodothermales bacterium
CTGAACCTCCGTCGGATTGAGGCGATTGGGTACGACATGGATTATACGCTTATCCATTACCATATGCAGGCCTGGGAAGAGCGGGCCTACACGTTCATCAAGGAGGGCTTGCAGGAAGAGGGCTGGCCGGTGGAAGATCTGACGTTCGACCCAGATCTTGCCATCCGGGGCCTTATCATCGATTGTGAGGAGGGTAACATCGTCAAAGCCAACCGCTTTGGCTACGTCAAGCGCGCCTTTCATGGTACGAAGTCGCTCTCGTTTGAGGCGCAGCGTGAGACGTATCAGCGGACGCTCATCGATCTGCGGGAGGACCGGTGGATTTTCCTCAACACGTTATTTGCGATCTCCGAAGCTTGCATGTACATGCAGCTGGTAGAGCTACTGGACGATGGACAGCTGGGCAGCTCGATTGGGTACGGCGACCTCTACGAGCGTGTGCGCCGCACGCTCGACGAAGCGCACATGGAGGGCCGGCTGAAGGAGGAAATCATCGCGCATCCCGACCGATTCGTGGACCTCGACGAGGACATGCCGCTGGCCCTGCTCGATCAGAAAGAAGCGGGCAAGAAGTTGCTGCTGATCACGAACTCGGAGTGGAGCTATGCCGCGCCCATGCTGCAGTACGCCTTCGATGCTTTTCTTCCCGGCGACATGACCTGGCGCGATCTCTTCGACATCGCCATTGTGGGCGCGCGGAAGCCGTCCTTCTTCTCCGGCCAGTCGCCGGCCTTCCGTGTCGTCTCCGATGACGGCATGCTCCGGGAGCAGCAGGGATTGCTGGACGAGGGCGAGGTGTACGTGGGCGGGCACGCGGCGCTGGTGGAGCAGACGCTGGGGCTTTCCGGTGAGGAAATCTTGTACGTCGGCGACCATTTGTTCGTCGATGTCAACGTCTCGAAAAACATCTTGCGCTGGCGAACGGTGCTCATCGTTCGGGAGCTTGAGGACGAAATTGCTACGCTTGCGGCCTTCACCGAGCGGCAGCATGCGCTCTCCGCCCTGATGGAAGAGAAAGAAATACTGGAGGCGGAGTTTTCCGCGCTGCGGTTGCGGCTGCAGCGAAGCCGCGCCCAGTACGGCCCGCACCGCAATGGTGACCCGGAGGCCCTGGAGCAGGAGATGCGCAACCTGCGCGAGCGGCTGGTGGCGCTGGACGCTGAGATTGCGCCCATCGCGCGCGAGTCGGGCCGCATGATGAACCCCAATTGGGGCCTGCTGATGCGTACGGGGAAAGACAAAAGCCACTTTGCCCGCCAGGTGGAGCGCTATGCGGACATCTACACCGGGCGGGTTTCTAATTTCTTGCACCACACGCCCTTCGTATACCTGCGCTCCCACCGAGGCAGCCTGCCACACGACGATGTGGTAGACCGCGAGTTTGCGCCGGACGCCATCGAGCCCCTACGGTAACGCGAATGGCTGGAGCGGGGGGATCCTGCGGTACTCCAGCACCTCGGGCGCGCATGGATGGGGCCCGAACTTCGGGCATCGAGCATCGTTTTTTACTAAACACGCGATGGCCCTTTCATCCCTTACCCACTGCAGGCGCTCTGTCATGAAGTTCATCCTGCTTCTTGTACTGCTGCTGGTCGTTACCTTCCTCATGCTATATCTGCGCGGAGGAGGGGGCGGCGGTGGGGGCGGCGGGTATAACCCACCGCGGCGGCCCTATCCTGGAGGACCCGTGAAGGAGCAAGAGAAGGACGAATCGCCGGCACTGGTTGATGCCACCGGTCCGCAGTCGGAAGAAAGCGGATGATGATTGTCGGGGCTGATCGTATCGCTGGACTGGCTGTTTCCCTGGCCGGTCTGTCGGCTCATGTCTGGCGCGCTGCGACGCCGTAGAGGCGCCGTCACGTACACCTGGACTATTTGTAGCGGGAGCGTTACAGGCTGTAGCGTGTGGGCTGTAGGAGGAGTCATTCATTGTTTGGTAGCTTGTAAGCTCAAACAAAACATGTACTAATCCGGCGTTTCCTGCAAAGCCATGGCGTCATTCTTGGACCCGATCCTGCTGGGTGCCTATCTCACCATCGCCACCTTCGGGGTGCTCTCGTTTATTCTGTTTGTGCGCATGGCGTACCGGCTGCTCACGCATCACGGCCAGTGGTTTCGTGCCGAGCATGGACTTCGGGCACGGCTGAAGCTAATCTGGTCACTGGCGGTAACCTATAACCTGAAGGTCTTCGGTTGGGTGATGGGGCGCACGCGACAACTGAGCCGGTCGCGGTACTTCCAGCGTCAGGCGGATGCCGTGTCGGCAGCAGAAACGAAAGATCCCATCCTGCGCTCATGCTTCAACTGGTTTCTGCTTACCTACCAAGGCTATCTCGTATTTTTCTTCGTGACCTTCGCGCACATCGCGCTGTTCGTGGTAACCCCGGTTTAGCCGTACGCCGCAGTCGCGCGATCGCTCGTTCCGCAGATCGCCTTACCAGGCGGCGGTCTGAGGAGCCTGTGGGTCAGTATGGCACAGATGGCAGTGTCGAACGCCTGTAGCGTCACAGGGAGCGCCGTGCGAAAAATCCGGCGGCACGCGCATGACCGTAGCCGGCCCGGTGCCCACCAGGTTCTGTGCACTCCGCGATGATCCTCATGGAGAAGCGCCCATCATGCCCTCGCTGCTCCTCTTTAGCGATATACATACGGATCACGGCGCTGCTCATGCGCTTGTTGAACAAGCGGCCGAGGTGGATGTCGTCGTAGGCGCTGGCGATTTCTGCGCGATGGGCCGCCAGCTTGAGGCAACCATCGACATCCTGCGCGCCATCGAGACGCCTACGGTGGTGGTTCCGGGCAATGCAGAGCCTGTGGAGCAACTCGAGGCGGCCTGTGCGGGCTGGCCCGCCGCTACGGTTCTCCATGGCGCTGGGGCAACGCTGGAAGGGGTTCCCTTTTACGGTATTGGTGGTGGTATTCCCGTTACCCCGTTTGGCGCCTGGAGCTGGGACTTCTCGGAGGACGAGGCCCGGGCGCTGCTCCGGGCATGCCCGGCAAACGCCGTGCTGGTTTCGCATGCCCCGCCGTATGGCGTTGCCGACGTAAGCTCGCGTGGCGAGCACCTGGGGAGCCAGGCCGTGCGTGAGACGATTGAGGAAAAGGCGCTGCCGTTGTGCGTCTGCGGCCACATTCATGGCAGTTGGGGCACGACGCAGGTCCTCAGCAATACACCCGTCCACAACGCTGGCCCAGCGGGTACGATCTGGGACCTGGACGTGCCCGCAAACCATGAACCATGAAAACCATCGGCGCAGGCGGCTCCTACGAGGATCGCTGCTGTTGCTTCTGAGAGGCCGCGGACGATAAGAAGATCATTGCCTCCGTCTTTCCGGTAGTCGTGGCCTCTGATCTCCGGGACCCTCGCCAGGACTGTTCGTTATCCCTATACCGATACTTGTTAAGATTAAAAGCCGCAGATGTATATACGGTTAGAAAATCCCTGGATGACCGCCAGTGCCCTCGTGGGGCGCGCCACGCGAGGGGTAGCTTACGCTTACGCGCTCGTCGATATGACCGAAGCCGTGCAGTGCGCGCGCCGGGGTGATGGGTGTGGCGCTGCGACCCGTGTAGGAGCCGTGAGCGGACGCCTGGCCGGTGCGACCCTCGGCGTGAGCCTCGGGATGCTGGCGGGCTCCGTGGTGGCTACCCCCAAGGTGGGCGGCCCCGTTGGCGCGATCGCCGGGGGCACGTTGGGTTCAGAGTGGGGCGAGGCCGTCGGGCGTGGGGCCGGGGTGACGGTGTGGAACGGGATTGCAGCAGTTACAGGGGCGCCTCCGGACGCAGAAGCGGAAGACTGAGGGCGTGGACCTTTCAGGCGCCTGCCGTGGCAGGCAGGCCCGGCCCTGTAGATCAAAACGCCCGCTGGATCGTACAGCAGGCCGCCTGTGTGGTACACGGCGGACCATCCTTTCGAATTAGCTGCATCAACCCTCATGGAAGTCGCGACGAAAAAGACGCCGCTGGAGAAGGAGATCGCTCGGCGGCGCACGTTTGGTATCATCAGCCACCCGGATGCGGGGAAAACCACGCTGACAGAAAAAATGCTACTGATGGGCGGCGCCATCCATGAAGCGGGCGAGGTGCGGGCGAACAAATCGCGGCGCCACGCCACGAGCGACTGGATGGAGATGGAAAAGGAACGCGGCATCTCCGTCACCTCCTCGGTGATGCAGTTTGAGTACGAGGACTGCAAGATCAACCTGCTGGACACGCCCGGCCACAAAGACTTCTCTGAGGACACCTACCGGGTGCTGACGGCAGTCGACAGTGTTGTCATGGTCCTGGACCATGCGGCTGGCGTCGAGCCGCAGACAGAAAAGCTGATGGACGTGTGCCGCATGCGCAACACGCCCATCATCACGTTTATCAACAAGCTGGACCGCGACGGGCTGCCCCCGCTCGACCTGCTCTCGGACATTGAGGAGACGCTCGGCATCCAAGCGGTGCCGTTCAACTGGCCGCTGGGGATGGGCCGGCTCTTCCGCGGCGTGTACAACTTTCAGGACCAGACCATTCAGCGTTACCAGAAGGGGGCCGGGCCGCAAAACACGGTACTGGAGACGGAGGACGTTGAGGACCGCATTGAGGCGCTCATGGGGTCGGGGGCGGAGGATCTCCTCTTCGAAATTGATCTGCTATCGGAGGCGGGGGCCAGCTTTAGCAAAGCCGACTACCTGGCTGGAAAACAGACGCCGGTGTTCTTCGGCACGGCGCTCAACAACTTTGGTATCAAGCAAATGCTCGATACGTTCGTCACCATCGCCCCACCGCCCCAGCCGCGGCAGACGACGACGCGCGCCGTGCAGCCGCAGGAGGATGACTTCACGGGGCTCGTCTTCAAGATTCAGGCCAACATGGACCCCCGGCACCGCGACCGCATCGCATTTGTGCGCGTCTGCTCCGGGGAGTTCACGCGGGGGATGACCGTGCGGCATCACCGGTTGGAGCAAGACCTCCGCATCAACAACGCCACCATGTTCATGGCGCAGGAGCGGGAGGGCGTGACCAGTGCCTTTCCGGGCGACATCATTGGCGTGCACAACCACGGCACGATCCGCATTGGCGATAGCTTCTCGATGGACGAGCCGCTCTGGTTTACGGGCGTGCCCAGCTTTGCCCCCGAGCGTTTTCGGAAGGTGCAGCTAAACGACCCGCTGCGGGCGAAGCACCTCGCCAAAGGGCTGAAGCAGCTCAGCGAGGAAGGCGCCATTCAGGTCTACCGCCCCATTAGAGGCAGCGCCTTTATCCTGGGTGCTGTCGGGGAACTGCAGTTCGATGTGACGGTGGATCGCCTCAAGAATGAGTATAACGTGGATGCGCAGCTCGTGGGCGTCAACATTGCTGCCGCGCGGTGGGTAGAGGCCGACGACCCCAGCGTGATGCAAGAATTCGAACGGCGCTTCCAGAACGATCTGTACCATGACGGCGCAGGCGACCTGGCCTTCCTGACCTACAGCTCGTGGTATCTCAACCGCACAATGGAAGAGTGGGACACCGTTCGCTTTAAAGCGACGAAGGAGCATGTGCCGGATGTGGTGGCGCAGGAGTAAAACGCGTGGCCGGAACGCAAGGAACCGGGCGCCCGCCACCGTTGCCACTGCCCGGTGTGTTTGGTATGCTGTAGTCCGCCGCTTTGCTACCAACCCCCGTACTGCCGCGATGCCAGAGTCTTCTGTCCCGTCCTCCACCCAGGCGCCCGTGCTGGGCATCCACCACGTCACGGCCTACTCCAGCGATCCGCAGCAGACGCTCGACTTTTATACGGGCATCCTTGGGTTGCGCCTCGTAAAGCAGACCGTGCTCTTTAACAACCCGTCGGAAGTCTTCAAGGGCCCGACGATGTACCATCTGTACTTCGCAGATGGCGTAGGCACGCCCGGCACGGTGCTAACCTTTAAGCCCCACCGCAGCATTCAACAGGGACAGGTGGGGCGAGGCCAGGTCACGGCCACCGGTTTCATCATTCCGGAGGGATCGGTCGACTTCTGGGTCCAGCGCCTGGATACGCTGGAGGTGGACCGCTCCCCGCTCACGGAGCGCTTTGGCGCGACGGTGATCCAGTTCGTGGATACCGATGGCCAGCCGCTGGAGCTCATCACGGGGACTTCAGACGTGGAGCCGTGGGCCGGCGGCGATATTCCCGCCGAACATGCGCTGCGGGGTTTTCATGGCGTCACGATTCACCCCGACAACGCGCGCCTGACCGCCGAGGTGCTGGCGGTACTTGGGTTCGAGCAGAGCGGGGCCGAGCCCACACCGCAGGATGGTGACTGGACGCGCTTTCAGGCGCCAGGGGCGTCGCACGGGCAGTTCGTGGACCTCTACAACGAGCCCAACATGCACGAAGGGACCTGGGGCGTGGGGACGGTGCACCACGTGGCCTTTCGCGCGGCAGATGATGCGCATCGCGACCTGATCCGCGAACG
>CAYFRR010000150.1:0-6289 GCA_964345505.1 uncultured Rhodothermales bacterium
TCCCACACGAGCTTGAGCGCGCGGGGCAAATACGAGAACAGCGTGAGGGCTCGTTCTACGGCCTCATTATCGAAGAGCGCCATCACCAAGAAGTTGTGTTGTTAGGAACGGTTGGGGCGTGCCGCCAGAGGGGTCGGAACGTGGTGCCTGATGCGAGGTCAGGGGTAACAAAAGCAACCCGGCGACGGTCGTCACACATTTTGTGCATGCTCCAGCATATGACGGGTGTTGGGTACCGTACGTTGCAAATCCACAGGCCGCTGAAACGAGTAGACGGGTACGCGATCTGCAAGCTCCGCGAGCTGCTTGAAATGGTACGGGGTGGGTTGCTCATGTGCCAAGAATCGCTGCGCATAGCTGTGGCGCACCAGCTCAATGAATGCCTCTTGCCCGGAGAGTGGTTCGACGGCTACTGTATCTCCCCACCGCAAGGTGTAAACAGCGTTCAGGCGGCGAGCGGTTTGCTTGCCCACCCCTTCCACCTCGACCCATTTCTTTGATGCGTTGGGTACCACCCGCGGAAAGCGCGCTGGGTCCCGGCCGAGGGTCGATCTGATGGCGTTGTCGTCGAGCTTTATCTTTGGCTCCTGCGGGAAGATGCACCGCTCCCTAACGCTATTCAGTACCAGCACATCATCGGTGATAAGGTTGCACCCCAGACGGGTAAGCGCTGCACTCGTGGTTGACTTACCCGCACGTTTGGCCCCGACAAAGCCAATTCCCGCGCCGTTTACCTCAACTGCACCTGCATGGAGCGTTAGGTGCCCGCGCTGGTGACTCAGCAGTCCGTACACGACCCCCCGAAGTATCAGCGGCAGCGCCTCCAGCAAGGGCTCCGCCACCAGGTCGATGGTTACGTGTGATCCTTCCGCCACCGCGATCGACCCCACTTCAGGGTAGTGAAGGTAGACGGTATCGTCCTCTACCGCATAACACCCCCTCGTATTGTCTGACGGTTCGACGGAAGAATCCACCGGGCCGTACCGAAGGGTGGCTTGTGGATCAGGGATGTCTGTAATAGCAGTTTCCATCACACAAGTTCGGTAGTATCAAAAAAGGGAGGGACAAGCCCTCCCTTCATGTCTGAGCGAAGTACACACACAAGCCTTACGAAAAGGTCATGTCGTTGGGGTGAGTTCCCCTCGGGAAATCGCGGTCAGTAAGACTGCCTTGTCCAGCTTCGGCTGTCACTTCCTCAACCGTGCCGTATGCTTTGAGGTGAGGGGTGTAGTACGCCTTCTTGGGAGGTGTCATAACGATACCTTAGATAATAAACGGGTTACGAAATGCGCGTCTGGCTATGTATGTGTAGCGGACGCGCGTGGAGCTGGGCACGCTGCCCAACGCTGTTACATGCTCAAAAAGCATATGCCTGAATACAACGAATAGTAAGCCTCACGGCTTAAGCCATAGGCTTAGCAGGTGTGCTCTTTGCGCGTCAAACATTTGCGAGCCCGATAAGGCTTCGCTGTGGCGCCCGAGGTCAGCCCAAAGGTGGTGCACTGCTGGATCGAGGTACATTTCAGCTCCCGAGGAGATGTGAGGATCATCCATCATGTGCTGCATTTTCCAACGCAAATGGCCCGTGAAGTCCGTTTTGTCCTGACGTAGCCTGACTGCCTCCGGCAGCACGCCCTGCATGGCTTCTCGCAGGATGTAGCGCCCAAGGCCTTCCCTCCGCTTGAGCGAGGGAGGCACGCGGAGACAAAACTCCACCAGGCGCTTATCCCACATGGGGTACCGTGGTTCAATGCCAAAGGCCGCATTCCAGCGGTCCAGCACCTCCAGGGCGTACACCTGAAGAGGATCCGTAAGCGTTCGGTAATGAGCCTCAGCCGTTGTGGTTACCTGCTGCCCCCACGTCTGCCTGTACGTTGCCGCACGCTTCTGTGCACCGATCCGCTGAGCGAATGCCTCCGAAATAACCTTTGTGGTGTCGTCTTGGCCACGCGACGCCCCACCTTGCCGTTGCCTTAGCACATACGCGAGGTGCGCAAACATCCGGCGTATCTTGTCGAGCGTCTTATGGCTGCGTATATGATACTCGATGGCGTACCGGATATACCTCATGTAGCGTGAGGCCACGCTGTGTTCTGTACCAGCCAGGGATGCACGGTGCAACTCTTTCCCCAGTGACAGCCAGGCCCCGGTAACGGCCAACTCCTTAAGCCGCGCCGTGCCACGCGAGATTACTTCGTCACCCCCATGGCCGTTGAGCAGAACGGTGCACCCCGCGGCTTGGGCCCTTGCGTAGATCACCAGCGATGCATTGGGGCCAAAGTAAGGCTCGTCTTGGATGGAGAGTAACTGTTCGAAGGAATCGGCTACCTCCGCCTTTCCATCAATTTTGACGGCTCGCTGCTCACCCTTGGCCAGCACCTGATCGATGTAGGACGACTCATCACATGCAGGCCGATCGGGGTACACATACGAAAAGGGGATCAGCGCGGGCCCGTGTGGCTCTCGGAGCCGTTGAGCGACAGATACGATAGAAGAGGAATCAAGCCCCCCGCTTAGCATCGCCCCAATGGGCGCGCGACCCCGCATGCGGCACCGCACGGCCTCCGTGAACAACTCGCAAAACCTCCGGACGTACTGCTTTTCAGTCAGGGTGGATTCATCATCCGAAGCCCGACGTAGCTCATAATATGTTTTTATGTCAAGGCCCTCTGGCGTTACCCGTGCAAGATGCCCGGGCGGCAATCGATTGACCTGCTGGTAGAACGTGTACCGCTTGTCATAAAATACGCCGGTGAGATAATCAGCTATACGCTCCTCATTTAGTTGCTTACTGACCCCATCGTTTACGAGCAAGGCCTTGATCTCCGACCCAAAGAGAAACCGCCGGTCGTCTGTGATAGCGTAGTAAAAAGGCTTTACACCGAAATGGTCTCTGGCGCAAAAGAGGTGGTGGTTTTTTTCGTCCCAGAGGGCGAACGCAAACGCTCCGAGCAAGTGCTCCACGCACGCCTCGCCCCAGTGCCGGTAGGCTGCAAGAATAAGCGCTGTGTCGCACAGGTCTTGCGACGCTCGCTGGGTCCGCTTCAGCTTACTCAGCAGGTATTCTCGGTTGTCGAGGCGAGCGTCCGCCACGATAGCATACGCCTTGGACGCTGCAAACAGTGGCTCCGTAACCCCGACGGCTTCGGGGGTGGACCAGAGGTTTCGGTGGCCCAGTCCTACCGCACCCTCCGCCCACGCGCCATGCGCATCCGGACCCCGATGGGCTATCGCTTCGTGCATCTGCTCGATGCAGGCCATGGATACGGGCTGCCCATCGAGCGCAAAGGCTCCTGTAAGTCCGCTCATGCGTACCCTCTATGCTCGGCTCTGGCGCTAACGATTCCCACGTGAAGTCGGTCTTGGTCTGACATTACCGTTGCACCCGTTCGCTGACAAGGCGCGCCGGACGCACCAGCGGATACAAAAACGATAGGCTTGCGGGCAGGCGGACAAACGCCCGGTCCTTATCTGATGGCTTTAGCGCCAGCCCCACATCGTGCTTCAGCAGCGGCAGTTTGTCTCTCCATCGCTCTCGCTCGCGTAGATGGTACCAGGCCAGATCGCCGAAGTCCTTCGCTTCCTCCGGTTTGAACATCCAGCAGGTTATGATTTCCGAGGCCAGGTCCTCTGCAATGGCATCACGTCCCACCTTTTTTCGCAGTCCTGGGCTAATGGTGACCGAAAGCAGCGCCTCGGAAAGCAGAATGCCCACGTTGAGCACCCGCTGGCAGCCCAGTTGAGCAGCGAGCCCCATCGCGTCCTCAATCTTTTGATCTGTACATTGCTGCAGCATGCATGCGACATCGATGATCCATTTCATCTTGGACCACTGATGCTTAGACGCGTGCAGGCACAAATATACCAGCAGCAGCCTGTCGTCTATTTGTCGCATGTTGCGTCCGAGGATCTTCTTTTCCTCACTGCGCTCCCATACCAGCTCAGGCGGGATGGTAGAAGCGTTATGCAGCGGTAGTAGCGTCCAGTGGAGCTCAACGAGGCATGCCCTCGCTTCGTGCCGAAAGCCGTACGCTAAGCCGCTGTTGATATACGCTTGCTCTTCCCGTGGCCCGAGTGCATACTGCGGCTCGAACCCTTGTGCCAACAGCAGCTCTTTGGCCTGCCGTATGGCTTCCTTTGGTAGAAAGAGATCGAGGTCTACACTGCGCCGATACCCAACATCTCCGAACAAGGCTGCCGATAAGGCCGGTCCTTTAAACGGTATGACTGCGATCCCCGCTTCCTCCAACAGCGCAAGCACTTCAAGGAGGTTACCCACCAGCCCCAGACTGTCCATGTGCTGCTTGCGCGCAGCCCCATGCAGCGCGCGGCCGAACGCCCCAGAGAAGTGCTCCATCAAATCGCGGTCGCGCAGGTAGTCGCGCACGGTGGGGAATAATCCCTGCGCACCTCCCATCCTGAGCAGCTCATCTTCCTTTACCTCATCCACCAAAAACGGCGGGACGCTGTCACCCGAGACTCCGTTACAGTGATGGATAAAGTGTTGTGCACTGGCACGCAACAGCTGATGCTCTGGAGCCCATGATCCATTTTGAGTCGGTTTCGTCAATGACATGCGCGTAGATGGTGCGGGGCTCACTATTGAGGATTTCAGTTGTTATGCAGCACAACCGCGCCTGAACAAGCGTGCACGTGCAGAGGGCCGGCCGAGGTTCCGGGCAACCGACGACCTTGGCCTCAAAAGTATCGCACAAGACCTGACGAGTTCAAGCGAAAAAGGATAGGCCGCGGAAATGAATGATAGGCGCCGCTCCTTGCAGCGACGTTTCAGGTTAAACGCCGCCCCCCCATGGGTACGAGCATCGTACCGGGTACGGGAGCCCCAGTCGGTTTCCCTGTCACCGCTTTTCACGCCAAGCGAAGTGGCAGGGAAGTACACGTAATAGACAGGGGGCGAACCCTCAGCGCACCACCGTCATACGGCCGGAGGCGCGGGCGTCGCCAGCGCGGAGTTGGTAGTGGTACACCCCGCTGGCCAGGCCTGAGACGTCGACGTGCACCTCATGCCGCCCTGGCGTCAGCGGTTCGTCCAACAACGTACGCACCTGGCGCCCAAGGGCGTCATACAACAGGAGACGCACCGGCCCCTCGGCAGGCACCTCCAGCGGTACGGTTACGGCCCTACGCGCCGGGTTGGGGTAGCTCTGGTGCAGGGCCATTTCCTGCACGCCCGTCCCGAGGTGCACATGCAGGACCGTACTGGGGGCAAAGGTCAAGGCCTCGGATATCCCGCCGCTCAGCACGTCCTGCACCTGGGCTACGGTCAGCCTTTCCTCGCCCATCCGCAGCATCAGGGGCTCTCCCGGCTGCGCTCCGTCGCCAGATGCCACAAATTCTTCCTGCGCAGCGAGCACGATGGCGGCACGGCCTTGCTCAATCGTGCCGGTGCCCACCCCCATGCTATCGGCTGTCAGTACGTCGACTTGGCGCCCCGTTGGTAGCGACGGCGCGTCGAGGAGCAAGATCGAAGCCGACGGCGAGAACCTGCGTTGGGCCTGCTGCCCGGCCATTAGGGGTGCGCCCTCCGGCTCATCGGCAGCTGCGGGCAACGCCCAGGCTTCGGCTGCCATCATGTAGACGCGGTACCCTCGACCGGGCTGCAGCGCGCCGATGGTGTTCAACCCTTCCTCAGGGAAATACACGCCCCCGTCCTGGTCAACAGCCAGCAACAAGCTCCCCAACCCAGCGAATGCTTCCTCCGCGTCAAGGGGCGCCGTTCCACGATACGGCGCGTAGGTCCACCCCTCCGCAAGTTCAACCGTTCGCTGTTCCAGCGGCAGTAGCTCGCCCGCGATGGTAAGCGCTGCAGGGGCTGTCATGTAGACCATGTACGCCTCATCCGATGCCCACGCGCCGATCTCGTTGATGCCAAATTCAGGAAAATAGTTGGCTCCAGCCGCGTTCTTGACAAGCACGAGGGTATCCCCAAGTGCCTCCCACAGCGTCTCCATATCCGGGTCTGCGGGTTCTACATGCCGCGCTACCAGGTTCCAGCCCGCATCCAAGGCGATCGCCTGCTCAACCGGCGGCTCCTCCAGCCACGTCAGGGACACCCCTTCGAAGGTTGCTGTGGAAAGCGCTGTGTCATCGTGGGAGGTCACGGCCAGCCCTACCACCACGGTCTCGGGTAAATCCAGCGTCACACTACCCTCCGATTCCCAACTCTGGCCGTCGTAGGAGATCATGCCGGTCAGCAGGTTTCCCTCGCGCTCAAGCCGCAGCCAGATGGGCGCCTCTGCCGAACCATCCAGGCTCGTATCTGAACTGC
>CAYFRR010000151.1:0-6280 GCA_964345505.1 uncultured Rhodothermales bacterium
GCCGGGGCGGCACGGCCGAGACGGTGCTGCCCGGAGAGACGGGCGTGTTCTTTCATCGTCAAACCGTGCCGGCCGTGCAGAAGGCCGTGCGCACCTTTGAGGCCGAGCGCGATACCTTCGAGCCAGCCCGCATTCGGGCCCATGCAGAGAAGTTTGGCATGGAGCGGTTTCGGGAGCAGTTCGCGACCCTCGTTCAGCAGGAATATGACCGCTACACGGGCCAGGACAAAACGCCCTCAGCCTAAAGCTACCATTACCCACTCGCTATCCTGATTCACCACTATGAGCACACAGGTGTTTACCAGCCCGTCTCCAGTTGAATCGATCGCTTCTCACCGTGAAAAAGAGGCGGTCCGTCAGCTGGCGTCGTTTCCCGCACGTGGGGCGACCGTGGCTTCTTTTGTGTTGGCTGATGCAGCCGCCATGCTGGTAGTGGGTCTGCTGGCGGCATCGGTCCTTTCTATCAGTGCCGACGGAGCCCCGTTGGTCAGTGCGATCCCACAGGTGTGGATGCCGCTTGCCGGATTGCTGGTGCTGGCGTTTGCAGTAAGTGGCCTGTACCGCGTGCGTTCGCTGCACCCGGCACAGGAAATCCGGTCGGTTACCATCTTGACGGCCATCGTGGGCGGCGCCTTCACCAGCGGGCTCTACCTGCTGACGCCGGTGCCAGACGGCGTCTTGCTGGTGACGCTCACCCTCGTGGTGCTTGCGGTCGTGGCTGTGCCTGTGGTGCGTGGGCTGTTTCGGGTCTGCTGTGCCCGCCTGCCCTGGTGGGGGGTACCAGCGGTTGTGATTTCATCGGAGGACGCGGCGTCCGGGGTGCTCGATACGCTCAAGCGGTGGCCGGAGCTGGGCATCACGCCTGTCGGACTGGTACAGCCGGGCTCAGAGGAAACGGTCCGCGAGGTGCCCGTCATTGGGGACGACGACCAGGCGCTCTTCTGGGCACGCCGGCAGGGCATCACCCATGCGGTCCTGTCGCGGCCGGACCTCGCGCACCGGGAGCGCGCGCACCTCGTCGGGCGCTACCGCCGCATCTTCCCCCACGTCTCGGTGATCCCCGCTGGGGCTGACACACCGGCATTCTGCCCGGCGCGCATCTGCTCGGAAGGGCTCCACGGATTTGACGTGACCGGCGGGCCGCGCCTGGCCGAGCAGGCCGTCAAGCGAGTGATGGACGTGCTGGTGGCCAGCGTGCTGCTGGTGCTCCTCGCCCCGCTCTGGGGCACGATCGCTCTCCTCGTAAAGCTCGACTCCGAAGGCCCGGTGTTCTTCCGGCAGGAGCGCATGGGGCAAGGCGGGCGGTTGTTCATGCTCTACAAGTTCCGGACGATGTACAAAGATGCTGAAGCGCGGCTCGACGGGCTGCTGGCCCTTGATCCAGAGCTCCGGGCGGAATACGAGACCTTTCATAAGCTCCAAAAGGATCCTCGCGTCACGCGGGTGGGGGGATTACTTCGCTCCCTTAGCCTCGACGAGTTGCCGCAGTTACTGAATGTGGTAAAAGGCGACATGAGCTTGGTCGGGCCGCGCGCGTACCTCCCGGAAGAGCAAATCGAGATGAACGGCTACCATCACGCGATCCTGGAGCGCCCGCCCGGCATCACCGGCCTCTGGCAGGTGGGCGGACGCAACGAGCTTACGTTCGAGGAGCGCGTGACAACGGATATGCATTACGCCCAGCACTGGTCGCTCTGGCTCGACCTCTACATTCTGGTGCGGACCGTCCCTGTCGTGCTGTCGGGTGAGGGCGCCTGCTGAATGGGTATTGGCCCATGGAAACCGGTTGATTTCGAGGTGTCTGAGTCCTCATACCCGTAACGCATCCTCAGGTAGGCTCCGGTTTCGTGGAATTGTAGGGCGAGCCCTGGGATTGGAAACACGGGACGCGAATGAGGATCGTCGAGCCGGTTCTTCTGTCACAGGAAAGACGCGCCGATGATACCTTGGTACCCTGTGAACAGAGGGTAGTCTTGTGCAGGATGGCGACATTGCGGAATGCTCGCGGTAGATCGCCACTCCTAATCATATGAAACGAGGTAGCTCCTGCGCTCGTCTTAAAATTTGTTTTTGGTTCGGAAATACACCCTAATGATCTGATGTCTGGACTTAATTCAAGCTGGTGTGTGGCCGACACTCTTGATATAGGCTGTTTTCCTGCACTCATCTAAAAGTTAAGTGGTAATGAGCCTGTAGTGCATGATCCTTCCTCGATCGGGTGCGTTACGCTCACGCGCTGAGCCAATACACTTACGCTCCCGAACACTTGTACGTCTTCCGTTCACTCGTCGCATGTCTTTCTCGTCACGAGGTTTTTTATGAGCAGTAACAACAAGTATCGTCACAACATGCTGGTCGGGCCATCGTCCGAGAAGCCCGCGAAATTTGGTGTGAACGGTGCCAACCGAAACGAGCAGGACGATGATGCTACGCTCGACTTTTCTGAGATCTGGCTGACCCTGCGGCGAGGGAGGTGGCTTATTTTGCTTACCTGTCTCATCGTCACCGGTGCGGTCGCGGGCTATACCTATGTGCAGGAGCCGGAGTATGAGTCAGAGAGCCTGGTAATGATCGACCGCGGTCAGGGCGCGCGCGGTGCGTTTATGGGATTTGGAGGAGATGAGGAAGGCCAAGGACTTGCGAATGAGATCGGTAAACTGCAATATTCTGGGGACCTAATGCAGCGCGTCGTCAACCGATTGGTTGAGACGGCAGATGCTATGGATGAGGCATCGGCCCGGCAATTCTTCCCGGTGCTGTATGAAGAAGGCGAGCGTCTGGAGGCTGCTGAAGTGAGCCTCTTCGTCCGCGAACGTATGGAGTTTGAAGCCATGGGGCAGCAGTCCATCATCGTAATCCGAGCTTGGAGCCCGGTCCCCGAGGAGGCCAGCCGTTTGGCCAATGTCTACATGGAAGAGTACCGAGCATACGCTCAGGAAACCAGTCGTGCGGGCGCGGTGGCTGCACGCGAGTTCTTGGAGAAGCAGGTCGAACGCCGGGGGGAGCGCCTGGATGAAATTGATGACCAACTGGTGCGCTTCCAGCTCGAGCAGGATTTTGCTACGCGGGGGGCCACCGGTGAACGGGTCTTGGAGGAATACAGTCAACTCCGTGAGCGATTAGAGAACTTGGAGGCCGATAAAGTACAGCAGGAGTTCCAGCTTGAACGCTTGCAGGAGGAACTGCGCAACATCGAACCGGACATGGATTCCCGCATTGCGGATGGTATCGAGATGGAGCGGCTCCGTACGGAGATGAACGAGCTAAGCCGGCAGGTCGCTGAACTTGAGCAGCAAGCAGAGGAGTTCTATATGAATGACCCGTCGCTCCGGGGCAATGAGGAGCAAGTGGAGGAGCTTGCTATGATCGTGCGGCGTGCTGATAGGCTAAGAGAGCGGCGAGACGAAAAGATCACGCAACTGGTCCAGCAATTCGGAGGATCACGCTTTGCCGGGGGTGAAGAAGGGCAGATGGGCTACGCGGCGGAGCTCCGCACTCGAATCATCGAGATTGAAGGCAATGTAATGGGCCTGAATGCACAAATTGAGACGGTCGAGAATCGACTTGCGGAGGCTCAGCCCGACGTGCAGGGCGTGCCACGACAGCAGATCGAGTTTGAACAGTTGCAGCGCGAACGCAACATCGTAGCCGAACAACATTCAAACTACATGGCCCGTCTCCATGACACCATGATGTCTGAGCAGGCTGACCTTGGCTATGTGGAGCCTGTTCAGCAAGCCCGTGTGCCGGAGGTACCTGTGCGTCCGAACATGCAGCAAAATATCATCCTTGGTATCCTTCTGGGGTTGGGTTTCGGCGTGGGGTTGGCGTTCATGTGGCGCGCCTCCGCTGGCCGCATCGAGAAGCCTGAAGACCTCCAGCTCAATGGCTACAGCGTAGTAGGGGTTGTGCCTGCCATGCGGCGCGAAATCAAATCCAGCTTTGGGGGGAGCAACACCGTAGAGGTGGACGGCCAGCGGGTAGATACGCACCTGATGACACTGCTGAATCCCTGGTCGCCCATCGCAGAGAATTACCGGCTCATCCGTACCAACATTCAGTCAAACCGGGGCCAGGTGCCGCCTGTCATGCTTGTCACCAGCCCGGAGATGGGCGATGGGAAAACCGTCACGACATGCAACTTGGCTATCGCCTTGGCCCGCAACGGTCTCCGGACGTTGCTCATTGACGCTGACCTCCGGCGCCCCAATGCGCATGCCTTACTGGGCACCGATCAGTCCCCCGGGCTCGGCGAGCGCCTGCAGTCAACGGCAGTGCACGATGACTTCTCCGGACTGGAGACGATGGTTGAGCACTTGTCGTTTCTGCCCGCCGGGACGAATGAGAACCCGCCTGCTGAATTGTTGGGGACTCAGCACATGGAATCTGTACTCACGGCGGCACGCGAGCAGTTTGATGCGGTGCTTATTGACTCTCCACCTGTGCTTGCGGTTACCGACTCGGTGGTGCTTTCCCGAACGGTAGACGCGACCTTTATCGTCGTCTCGGCCGACCGCACCGAGCTTGCGGCCCTGCACACCACGCGGGATACGCTTGAAGCAGTTGGCAGCGGGGTCTCCGGCGTCATCCTCAACCGGTTTGACGAGAAGAAGTCATCCTACCAGTACGGCTATGGCTATGGGTACGGGCGTACCGAAGCGTACAACAAAGCCCGCGTAACGGCCTGAGGTCTCCCGAGATGTTATGGCACGAAGCCGAACTTGTCACCTCCCAACTGTCCACACCCACATCCCCACTACATGTCCCGCCTTGCAGTAGCGTTTCTCCTCTTCTCGCTGGCCCCGTTTCTCGCCTCCACGCCCCCTGTAGCTGCACAAGACGTCCCAAGCCCGGGCCTCACCTCGCCCCTTGAGAATCCCAACCGTTTCGCCCGGCCTGGTGTGCCCACCAACGAAGTGTGGGTTTGGGGCGAGGTCTCCCAGCCCGGCATCTGGCGGGTGGAGCGGGGGGTGGACCTGGTGCAGTTTCTCTCCCACCTGCGCGTCGTTGGCGTGGGACAGGAGCAGGCCGAGCGAGTCAGAAGATTCACCGTTAAGATCTACAGAGGCCAGCCCCGCGACCGTAGCCTCATCTACGAAGTCCGATTAGACGACCTTCTCGAGCAGGGTGGAGATTATCCAGACTTAGAAGAGGGTGATATCCTGGCGGTGGAAGTAGAAGAACGGCGAACACGGTTAAGAATCTTCCAAACTGTTGTTGGTGCTATCGGCTCCGGTGCAAGTCTTGCCCTGCTCTTTTTGCGGATCTTTGATGGGCAATAAGGACGGTCTACCATAGATGGTTTTTACTCGCTATGGTCTCACACTCTGCCGAGAGGTGGTAGGTGACCACCCGTCCGAATAACGCTCGAACCTACGTCTGTACGTCAAGTGGTAGTTTTCTGTCAGTATGCAACCCACCAATAAAAGCATAAGCCCAATGAGTCGCCCCAATGACCTCCGCAGCGATCCAGAGATCTTGCTGGAGAGTGTTCGAAAGTACTGGCATTACTTTGCGCTGACCATTGGTCTGTCATTGAGTGCTGCGGTTTTTGAAGGACTTAGTATAGGGATGTTGATTCCCTTCCTGCAGGCCTTTGGTAACGAAGAGGCATTCAAAATCGGCATTGGTTGGGTGGACCGCTACATTCTCGGGAGTGAGGACTCAGAAATAGTTCGGATGTACCGTATCTGCGGCGTTATCCTCATCGCTACATGGATACGGCTCGTCTTGGGTTACTCTTCCGGCGTTATCGGGACGGTTGCACGCGTGCGAACCGTAGAGGATATCCGCATGCGCATCGTAGACCGACTCCAATCTGTCTCCATGCGATTCTACTCCACTACGCGTGGCGGAGAGATTCTGAATAGCATGACAAATGAGATTGGTCGGGCAGTAGCCGCCATTGGTCTAATCGTCGGGGCGGTACAGCAAGGTAGCATGCTTGCTATCTATGTGGGACTTATGGTATGGATCTCGTGGGAGATGACTGTATTTGTGCTCATTGTTTTTTCCGTCTTATCCTATCTCCTCAAGTGGATAATCGCTTCGGTCAGAGAGCGTGGTGAGGATATTACGAGTTGGAGTGGAAACTTCACCTCGGCCATCTCAGAGTTTATCGACGGGGCACGGACGGTGATGGCCTACAATAGGCAGGAATATGAACGTGAGCGCTTGCATACGGCTGCCAACGAGTTTGCCTCGTCTGTTATCGCTTCTGCTAAACGCAAAAAACTGCTGCAACCCCTGTCGCAGGCCGTGATGACGACAGTGCTCATCG
>CAYFRR010000152.1:0-1319 GCA_964345505.1 uncultured Rhodothermales bacterium
CTCATCCTGTACACGCTCGTATTTTTGCTGGCGGTGGATAACCTGGGCTATGAGGTCACCGCGCTGCTGGCCAGTCTGGGGATCGGGGGGATTGCCGTGGCGCTGGCCCTGCAAAATATTCTGGGCGATCTGTTTGCCTCGCTCTCCATCGTCCTGGATAAACCCTTTGTGGTGGGTGACTTCCTTGTCATTGGCGATTTTTTAGGGACGGTAGAATACATCGGCCTCAAAACCACGCGGCTGCGGAGTCTCTCGGGCGAGCAGTTGGTGTTCTCCAACAGTGATCTACTGCAAAGCCGGATTCGAAACTACAAGCGCATGTTCGAACGGCGGATTTTGTTTACGTTCGGCGTCGTCTACCAAACGCCCTATGCGCAGGTAGAGGCGATCCCCGAGCTGGTGAAGGACCTTGTAGAGGCGCAAGATCAGGTCCGATTCGATCGCGCCCACTTCAAGGAATATGGGGACTCTGCGCTGACGTTTGAGGTTGTGTACCATGTGCTCGTGCCCGACTACACCACGTACATGGATGTACAGGAGCGCATCAATCTGGGGCTGTTTCGGACGTTCGAAGAGCGAGGAATCGCGTTTGCGTACCCGACGCGCACTGTGTACATGTCCAACGGCGAAGCCCCTGACCTCCACGACCCATCGAGTGATCGGGAAAATTAGGCGAAAGGCATGGCGCGCAATTGACCTCTGGCAGCGGCCTCGTATATTGCGAGGTGTACTGGAAGAAGCTCCTTCACCCTCAACCCCGACCTTCCAAGCCTTATGGCCTTACAGACGCTTCGTGATGCCGCCGAGTGGCGCCTCGTCAATCCCGCACACGACGTTCGTGGGATGACGGTCCGTGGGCCGGGTGGAAGCTCGCATGGCACCGCCCAGGCACTGCTCATCGACACGAGCCTGGAGGAGGTCTACGGCATCGAGCTGGACACGGGCCGGACGTTCGCTGCGCGCCAGATCCGCATTGGCGACGGGGAAGTCATCACTGAGGGGACACGCTCAGAGCACGGGGAACGCGACATCATCAAGGAGTTCGGCCAGCCTATCCGCGTGATGCGGCGCGAGGAGGCCGGGGAGGAGGTAGCACCAGACAGTTTCGAAGATCGTTTCCGGATGCACTTCCAACGCGCATTCGATGCGGAGACGCAGGTCTTTGACGACGTAGCCCCAGCTTATTGGTTTGGGCACCAGATGGCACAGCAGGAAAACTTTCAGGGGCGCACGTACGAGGCGGCTCGGCGTGGCCTGCAGTCGCACTTTCGAAAGAAAAACGCATCCCACCCTTTTGAGCGCGTGGAGCCGGCGATTCG
>CAYFRR010000152.1:1419-6216 GCA_964345505.1 uncultured Rhodothermales bacterium
TCTGTGGTTGCCGTCCCCAAGGAGCGGCCAGCCAAGGCTGGAATCTGCTGCTGCCGTTCGGCGCGGTGGAGGGCGGCCATAAGGCGTGCCTTCTGCTGCTCAAAGCCCTCCTGGTCGGCTTCCGGCACTGGGTCGCCGGAGGGAAACTCCAGACGGAAGGGATCGACCTGCTGGCCATTCTTCCAGAAGCGGTAGCAGAGGTGCGGGCCGGTGGCCAGTCCCGTCTGCCCCACGTAGCCGATCACGTCTCCCTGTTCTACCCGTGTGCCGCGACGGATGCCGCTGGCAAACCCCGACATATGCAGGTATTGCGTGGTGTAGGTGCTGTTGTGGCGTATTTTGACGTAGTTGCCGTTGCCGCGCGTATATCCCGCGGCCACCACGGTGCCGGTCCCTGTCGCCCGGATTGGGGTGCCGGTGGGGGCGGCATAATCGGTGCCCAGGTGCGGGACGCTGCGGCCATGCACCGGGTGCACCCGGTTGCGCGAGTACCGCGAACTGATGCGCGAGTACTCCAGCGGCGCGCGCAGAAACGCCTTCCGCATGCTCTCGCCATCTTCGTTAAAGTAATCCGTGCCCTCCGAGTGCGCATAGTACAGCGCGGTGTGCGTGCGCCCGGCGTGCTCGAAGCGCGTGGCCAGAATGCGCCCCAGCCGTACCGGCTCATCGTCGATGTAATCTTGCTCGTACACGATGGTGAATTGATCGCCCCGCTGAATGCGGTAGAAGTCGACCTGCCAGGCCAGGACGTTGGCCAGTTGTACGGCCAGATGCGGGCTGGCCTCCGCTCGCTGCAAGGCTCGGTACGGCGAGCTTTCGATGACGCCATGCACGGTGCGCTGGCGCGTTTCCACGTCGCGCGCGCCCTCTGTGGCTGCGATGCCATCCCGGAGATCAATGGTCACATAGTTGATCTGATCCTGCTCGTACACCAAGAGCTGAGCCGTGTCGGTTGAATCGCGATACACGTGCATCGTGCGTCCGGCCCGAATCCGGCGCACGTCAAACACCTCGCGGAGCGCCTCATCAGTCGCGATTTGATGGATGAGCTGCGGGCTGATCCCGTGTGGCTGCACCAGATCGGAGAAGGTCTGATTGCGCCGAATCGTCTGCTGCTTCACGCGATAGCCGGTGGCTTCAATACCGAACGCATCTACCGTCACCGCCTCTGCTTCCGCAGCATTCGATGCATCGCTCGCCTCGGTGGACGCCGCGTCGGTGCCTGTCGAGTCGGTGCAGGCGAGAGAGAACAGGCCAAGGCTTATGAGAAGCGCCACCACAGCACTGAGGACAAGGGCACGATTGGAAGGCATGCAGCAAGGGGGGAATAATGGGTCAGGACGCAAGAGGAGGGTGTTGCTGATCCTAAAATGAGTATAAGAATACGCACGGGACCGAGGCAAGCACGCCGTGCAAAAATTCAATCCGGATCGGTGGTGGAGGTCTCCGGCCGCCACTCGGCTTCGTCGACCCCAGCCGCGTGGTTTACCCATCGGGCGGCCACGAAGAGGAAGTCCGACAGCCGATTGAGGTACACGCTGGATTGCTCGTTAATGGGCTCCAGCGTCCCGGCCTCTACTGTAAGGCGCTCGGCTCGGCGGCAGGTGGTACGGGCCACGTGGAGGGCTGAGGCGGGGAGGGAGCCACCCGGCAGAATAAAGTGCTTGAGGGCCGGGAGGTCTTCTTCCAAGTCATCAATCGACTCTTCCAGAAACGCGACGTGTGCCGGCGTGATGCGTGGCACCTTGGCCTTGGAACCCTCCGGCGTGGCCAGATCAGCGCCGAGCACGAAGAGCTCACTCTGAATCCGTTCGAGCAGCGGGAGCATGGTGTCGCGCCCGGGGGCGTCGCCTCGCAGGTGGGCCCGCGCCAGGCCAATCTGGGCGTTGGTTTCGTCTACGGTGCCATAGGCCGCAATGCGCGGATGGCTTTTGCGGACCCGCTCGCCGCCAAACAGGCCGGTTGTGCCTTCATCGCCCGTGCGCGTGTAGATTTTCATGCTGAGGTATCGTGTCTGGAAAAGAAGCCGAGATAAGGAAGCCGAGATAAGACTATGTAGCCATCGCCTACCGCGTGGCCCGTTCCCCGTTTCTATTCTCGGGGGAAAGTGATGCTTTGTAACGAATGGCGAGGGCGTTGTCGGGCGTGTGCTCCACGGCAGCTTTCATGCGGAAGACCTGGGCGAGCACAGTCGGGGTTAGGACGTCAGCGGGAGCGCCCCGGTGGCCCAGGCGTCCTTTGTGCATCACGAGCAGCCGGTCGGCGTGGCGCGCGGCCAGCTCCAGGTCGTGAAACACGGCAATCACGGTGCAGCCGTCAGCCACCATCTCCCGCACCACCTCCAAGAAGGCAAACTGGTAGTGCACGTCGAGATGGGTAGTGGGCTCATCCAGTAGTAGGATATCGGCCTGTTGCACGAGAGCTTGAGCCAGAAATACGCGCTGCCGCTCGCCGCCGCTCAGTGACAGCACGGACCGGTCGGCCAGGCCGTCGAGATCGACCCGCGCAAGGGCCTCCTGCACGTGTGCCCGGTCGCCGGCCGCGTAGCGATCCAGCCAGCCTTTGTGTGGCGCGCGGCCCAGCATCACCAGCTCGTCGACCCGGAAGTCAAAGCTGAGAGGCGTCGATTGCCGTACGAACGCCATCCGCCGGGCCAGCGCCCGCGGGGACCAGGCGCGGACCTCTTGCCCGTCCACTTGCAGCGACCCGGTGTAGGGCACCAGCCCGCTCATCGCGCGGAGCAGCGTCGTCTTGCCACTTCCGTTAGGACCGATAAGGCCCGTCCACGACCCGGCGTCCACATCAAAATCCACGTCGTGAACGATGGGCGTGCCGTCAAGCGTCACACACACCTGTTGGCCGGAGAGGAGCGCCATGCGAGCGGAACGTAAGAGCGGGCAATAAGGAGGACGAGAGGAACAAAGCGTGACCAGCGCAGCATTGAACGGCGCACGCTTACCGGACGGGACTTCTGCACATGCGCACGCTTGCTCACATGACGGCTGGTCTGACGCTGGCGGTGCTCCTGCTGAGCGGGTGTAACACGCGGGGCGAGCAGTCAGAGTTCGTTGCGCAGGCGCTGCAGCCTCCGGACGGCATCACGGCAACGGATGCGAATGGCATCGTGGTAGGTTCGGAAGACCCTGACGACTGGCGTACGGCGCCGCTGTACGTGGGGCGCGTGGTGGTAGAGCCCGCCTTTCCCAACCCGGTCGTATTTGGCGGACAGGTCACTGTCGGGGTCACGCTCCTTGGTTTTGAGGGCGTGCCGCGCGGCGTGCGCATCGATGCGCTCCGTAGCGATGGCGAGCAACTCTTCGAGATCGCCCGTCGCCCGGAAGTCGAGCAAGATGGCTTTTTCCCGATTCGCTTCAACCTCTCGGCAGCCGTGGGGGAAGACGGCCCGGTGCGTCTCGTACTCTTCGACAGCGGGCGGAACGAGATCATCTCCTACGGCGATGTCCAGATCGACCCGGCACCCGACGCCGAAGGATAGCGGGACGCGCGCGGTTTTTCTCATCAACCCCTCATGGCATGCCCGATTTTAGCCAGCGCTCGTCTCAGGCCGAATTGATGGACGATTTTTCGATAGATGATGAGCGGCTGGCCAACGCGCTGGTAGATCTGCGCCGAGTGAATCGGTACTTGGGCGGCCATGCGACCACCATGAAGCACCTGGAACCACTCATCCGTCAGGCTCGCCCCGATGCACCCCTCCAGGTGTTGGATGTGGCGACCGGCGGCGCTGACTTTCCGGAGTATCTGATGCGCACGGCGGCGCAGCAGGGCTGGCACGTCCACCCGACGGGCCTCGACATCAACGAGGCTACGCTCGATTACGCCCGCGCCGCCCTTGAGGAGCGCCTGCCACCGCGGCTTGCAGGGCAGATCGATCTGCAGCAAGGCGATGCCCTATCGCTTCCCTTTGCCGACGACACGTTCGACGTGAGCGTCACGTCGCTCTTCATGCATCACTTGAATGATGACGAAGCCGTCCAAATGTTACAGGAGCTGGACCGAACGGCGCGGCTTGGATTTATAGTAAATGATTTGCATCGTCACCCACTGGCTTATTATGGAGTGGAGGCGTGGGGTAGCGTGACGAATGCATCGGAGTTTTTTCGTCACGATGCCCCCGTGTCGGTGCTGCGCGGCTTTACACACGCTGAGCTGCAGATGTTAGTGCAGCGCGCCGATCTGCCCCACGCCCGGATCCAGTGGCACTGGGCCTTTCGATGGACGATCAGTACAACCCATGAACACACACAGCCCTATGGTTGACGTTGCCATTGTAGGTGGAGGACTTGCAGGTTGCAGCGCGGCCATTCAGCTGGCGGCGGCCGGGCATAAGGTTCTGCTGCTGGAAAAAAAGACCTACCCCGTGCACAAGCTGTGCGGCGAGTTTTTGTCGCCCGAGGTGAAAGGCGCCCTGCAGCGGCTGGGGGTGCTTCGCGATGTAGAGGACGCCGGCGCCCATGCCATGCACCGCACGCGCATCACCGCCAGCAATGGCGCCGTGTTTGAGGCGCCCCTTCCCGGGAAAGCGATTGGGTTTAGCCGCTATCGCCTGGATCCAATGCTCTTTGCCCGGGCCGCTGCCTGTGGCGCGGACGTGCGGGACGGGACGATGGTGCGCAGCGTGGAGGGCAATCTGCGCGACGGCTTCACCCTGGGCACCCGAAACGAGACGTTTGAAGCCCGCGTGGTGCTGGGCGCCTACGGCAAGCGCGGCGTGTTAGACCGGACGCTGAACCGGGAGGCCCTGCAACAGCACCGGCCGTATGTGGGCTTCAAGGC
>CAYFRR010000153.1:0-6176 GCA_964345505.1 uncultured Rhodothermales bacterium
CCCCGACTCACGTACGTGCCGTCTTGCACCTCGTAACGCCCGTCCGGCATGATACGGATGTCTTCGGCCCGATCGTACTGCCCGACACGCGCAAAGACGATCCACGGCTCATTCATCGTGTGTTAATATTTTCCGGTATACGATAGCCAAAAATGGCCTCCTGAGAGGCCCCAGGGCGCGCGATCGGCACAGAGGCCAGGGTGTTGCATCTCGCGGATTCATCACGCGTGAGATCACACGAGAAGGCGTCTCACGACACATTTAGCATATCCAATATATACGTCTTACCTATCCGCTTCATACAGCGCTTGCAGTTCCTTTGCTTCTTTGTGAACCAACTCTTGCAGCTGTTTTGGTGTCTCAACCTGTGTTTGCGTTCCAAACCGCAGTAACCACCGCGCGACGTACGATAGGTTTTCAAAGTAAAACGTAACCCGTGTGCCACCGCTGGTTTCTTGCTCGGCCTCAATCGGTGCGGGGATGCCGCGGCGCGCGGTAGGGTACACCT
The DNA here is from genome assembly GCA_964345505.1 of uncultured Rhodothermales bacterium. Lineage (GTDB taxonomy): Bacteria > Bacteroidota > Rhodothermia > Rhodothermales > Salinibacteraceae > Tc-Br11-B2g6-7. The sequence goes on from CAYFRR010000153.1 coordinate 509, forward strand.
GCGCATCGAACCAGAGCCGAATCTCGTGGGCGCGCTGCCCTTCGCCTTGCTGTTGCAGATGGGTGTTCAGGTCGAAGCCCTCGGGAGGCTCGAAGCGCTCCGTGAGCACGTGAAGGGTCCGCATCCGGTCAAGCCGAAAGTTGCGGATGTCCTCGCGCAGGTGATCAAACGCAATCACGTTCCAGTGGTCGGTGAAGTAGACGAGCCCGAGGGGATCGATCTTGCGTTTGGTGACTTCGTCGCGGCTGGGCACGTAATACTCCATGAGCACCGCCCGCTGCCGGGCGGCTGCCTCGCTGAGCTGATACCAGCGCCCTTCATGCGCCTCGTCTTCCTGCGCTTCCGCGTGCAGCCAGTAAGGGTCGAGCACGGTGCGCTCGTTGAGGCGATCGATGTACTCCTGCACCTCACGCGGCAGCACGGAGCGGATCTTCAGCCCCACCTCGTCGGCATCCTTGCGCAGCGACGCATCGGATTGCAGTTTCATGAACTCAGTACCTACGAGCAGCGTGGCGGCCTCACGGGCCGAGAGCATGAGTGGGGGCAGCTGGTAGCCCTCCAGGATTTCGTAGCCCCCGCCCTCCGCATACGTCAGCGGCACGCCCGATTCGCTGAGGGCTCGGAGGTCACGAAAGATGGTTCGCCGGCTCACGCCAAAGTGCTCAGCCAGCTGCCGCGAGGTGAGGCTCGGGCGGTTCTGGAGCAACAGAATGAGCGCAAACAGGCGCTCGGTACGATTCAGGCTGCGCTCGGCGTGCTTCATAGCGAGCAGACGATAGTGTCAGCATACAGTGGATACCTTGCTACGCAGACGCGCTAACGTGGATCAGCACCTTTTCCTCAAAATAGGTCCCGCCGAGCGTGGGCCACAACGGATGAGATATCGCTTCAACCCCTGGAAAGGCTGACTTCAATTCCGCAATCTCCTCCGACAGATGCCCTCCTTTCAGCGTGAGGAGCCCCGGCATCCAGGCGTTGGCGGGCACATCGGCCCATGGGGTAGCGACGCGGACATGCCACCTCCACAGGTCCACGAGGGGCGCGGTCGCACGCGACACCGAGTAGTGGACCGGGCCGCCCTCCCAGGCCTCCGCCCGCGCATGATGGGCATGCACATTCTCAACCCCGAGCCGCCGCGCCATCATCTGCACGGCCTGCATCTTCTTCCGCACCGAATCCACCGCGTGCACCGTAAGATGCGGGCAGGCGATGGCCAGCGGCAGTGCTGGCAGCCCGCCGCCACTTCCCCAGTCAACCACCACGCTACCCTGCGGGAAGTCCTGCTGCGTCAGTGTCAGGCAATGCCGGATGTGTCGCTTCCAGATCTCATCTTCCGTCGCGGCCGAGATCAGGTTGATCTGCTGGTTTATGCGTACGAGTTCACTGGCGTAGGCGCGGAGTTTTTCGTCGGCGAGTGAAGCGGAGGTGTTGGGCATGCTAAAGCGTGTCTGAGTACGGGAGTTTGAGGGTGTGGGGGTTCTTAGGCGTGAAGGCTGGAGCACAACATAAGTAGTGGCTCATACAACACTCCCCTACACCCACACTCACATACTCCTACACTCCACCACCCTAATCACGCGGCCACCGCTTCCTCAGATGTTTCACGTGAAACATCGGCCGCCGGTTTGACGCCCCGCTTCTTCAGCAGCACCATCAGCACAGACACATCAGCCGAGCGGACGCCACTGATGCGGGAGGCCTGACCGAGGTTTTCGGGCTCGACCTTGCTCAGCTTCTCGCGGGCTTCCTTCGAAAGCGCCTCTACGGCGTCATAGTCGAAGTCACGCGGGATGGGCCAGGCTTCTTTGGCTTCCATCTGCTCGACAAGCTCCTGCTGCCGCTCAATGTAGCCCTCGTACTTGAGGTCGATCTCGACCAGCCGCGCGGCGTTCTCTGCGCCCGGTGCTGGGGCGACTACCTGGTCCCACAGCCCGGCATGCCGAATGAGGGCTTCGGTGTCGACTTCCGGCCGCAGCGAAAGCTGCACCAGCCGCTCGCCCTGATCGATGAGGGACGCTCCTACCTGCTCCAGGTAGCCATTTACGTCTTTTGGCGTAACCGTTATATTTTCAAGCGCTTGGCGCGTCTCACGAATGGCCTCACGTTTGGCCTGCATGCGTTCGAAACGCTCCTGAGAAGCAAGCCCCAGCCGGTGGCCCAGCGCGGTCAGGCGGAGGTCGGCATTGTCCTGGCGGAGCAGGATGCGATGCTCGGCGCGCGAGGTAAACATGCGGTACGGCTCGTCGGTGCCTTTCGAGACCAGGTCGTCGATCAACACGCCAATGTACGCCTCCGAGCGCTTGAGCACGACGGGGGCGGCCCCACGCAGCTTCTGCACGGCGTTGATGCCAGCCATCAGGCCCTGTGCTGCAGCTTCCGCGTAGCCGGTGGTGCCGTTGATCTGGCCCGCGAAGAAGAGGCCCTCCACGTACTTGGTCTCCAGACTGTAGCGGATCTGGTAGGGCGGGAAGAAATCATACTCAATGGCATAGCCCGGCCGCAACATGTGAGCGTTCTCCATGCCGCGTACCTTGCGGAGGGCCTTAAACTGGACCTCCTCCGGCAAGCTCGTCGAGAAGCCGTTGACGTACACCTCATGCGTCCGACGGCCTTCCGGCTCGACAAAGATCTGATGCTGGTCTTTCTGTGCAAAGCGGTCGATTTTGTCCTCGATCGACGGGCAGTAGCGCGGGCCCTTGGCTTTGATGCGCCCGGTAAACATGGGGCTGCGGTCGAAGCCTTCGCGGAGCGCCTCGTGCACGTCGGGCGCGGTGTAGGTAAGCCAGCAGGAGAGCTGGCCGTCGGCCGGCAGGTGGTCGGTCATGAAGGAGAAAGGCGTCGGCTCATCGTCACCGGGCTGCTCCTCCATCACGCTGTAATCAATCGTGCGGCCATCTACGCGGGGCGGGGTGCCTGTTTTGAGGCGGCCGGACTCAAACCCGAGGCGGTGCAGGGTGCCGGGGAGGCCGCGCGACTCGCGCTCGCCCATGCGGCCGCCGCCGAAGTGATGCTCCCCCACGTGGATCAGCCCATTCATAAACGTACCGCTGGTGAGCACCACCGTGGGCGCACGAAACGTCTTGCCAAGCTGCGTGACAACCCCTCGGACGGTGCCCTCTTCCACCACGAGGTCCATCACCATGTCCGCTCGCATGAAGAGGTTGTCGATGCCCTCCAGGGCTTCGCGCACCCCCGTTGCATAGGCCATGCGATCGCACTGTGCCCGCGGTCCCCACACGGCGGGGCCCTTGCGCTTGTTGAGCATCCGAAACTGAATGCCGGCCTGGTCGGTGACTTGCCCCATGAGCCCCCCCAGCGCATCGACCTCGCGGGCGATATGGCCCTTCCCGATACCGCCGATGGCGGGGTTGCACGACATCTGCCCGATGGCGTCCAGCTTCATAGTGATAAGCAGTGTGCGAGCGCCCATGCGGGCCGCTGCTGCTGCCGCCTCGGAGCCGGCATGGCCGCCCCCTACGACAATCACATCGTACGAAAAGTAGTCATTCCCCTGCATAATATGCTCTCAAACCTTTCAATAATACGTGCCTGGCGGTTAGTCCCGCTCAATAGACATGGGGAACGAAGGCACGCGCCGGGATGATTCGCGGCGTCCGTCCGGATCGAAGAAGCGAATACGGCCCTCCGCATCACACAGCCACACCTCCTCCGCCCCTGCCTCGAAATACAGCACGCGCTTTTCGGCCATCTCGTCCTCCGTGTTGGTGGGGGAAAGCACCTCCACACAGATCTCCGGAGCGACCGGCGCATCGTACGCGTCTTTGATCTGCTCCCAGCGCTCGGCGGTGCACCAGACGGCATCGGCCACCTTTACACCCTGTGATGTGCGGATGGCGGACTCGGTGTACGAAACACCACCGGGTAGCTTATCCTCAAGAAGTCGCGCGATCAGATGAGCCAATCTTCCATGGTACTGGTGGGTCGGACTCATCACGAGTTGTCCCCGAACGTTGGTCTCGATCTTGTAGGGCAGGTCCTGGAGCGCGGGATCGGCGCAGAGCTCCTTCCACGATACGGGACCCCCGGTGGCAGTTGGTGAAGCCATCGGCAACCTCTGGTTATGGTACCAAAACACGTCGCATATACGCTGAGCGCAAGGCCTCGGTCCTGCCGCTGGCGCGGGGGCCGATGTCATTTCCCGATGCAGAACCGGGAGAAGATCTGGTCGAGGACGTCTTCATTGGTGATCTCACCCGTTATCGCGCCGAGCTCGTGCAGGGCGCTGCGGAGGTCCAGCGCAAGCATATCGCCGGCGGCTCCCTGGGCCAGGGCCTGCTGCGCGCGCTGTACGGCCTCCAGCGCTGAGGCGAGGTGCTGACGGTGGCGCTGATTCATCACCACATGAGAGGCGTCGGTGTCTTCGAGACCCTCCGCCACGGCCTCCTGCAGGGCCGACACCACGGGCGCGACCGCATCGGCGTTGCGCTGGCCCTCTGCGGCGGAGATGACCACGATGGGGCACCCGTTAGGTTGGCTCGCCGGGCGTTCTTCTACAAGATCCGCCTTGTTGGCCACCTGCACCACCGGAAGCGTCGGATGGTCCATCTGCAGGCGCTGCAAAAAGGTTTGTTCGGCGTCGTCGAGGCCTTCGGTGACGTCGTACACGTACAGCAGCACGTCGCTGCGCGCAATGGACGCCTCGGCGCGACGCACGCCTTCTGCCTCGATGGCATCGGAGGTCTCGCGCAGGCCTGCGGTGTCTACAAAGCGGTAGCGCAGCCCCTCGATCTCCACCTCGGCCTCAATCGCATCACGTGTGGTGCCGGGGGTGGGACTCACGATGGCCCGGTCACGGCCCACGAGCGCATTTAGCAGCGTCGACTTCCCCGCGTTGGGCCGGCCGCCGATGACGACCCGCACCCCGTCGCGGATCAGCTCCCCGGTGCGGTACGAGGCCAGCAGCTCGCTGAGGAGCGTGTTGGAGGTATGCAGCAGCGCCTCCAGCCGTTCGCGGTCAGCGAAGGCTACGTCTTCCTCTGAGAAGTCCAGCTCCAGCTCTACGAACGCCGCGAGCTCCAGGAGCTCCTCCCGCAGCGCGTCCAGCTGTTCGGAGTAGCGGCCCTGCAGGTGGGACAGGGATACGCGGTGGGCTTTGGTAGACGACGCATGGATAAGATCGGCCACCGCCTCGGCCTGCGCCAGGTCCAGTTTGCCATTCAGGAAAGCGCGCTGGGTAAACTCGCCAGGCTCCGCCAGGCGGGCGCCGTGGTCAAGCAGGCTCTGTTGAATGAGCTGCGGCGCGAGGTCGCCGCCATGGCAGGAGATCTCGACCACGTCCTCGCCGGTGGCGGATTTCGGCGCACGAAAAACGGTGACCACGACCTGATCGATGTCGTCTCCCTCACCCGACGTCAGGAAGCCCACGTGCGCGGTGTGGGAGGCCACCGCCGACAGATCAGCGCCACGAAAGCACCGCTCGACCACAGGGATGGCCTCTGGCCCGGACACCCGCAAGATAGCCAGCGCGGCCTCCCCCCGGGCGGTGGCGATAGCGGTAATGGTGTCGTTTCGCGTACTCATGCGGCTTGGAAGCAATGGATCGCCTCAATACGATCGCCTTAATACAACGTGCAGCCTGCCCTACTCTGTCTTCTTTCGTCTTCCTTCGTCTTCGCATCGCGAGGCGATGCTGCGCTCAGGAGGACGG
>CAYFRR010000154.1:0-3923 GCA_964345505.1 uncultured Rhodothermales bacterium
TACGGATTGACCTCCTCCTCCGTCCAGCCCTCGCCCGTGTCGACGTAGCGGGTGCGGCGGTGGGGATGGCCGCTGAGTGAGAGGTGGTCGACGCGGGTGGGCGAAAGCAGGAGGACAACGAAGGTCTCGGGCGGATCCTCGGGTGGCGGCGTCGAGAAGGCCTCGTCGAAGGCGTCCTCGTCGGCCCGGGGCGCGCCAGGATCCGGCGAAATGTACAGCGCCTTCTCGTGGTCGTCGAGTTCCTTCCACTGCTCCTGCCGATAGGCCGCATCGTCACCTGTAGCCTGTGCCGTAATGAGATGCACGGAACCGGCGATGCGAAACTGATCGCGCGTCTCGTCCAGCCACCAGCACACCTCGGCGTGCGGATGGGCCTGCAGGTCATCGATCTTTCGGGCGCGCCGGTCGGAATGCACGCAGAGCTGGTCGCCGTCCGGATGCTCCCGAAACTCCCGAAACACCACGGTGCGATTGGCAGGGTGGCCTTCCGGTGTGACGGTGGCCCATTGCAGATGGCGGGCGGGCGCACGATTGCTCTGATACAGGGCGCGGGCGAGCGGGGAGCGCCAGTTGCCTTCGGTCGTCATGGAGAAGCGGGGGTTATAATGAAGAGAAGAGAAAACCTAAACGCTTTAGGAAGCAAAAGGATGAGCCGGAGGCGTGCCGCCTGCAGGGGCTGGCGTCAGGGATGTGCAGGATAGCGCTTGCGGGCATCGATCCAGCCCTGGGTGGTACGGTCGCTGCGGCTCAGGCGGCGCGTAAGGTTGGGAAAAAGCCCCGGCAGGATGCGAAACAGCAGCGTCGTCCATCGCGGAACGAAGGTCTCAGCGCGGCCGGTCCGCAGGGCGCTGAGTACCGCCTCGGCGACGGTTTCCGGTGTGACGAGCGGCACCAGGGCGGAGCGATCGACGCCATGGGTCATCTGCGTGCGCACCATCGCCGGGCATACCCACTGCACCCCGACGGGCGTTTGGGTGAGTTGCAACTCGGACCGCAGCGCCTCGCAAAATCCAACCACGCCGTGCTTAGACGCAGCGTAGGCCGCCATCCCCGGCGTGCCTACCTTGCCTGCCACGCTGGCCATCGCAAGGATCCGCCCGCCGCCACTCGCCGCGAGTAGCGGCAGCAGGGCATGGCAACAGTGCATCGTACCCAGCAGATTCACCTCGATGAGGCGCTGCCAGTGCGCCATTGGAGCTTCGACGAACTGACCACTGGAGAGCACACCCGCGTTGGCAATCAGCACATCGACCGCTCTGCCGTCTGCCCGGAGGCGAGCCGCGAGGGCCTGTACCGCAGGGCCGTCGCTCACGTCACAGGCGTAACCGCGAAATACCCGCCCGGCTTCCTGAACCTCAGCCGCAGTGTCGGCCATCGCTGCGGCGGTCAGATCGATACCGATCACGTCGGCACCGGCGTCGGCCATCGCTGCGGCCAGGGCACGCCCGATGCCGCGAGCGGCCCCCGTGATCACCACCGACTGTCCGGCAATAACACTCATGCGTGGGCGGGCATCGGGACGGTGGCGGGAAGCTGCTGTACCGTCGGCCGGTGGCGCCCGGCGGTGCGCTCCTGCGCGAGCTGCGCCATGTACGGATGGAAATCCACCTGAATGGTATGCCGCTTCGAGCGCGTGTAGCGCTTCTGCATAACCGCATGCGTCTTGGCAATAGCCTGCTCCATCGCCGCAATCGAAGGGAGCCCCGCCGTGCCGTCGAGGAGGTCGGCTACCCACGCCGCCTGTCGCTCTGATAGGGGCATCACGGCCCCCAGCGGCTGAATCAGACCGATGAAGTACAGGTTGTGCCGCCGTGGTGGTACCACATGGCGATAGAAGCGGACCTGGTTGCCATCGACCGACAGAAAATCATCAGAGAAAAACGGGAAGCTGATCTTATACCCCGTGGCGTAGACGATGAGATCGAACGCCTCCCGCGTGCCGTCCACAAACCGCACCGTGTCTTCCTCAAGACGCTGAATGTTGGGACGGACTATCAGGCGACCGTGCCCAACCAGGTTGAGGACGTCGCTGGAGATGGACGGGTGTTCGGTGCCCAGCGGATGGGGCGGCCGGGGGAAGCCGTAGGCCTCCTGATCGCCGCGCGTAAGCCAGAGGAGGACGCGCATCCCCGCGCGCTGCAGGGGCAGCGGGAGGCTGCTGACCAGGGGGCTCAGCCAATGATCCGACGGGCGGCCGAGCAGGTACTTGGGCATGATGTGCGCCCCGCGCCGGGTAGAGAGCACCGCTCGCTCCGCGTGACGGGCGGCCTGGCAGGCAATGTCGAGCCCCGAGTTGCCTACGCCCACTACCAGCACCCGGCGGTCGCGCAGCTGGTCGGCGGTGAGGTAGTCGTGCGAGTGCATCTCCTCGCCAGCGAACGTGCCTGGAAAGTGCGGCCAGTTGGGGTCCCAGTGGTGCCCGTTGGCCACCAGCACGGCAGCATACCGCTGCGTCTGCGTCTCTCCCGTATCGCGGTTTCGGGTGGAGACATCGTACGTCCCCTCGGCGGCCGCGGCCACGTGGGTCACTTCGGTACGCAGGGTGATGGTATCGCGAAACCCGAAGTGGTCGACGTACGCCTCAAAGTAGTCGAGCACCTGCGTGTGGTGCGGATAATCTGGATAGTGGCCCGGCATCGGAAAGTCCGAGTAGGCCATACGGTCCTTGGAGGTGTTAATGTGGAGCGATTCATAGGCAGCCGACAGGCCGTTATCGTTCCGAAAGCGCCAGTTGCCCCCAATGCCTGAGCCCATCTCGAAGCAGTCGAACGGCAGGTCCCGGGCATGGAGGACCTTGGCAGCGGCAATGCCGGAGCAGCCGGCGCCGATGATACATACCCGGGCGGGTGCTGAAGTAGGCATGCGATGGCCGTGAGTTAATGAGAGATGAGGCCGCAGCGGGTCAGGCAAGGACGTTGCGAGCTTCGCTGCGCTGCAGCCAGTCGTTCAGGATGCGGTAGTACACCGGCGTACGCTCGACGAACGGGAGATGTCCCACATTTTCAAGGAGATGGAGCTCGGCATCGGGCAGCAGGCGGTTCATCTCCAGCTGGTCGGACGGGCGGATGACGGGGTCCTCGGCGCCGCCCAGGAGCAACGTGGGGCGGTCGAGCTTCGAGAGCATCGGCCGGATGTCCATCGCCCGCAGATCGGCAAAGAGCCGCTGCAGCGCGAAGAGGTCGTGGCGCAGCACGTAGGGGTAGACGGCTTGCACGATCTCGCGCATGATGGGCGAGACGCGGGCCCGCACAGGTTCTTCGGCATACGTGGCCAGCAGCATCCCAAAGAGGGGCCGGCTGAATGTGCTAAGTTGGATCAGCTTGCGAAACAAGAACTGCCCGGGAGGCCCCAGCCGCGCCAACAGCTGCATGAGGCCCAGCATGCCCTGCCACGTGCCCCGGGCAAAGCCGCAGATGCTGGCCACCGCACGCACGCGCTCGGGGTAATGCGCCGCCAGGTTCAGCGCAGCAAAGCCACCGGTGGAATACCCCATCAGGATGACAGGCTCCTCTCCTACCAACTGCTCGAGCGTACCCGCCAGCAGGTCGGCCAGGCGCTGTGCGGTCAGGGGGCCGCTGGGCGAGGCGGGCATGACGGCCGGGAAGTGCCCGGGAAGGGTGACCGCATACCATCGGCGCTGCCGCCGGATGGACGGCGGCAAGGCGGGCGTCCAGAACGTGTGGGCCTGCGTAATGCCGTGCAGGAGCACGATCGGCGCATCCAGCGAGGACTCGTTGGCGCAGAGGGCCGCAAGGCGATGGCCCTGCACGTCGAAAAATTGTTGGCGCACAACGGGCGGCACCAGCGGGGAGGGCGTGAGGCGCATGGGCAGAGGTAAAGAAAGGAAAGCGCGCGTGAGGCGTAAGCGCAATATAGGAGATCGCAGGGAGGATGGACAGGGCCGCGCCCTGCGAAGATCGCGG
>CAYFRR010000154.1:4023-6175 GCA_964345505.1 uncultured Rhodothermales bacterium
TCTGGAGAAGGACCGCAATGCGTAAGGAACAGGGCCTCCGGCTGCCACCCTTCCACCGTGGCGATGCTGCCCATCCATCGGGGCACGTCCACGTCGGGCGGTGGGGTGACGGGCATGATGTAGTCGGCCTCCGGAATGCGCATGCCAGCTACATCGCCGACAAAGGCCGTCCGGCTCAACCGGTCAAAGTAACTGACGTGGTGCACGGCATGCCCGGGGGTGTAGGCCACGTCCAGCACCCGGTCGGCGAGGGTGAGCGTCTCCCCACCACGCACCACGTTCAGGTTATCCTCCGGCACGCCTTCGACAGCGCCCCAGAGGCGGTCCATGTCGTCCCCATAGATGCGGCGGGCGCTCCTCAACAGGCGCGATGGGTCGTGCACGTGCGGCGCGCCGATCCGTTGAACAACCACCTGAAGCTCAGGATGCTGTCTCACCAGCGTCCCAGTCGCGCCGGCGTGGTCCAGGTGAATGTGCGTGAGCAGCACGGCATGGACGTCTTCCAATGCATAGCCGTGGGCTGATAAGCCGTCAAGCAGTCCATCTATGGCCGTCGTGGGACCCGGGTCAACGAGCAGCAGCCCCTCGGCCGTGGGAAGCACGGCGGTAGCGATCAGACGCGGGGTCTGTTGATACTGCAAGTCAACCCAGAAATAAGAATCAGCGGCCATGGCAGTGAGCGCACGAAGAGGACAAATGAACGATGCTTCAGGACTGGTAGGCGGGCTTCGGCGGAGCGGAGACAAGGAACCGCTCCACACCGGGAATCGACAGCACAAGGTCGGCGCCAAAGGCCGTAGCGGGCGTCTGGAAGCCCGGCGAAGCCGCCCCATCGAGCGTGCGACCCACCGCTTCCGTGGCGGCAGCTGCCGTGAAGGCATAGCCCTCTGGCCCGTAGAGCAGGCCTTCGGCAAACGTGCCGTCGTCTGCCGTCGCACAGCCCCAGACCCGCGTGCGGCCGCCGGTGCGCGTGTCTTCATCAGGTCCGGTGGGCTGACGATCCACCCACCAGTGCAGCAGGCGCTTCACCGCGCGTTGGCGGACAAGAGGCGCGGCCAGCCGGAGCCCCTTCATGGCACGGATCGTTTGCTGCGGCAACCGCGCATACGTGGTGATGTTGGGAATGCCAGTGCTGTAGTAGGCGGTGGCCACATCGCCCCACGGAATAGACGCCACCGTGACCGGCCCATCGCCGAAGTCAACCTGCCGCGTCTGGTGGGCCGGCGGCACGCGCTGGATATACCCATCACGCCGCACCGCGCCGCCCTCGCCGGCCTGCTCCACGGCGGTGTGGGCCGTCCCTTGCGATACCCCCCCGAAGCCCTCGAAGGCCAGCTCCAGCTGCGTAGCGCGGGGCTGCTGCTGTTTTAGCCATCGCGCCATACAATCCGTGGGCACCACATCAAAGCCCACGCCGGGCAAGACCATGATGCCGGCCTCCTCGGCCAGATCCGACTGCCCAGCCAACGCCTCGAACACCTGAATTTCACCCGTGATATCGAGATAGTGCGTACCGGTGCGCAAGCACCCTTCCAGCATGCGCTGCGCCGTATGAATGAACGGCCCCGCGCAATGGAGCACGGCTGTGACGTGCTGGAGCGTGGCGTCGAGCGCGGCCCGATCGCCAAGAGCGAAGGCCACGTGCGGCAGGTTGTGCGGCTCAGCTACCGCCGCCAGCTTGCTCGCATCTCGCCCGCCCAGCACCGGACGCCAGCCGCGCGCCAGACACTCTTCCACGATGAGTTGCCCCGTGTAGCCGTAGGCCCCGTAGATGAGCAGGGGCGTCTGCCGCGTGCTCGGTGTGTTCTGTTGAAGGTCAGTCGCGGCCATGGACTCTGCGTATCCGTTTATTGATATTGGTCGTCCTTTGTCTTCCGTCTACCTCAAAGCCCACCCCCATGCTTACGCTCACCATCCACTACCCCCAATACCGTGCGTTCATTATGGGCGCCGCCTCTGGCCTGGCCCTCGCCGAGCGGCTGGCTCGCGACGGATCGCAGGCGGGGCTGGCGGATGTGCAATAGCACCGGTTGCAACAGGCCGTTCTACAGGTGTACGTCCTGAGAGTAAAAGGCACACCATCTCTCCTTGACGTAACCGACGCAGCGGCGTTTCATGAGGCGGCCCAAACTTTTGTAACGGCCCATGGCGG
>CAYFRR010000155.1:0-6172 GCA_964345505.1 uncultured Rhodothermales bacterium
GCGGCTCCGTCGGCGTTGATGTAGGTCACGGCCTGGGCATCAAGCGTATCCTCCAGCTGGCGCACCCATTCGGTAGAGCCCAGGATGCCGTACTCCTCGGCGTCCCAGTGGGCAATCATGATACTGCGGCGCGGGGCGCAGCCGTTGGCGGCCAGCGTGGCCAGGGCGTCGGCCAGGACGAGCAGCATAGCCGTACCGCTGTTGGGGTCCGTGGCGCCAAACGCCCACGCGTCGAAGTGGGAGCCGAGGATGATCCACTCGTCCGGCGCGGTCGTGCCCTCGATGGTGCCGATGATGTTGGTGGCCCGCACAAAGTCCAGCGGTTGCTCCACGCGAAGGCGCACGGTCAGGTCGGCTCCGCCCGTAAGGCGGTAGGTGAAGGGCAGCGCGCCCTGCCAGCCGTTGGGGACAGCCGCGCCTTGCATCCGCTCCAGGATTTCCACCGCCGAGCCGTACGGAAGCGGCGTCACCGGAATGCTCGGGAGGGCGACGTCCTCCGGGTCGAGGCGCTCCGGGGTATCCGGGTGGTCCAGCGGCAGCGCCGGGCCGTCCGGCGTCAACGGGTCGCCGGCCAGCGGCGTAAGGATGGAGCCGCGCTGGATGCCGCTTTCGTTTACGTACCGGCCCTCCGGGTAGGGCAGTCCGCTGGCGTAGCCGCCATCGGCCGGGTCGGTGTACATGATCAGCCCTGCAGCCCCGTACGCCTCCGCGTACTTGGCCTTGTAGCCGCGGAAGTTACCGCCATACCGCGCCACCACGATCTTATCCGTGAGGTCGACCCCCAGGGCCTCCAGCTGCTCAAAGTCCTCTTTCCGCCCGTAGTTGGCGTAGACGACCTCGGCGATGACCTCCCCGGAGCCGGAGTAGGCGTTCCAGCCGGGGGCCAGGTCGGGATGGTCGGAGAAGCGATCGTCGGCCAGCATGTACTCCTGCCGGTTGAGGGGCTGCCGGACGGGTGTGACCAGCGCGACATCCGCGGTATACGCCGACGATGGCGAGGGCATGTAGAGGTCGTATGGATAGCGCTCGACGGACAGGCCAGCAGCGGCCATGGTCTCGGCCAGGTAGTCCGCCACCGCCTCGTTTGCTGCACTGCCCGCCGGGTGCGGATCACGGGTGAGGCGCTCCAAATGGTCCCGGAACGCCTCGGCCGTGGGCAGCTCCAGCAGCTGCGCTTCGCAGGCCTGCTGGTCTGCAGCACGCTCGGCCGTAAAGCCGGTGAGTGACTGCGCCGTGAGGGCGCTGGGGAGCAGCAGGAGCCCCAGCAGAACGGGTAGGACGCGCACAGAAAGACGAGGCATGGCGAAAGGCAATGGGTGGGAGGATGGAGCGGGGGAAGGAAGAGCGAAAACCCTAATGCCAACATAGCCTCTCCCCCCATCAAACACAACGCAGGAGCGCCCGGCCGCCCCATGTGCCGGATGCTACGGTGGCGCACCCCCCACAGAAGGCAGAGCCGTACGGCACAAGGCAACGCCTGGGGCGTTGAGGGTTTCTTACTCCCATGGACCGCATGACGCGGACGTGGGTAGGCAATGCGCTGTGACTGGCGTGCTGTATCCGGCGCGCTCGCGCCTTTCGTACCCTTATCGCTCAATGCAGCCAGCGAGTATGCTTGCGAACGTTACCATCCAGGCCGTGCTGTTTGACATGGACGGCGTGCTCGTCGATGTATCGCGGTCCTACCGGCGGGCTATCGAGGAGACCATCTTCCATTTCACCGGCCGCAAGGTCCCGGCCAGCCTCGTGCAGCGCTACAAGAACGTCGGTGGCTTTAACGACGACTGGAAGCTGACGCATGCCGTTATCACCGACAGCGGCATGGAAGTGCCGTTTCATCGGGTGGTGCAGGAGTTTCAGAAACGCTACCGCGGCGAGAACTGGGACGGCTTCATCGCCGAGGAGCCGGCGCTCATCGAAACCGAGTCCCTGGCTGAGCTCCGGAAGCGGAGCCGCATCATGGGCATCGTCACGGGCCGCCCAGAAGCGGAGGCCAAGTGGACGCTCGACCGCTTCGGCTGGAAGAAGTACTTCCCGCTGCTGGTCCCGCGTGAGAAGCAGGAGGGCCGCGGCAAGCCCGACCCCTTCCCGCTACAGCACGCCCTCACCATCCTGGACGCCGCCGGCGTGACGCTGGCGCCGGAGCAAACGCTTTACATTGGCGACACGGTGGACGACATGGAAGCCGCCCGCAGCGCCGGCATGTGGGCGGTGGGCATGGTGCCGCCGTATGTGAATCAGCAGAAGCATGTGCAGCTCCTGCGCGACCGCGGCGCCCACCTCGTCCTGGACGACCCCAATGACCTGGTGGAGGTCGTCAGCTCGTTCGGCTCGCACGTGTCGTCCGTCGCCCAGAACGGCGACTAACCCCTGGCGAGGGCGCGTGGCTATCGGTGAGGGCCTTCGGAGGGCGGCGTGTATGATTATTCCCATACCGCGCGATCTTTCCGCCGTTGCCCCCTCGCTATGCCGTACCGCTGGCTCCGCCTACCCCTCGTCGCTTTGCTGCTTGTCCTTGTCGCGTGTGAGGACCCCGTCGGAATTGACGAACGGGAGCCTCCGCGCGAGCTCTCGCCGCAGGAGGTGGCCGTCGTTGAGGCCGACCGCACCTTTGGCCTGTCGCTCTACAGCGCGCTCCGCGACGCCGCGCCCGACGATAACCTGTTCGTCTCGCCGCTCAGTGTGTCGATGGCGCTGGGCATGACGCTCAACGGCGCCGAAGGGGAAACCTTCGACGACATGGCCGCCACCCTGCACGTCGACGGCCTCTCCCGGGCGGAAATCAACGCCGGCTACCGGGACCTCATCGACCTCCTCGTTGATCTCGATCCGCGCGTCACGTTCAACATCGCCAACGCCATCTGGCACCGCGATACCTTCGACGTGGAAGCGGACTTTCTGGAGACCAACCGGGACCATTTTGATGCCACGGTAGAAGGACTCGATTTTAAGAGCGAGGCGGCTGTCGACCGGATGAACCGCTGGGCGGACGAGCAGACCAACGGTCGTATCTCAGAGATTGTGAAAGCGCCGATCGCCCCCGATATGATGATGTACCTGATGAATGCCCTCTACTTTCAGGGGGATTGGCGGCATCAGTTCGACGCTGATCAAACGGAGCTGGCCGACTTCACTCGGGCTGATGGATCGACGGTGCAGGTAGATATGATGCGCCAGGCGGAGGCGCGGCGGTTTGCCGTCTACGAGAACGAGCAGCTGCAGATGATCGACCTGCCCTACGGCGATAGCCTGTTCAGCATGACGATTGTGCTCCCCCGCGAGGAGGAGTCGCTGGAGTCGGTGATGGCCGGCCTCAACGCTGCCACCTGGCACACCTGGACGGACGGCCTCACGCCGCAGCGGCTTTTTGTGGAGATGCCGCGCTTCGAGCTCACCTACGAGAAGAGCCTGCTTGACGTGCTTGATGACCTCGGCTTGGACAGCGCGCTTGATGGCCACCGGGCTGATTTCAGCGGCATCAATCCGGACGTAGGCAGTCTCCATATCAGCAAGGTAGACCACCAAACGTTTCTGCGCGTGGATGAGCAGGGTACCGAGGCTGCAGCGGTTACCACGGTGGGGTTGCAGCCCGTGAGTATGCCCCCGGTGGTTCGGGTGGATCGTCCCTTCTTCCTGACCATCCGCGAGCGACACTCGGGCACTATCCTGTTCATCGGGCACGTCACAGACCCCTCGGCCTGAGCTACGGCTGGACTGCTACAGCCGCGGGACGAAAGCGGTGGGAAAACCTTCAGGAATTTTGTATCGTGGAAGCGCTCGTTCCATGAACCGACCCTGTGTGTCTCTATGCGTGCCCGTCGTACGTCATCCCTCACTTTTGTTGTGACGGTGCTGCTCCTTGCAGCCCTGTTCGTTTCGGCCCCGCCTGTGCAGGCGCAAGATACCACGATGCGCGACCGCTACGAGCGTGCCGAGGCCCAGCTCAGCTGGAATCTGTCCGGCACGCTGTACCGTGCCAGGGTCACCCCCCAGTGGATGGACGAGGGCCAGTTCTGGTACCGCGCCACGGTGGCCGACGGTACCGAGTTCATGTTTGCCGACCCGGCCAACGGCGTCCGCAAGCCCGCCTTCGACCATGAGCGCCTGGCGGCAACGCTGGACGAAGCGTTGGAGCGCGACGTCTCGGCCTTCGATCTCCCGTTCCGCTCCTTTAGCTACGTCGACGGTCGCAGCAGCATCGAATTCGCGGTGAACGGCGCGATCTGGCAGTGTGACCTGTCGGAGTACACCTGCGAGGAAACCGAGCGCACGCCCGACGAGCAGGTGAACAACAGTATCCCCTCGCCGGACGGCCGTTATGCGGCCTACACGCAGGACCACAACCTGTGGGTGCGCGACCTCGAAACGGGCGAAGACACCCAGCTCACCACCGATGGCGAGGAGCACTACGCCTACGCCATCAACTCGCAGGGCTGGAATCGCGGCGATACGCCCATTTTGAAATGGTCGCCCGATGGTCGCTACATCAAGACCTTTCAGCAGGACGAGCGCAACACCCCGCACATGTACCTGCTGCGCACCACCATTGGCCGGCCTGAGCTGGACGCCTGGCCCTACGCGGTCCCTGGCGATGCCGACGATGAGGTGCCTCTGCTGGAGCGCGTCGTCATCGACGTGGAGGCGCAGGAGGTCATCCGCCTCGATGCGCCCGCCGATCATCAGCGCACCTCCAACTGCTGCGGGCTGACGCGCGGGCAGGATCTGGCTGACGTCGAATGGAGCGCCGACGAGGAGGCGCTGGCGTATGTCTCCACCTCCCGCGACTACAGCACCGTCACCCTTCGCCTCGCAGATCCCACCACCGGGGCCGTGCGCGACGTCTACGAGGAGACCGACGAGCCCTTCTTCGAGTCGAACCTCGCCTCCCGCGGCGTGCCCAACTGGCGCGTGCTGCACGATAGTAACGCCTTCATCTGGTTTACGCGCGCCGATGGCTGGGGCCACCTCTACCTGCACGACCTGGAGACCGGCGAGCGCCTCAACCGCATCACCCAGGGCGACTGGAATGTGCTGGATGTGCTGCATGTGGATGAGGAGGCGCGCACGCTTTGGTTCTCAGCGGTGGGCAAAGAGGCGGGGCACGATCCGTACCAGCGCCACTTCTATCGGGTTGATTTTGACGGCACCAACCTGCAGCATCTGACGCCGGAGGAAGGTGATCATAACCTGCAGCTGGCCCCCTCGGGCCGCTACGTCGTGGATGCCCGCTCCACCTTCCAGGACGCGCCCGTCACCGTGGTGCGCGATGCCCGCACCGGCGACGTGGTGCTGGCGCTCGAAACTGCGGAAACGGACGCCCTCTATGCCACCGGCTGGACGGCGCCGGAGCCCTTCACGGTAAAGGCCCGAGACGGCGAGACGGACCTCTACGGCGTCATGTACAAGCCCTCCGACTTCGACGAGCGCCAGCAGTACCCGGTGGTGGTGTCCATCTACCCCGGACCTCAGACGGGCAGCGTCGGCTCCCGGAGCTTCGGCCTCAGCGGGCGAGGGCAGGCGCAGGCGCTGGCCGAGCTGGGCTTCATCGTGGTGCAACTGGATGCCCTCGGCACGCCGTTCCGGTCGAAGGCCTTCCACACCTTCTGGCACGGTGACATGAACGACAACGGCATCCCCGACCAGCGGGCGGGCGTGGAGCAGTTGGCCGAGCGCCACGACTGGATCGACGCCGACCGCGTGGGTATCTACGGCCACTCCGGGGGCGGCTATGCTACGGCCACCGCGCTCTTTGAGGAGCCTGACTTCTTCACGGTGGGCGTCTCCGGTGCGGGCAACCACGACAACCGCGGCTACACCTACTACTGGGGCGAGAAGTACCAAGGCCTGCTGGAAGAGGTGGACGGCACCGACACCTTCGAGAATCAGGCGAACCAGCTGGCAGTGGAAAACCTGGAGGGGCACCTGCTGATCTCCTACGGCACCCTGGACGATAACGTGCACCCCAACATGTCGCTGCTTGTCGTCAATGCACTCATCGAGCACAACAAGGACTTCGACCTGCTCGTCTTCCCCAACCGCACCCACGGCTACGCCAGCGAGCCCTACAACCTGCGCCGCACGTGGGACTACTTCGTGGAGCACCTGCTGGGTGAGGAGCCGCCGCGGGAGTACGACATCAGTCGGTGAGGCTGCGTAGCAGTGTCTCGCTAAC
>CAYFRR010000156.1:0-6099 GCA_964345505.1 uncultured Rhodothermales bacterium
GATTTCCTCCGCGCCCCATCAATGCCGACCCTCCCCCGCCCCGCTCAGACCCTGCGCGACACGATCGGCCCGGGCCTTATCATGGCGGGTGCAGCGATTGGCGTATCGCACCTGGTGCAGGCCACGCGGGCCGGCGCGGAATACGGCTATGTGATGGTCTGGCTGGTGGCCGCCGCCTGCCTCTTCAAGTACCCGTTTCTGGAGTATGGCCCCCGCTATGCCGCCGCCATGGGCGAAAGCCTGCTGGATGGCTATCGGCGGCTGGGCACCTGGGCGCTGGTCCTGTTTGGCGTCCTTACGCTCGGGACCATGTTTGCGGTTCAGGCCAGCGTGACCGCCGTGACGGCGGGGCTGGCTGGCTACGTCTTTGGCCTGACGCCCGACATCCGGATCTGGAGCCTCGCGGTGCTCCTGGCCTGCGTGACGCTGCTCCTGGCGGGCCGGTACCGCCTACTCGACCGTACCATGAAGGTCATCATGGCCACGCTGGCCGTTGCGACCGTGGGGGCGGCGGTGGTAGCCGTTGTCGCCTTCGACCCGACCGCGCCCGTCGTCACCGAGGCCCCCGCCCTCCTTACCGCCGGCAGCCTCACCTTTGCGCTTGCGCTGATGGGCTGGATGCCGATCCCGCTGGACGTAGCCGTGTGGCACTCGCTCTGGACCCTGGAGCGGCGCGACGAGAGTGGACATACGCCGCTGCTGAAGGATGTGCAGACTGATTTCAACCTCGGATACGCTCTTTCCTTTGGCATCGCGCTCCTGTTTCTGCTGCTCGGAGCCGTGGTGATGTACGGCACCGGCGAGCGCTTCCCGAGTGGCGCGGTACCCTTTGCCACGCGCCTCATCGAGCTGTACACCGCCACGCTTGGGGCGTGGAGCGGTCCGGTCATTGGTGTGATTGCGCTGACCACCATGCTCAGCACCACGCTGGCCGTCACCGACGCCTATCCGCGGGTCGTGCAGCGGTTCGCACAGGTCAGCGGCGCACGCTTCCACGCAACGCTCGCCGGCCCCGGCGCCTACCGCGCAGGGCTGCTTCTGGTACCGGCCGGTGCGCTGGTCGTCATCACGTTTTTCGCGGATAACCTCACCGCGCTCGTGGATCTGGCGACGGTGCTGTCGTTTCTCTCGGCTCCCCTGCTGGCGTACATGAACTACCGGCTCGTATGCAGCGAAGCAATGCCGGCAGACGCTCGGCCCGGTCGCGCCCTGCGGATGCTCAGTGTCGCCGGGCTGGTCTTTTTGTCCGCGTTCTGCGCGTTGTTCGTATACGCCTTCTTCTTCCTCGGGTGAAGGTGACCCGGGCAACCCTTTCTTTCGGCGCCGCGTATCGCACGTGTAGTGTATGTGGTACTGTACGTGTCTGTCTTCTCACCCGTCGTCCTGCCGATGCCCCTCTTCTCGTCCGACGCTCCGGATGCTGCCGATCCCGACGCTTCGTCGTCCTGGAAACCCCTCGCCGCCGTGGGGGGCCTGGTGGCCGGGGTAGCGGCTACCGGCAAAGCCCTACGGTGGGCCCGGCAGCAGACGCTGCCCGTTGGCCCCCTGTCGCCGCCAGCCCTCGAGGCGACCGTCGAGCCGTTTGCGCTGATGGAAGGCACCGCCCGGTGCTATCACCGCCCCGGCACCGGCACGCCGCTGGTCTTTCTGCACAGCTTCAACGCGGCGGCCTCCAGCTACGAGATGAAACCGTTGTTCGAGCACTACGCCGAGACCACCGACCGGCCCTTGTTTGCGCTCGACTGGCTTGGGTTTGGCCTCTCCGACCGGCCGAATATCGTCTACCGCCCCGCGCTCTTCCAGCGGCAGCTGCGGCGCTTCTTGAGCGAGCGCGTGCCCGCCGCAGCCGATGTCATCGCGCTCTCCCTCGGGGGCGAATACGCCGCCACCGTGGCCCTCACCTCACCGTTCCTGGTGCGCTCCCTCGTGCTGATCTCGCCCACCTCCCTCGGCGCGCGCTCCAACGTCAAGCCCACGCGTAAGGCACTGGTCCACAGCCTGGCCGCCACGGGCGCCTTCGAGCTGTTCTTCTACCGGCTGGCCCGGCGAGCATCCATTCGCTCTTACTACGAGCGGCAGGTGTTTCAGGACGCCGCCGATGTCGACGAGGAACTCGTGGACTATGCCTATCTCACGGCCAACGTGAAGGGCGCGCATTACGCCCCACGGTATTTTGTAGCCGGCGACCTGTTTTTGAGCGAGGCGGCGCGCACCGCTTACGCCAAGCTGCAGGTCCCCACCCTGATGGTCATCCCCGACCTCCCCGGCGAGACGGTACAGCGGTTCGAGCGGCTGGCCCACACCCGCGCACGGAACGCCGACTATCTGCACGTGCACTCCATCAAGGCCGGCCTGATGCCGCAGTGGGACCGTCTCTCGGCCCTCACCTCCGCCATCGATTCTTTTTCGAACGCATCGTCCTGACCAGATGCCTGTTGTAGACACCCTCGACATTGACGCCCTGCGCGCTGACACACCCGGCTGTGCCCATGGTATTCATTTCAATAATGCCGGGGCGGCCCTGATGCCCGAGCCCGTGCTGAAGGCCTGCCGGGACCATCTCACGCAGGAAGCCACCCACGGCGGGTACGAGGCGGCCGCCGGGGCGGAAGCCACGCTGGAGGATACGTACGACGCGGTGGCGGCGCTTCTGCAGTGCCATCGCGACGAGGTGGCCATCATGGAAAACGCGACACGGGCCTGGGATATGGCCTTCTACAGCCTGTCGTTTGATGAGGGCGATCGCATCCTGACGTCCGAGGCCTCCTATGCCAGCAACTACCTGGCCTTTCTGCAGCAGGCCCGCCGGACCGGCGCGGTGATTGACGTCATCCCGCGGAACGATGCCGGCAGCGTTGACCTCCAGGCCCTCGAAGACCGCATCGACGACCGCACAGCGCTCATCGCGCTCACCCACGTGCCGACAAACAACGGCCTGGTGAACCCGGCTGCGGAGGTCGGCCGGCTGGCCCGTGCGGCTGGCGTACCGTTCCTGCTGGATGCCTGCCAGTCGGCCGGGCAGCTGCCGCTGGATGTAGACGCCATCGGGTGCGACATGCTCTCCGCCACGAGCCGCAAGTACCTCCGCGGTCCGCGCGGGATGGGCTTCCTGTACGTCCGGCAGGCCCTGATCGAAACGATGGAGCCGCCCATCATCGACCTCCATGCGGCCACGTGGACCGGCCCGGACACCTACACGTTGCGCGCCGATGCGCGGCGGTTTGAGACGTGGGAGAAAAACTACGCCGCGCAGCTGGGCATGCGGGCCGCCATCCGGTACGCGCTGGATCTCGGACTGGACGCCATCCGGGACGTGGTGCAGGAGCGGGCGGCGCGGCTACGGGAGCTGCTGGCCGATGTGCCTGCCGTCACGGTTCGCGACACGGGCGCGGTGCAGTCGGGCATCGTGACCTTTACCGTCAACGGACACCCCGCCGCCGCGGTGCAGCAGGCGCTCCGCGCACAGCGCATCAAGGTGTCAGTGTCGCCACCCTCCTCCACGCTGCTGGACGCCACCCGCCGGTCCCTTCCCCCGCTCGTGCGCGCCTCCGTGCACTACTACAACACCGACGACGAGCTCGGCACGCTGCAGCAGGCGCTGCTCTCGCTGACCACATAGGCAGCGCCTTGCATGGCGCCTATCGCCCTTCTCGCCGACTACACCTGTGTCATGAGGCTCCTCCTCGATTTTTCGGATGAAGCGCACGTCGCGCCGTTTGCGCCCGTCGATGATGTGGTGATGGGTGGGCAGTCGCAGAGCCAGTTGCACGCCCGCGCCGGCCACGCGTCCTTTCAGGGGACCGTCTCGCTGGCCCAGGGTGGTGGGTTTGCCTCCGTGCAGTGCACGCTGGAGGCCGACTGGAGCGCCTACGCTGGTCTTCAGCTGCGCGTCCGCGGGGATGGGCA
Organism: uncultured Rhodothermales bacterium; assembly: GCA_964345505.1. Lineage (GTDB taxonomy): Bacteria > Bacteroidota > Rhodothermia > Rhodothermales > Salinibacteraceae > Tc-Br11-B2g6-7. The sequence continues at coordinate 3,907 of CAYFRR010000156.1, forward strand.
GCGCTATGCCTTCAACCTGTACAACGCCCCCCGCCCGCGCCGCATCGCCTATCGCTACCTGTTCGACGTGCCCACCGACTGGGCGTCCATCAACGTGCCCTTCGCCGCCCTCCAGCCGCGCTTTCGCGGACGGGCTGTGCCGGAGGCCGATCCGTTCGATCCTGCCTCCGTGCGGGGATTGAGCTTTCTCATCGGCGATAAGCAAGAGGGCACCTTTCGGCTGGACCTGGCGGCGATTTATGGACTGCCCGCCGAAATGGTAGCCTAAGCTGGTCCGGCCCGTCGCCCCTGTACAACGAGGGCGCGGCTGCGTAGATTGCCGTCGCGCCGCCCTGCCTCCTATCGTTCCTTCCGCCCGTGCCTGTTTCCGATCCGGACCCAAAGCGCAGCATCCTCGCCTGGCTACTGTTCGACTTCGCCAATCAGCCGTTCACCACACTCGTGGTGACGTTTGTCTACGCGACGTTTTTTACGCAGGTCATCGCGGCCGATGAAGTGACCGGCACCACGCAATGGTCGTGGGGCATTGCGATTACAGCACTCATCGTGGCCATCACCTCCCCCTACCTGGGCGCGCTGGCCGACCGCGGCGGGCACCGCAAGCGGTTTTTGTTTATCACGGTGGTGGCCTGCATCCTGGGCTCCATCCTGCTCTTCTTCCCTACCGAAGGGCAGGTGCTGTTTGCGCTCACGGCCCTCGTGATCGCCAACGTGGCCTTTGAGCTATCGTACGTCTTTTACAACGCCTTCCTCCCCGAAATCGCCCCGCCCGACAAGATCGGCCGGATCTCCGGGTATGGCTGGGCGGTGGGCTACCTGGGCGGCCTGCTGAGCCTCGTCGCGGCCCTCTTCATCTTTGTCTTTCCTGAGCCCCCCCTCTTTGGGCTCGACCCCGACACCGGCGCCAACATCCGCGCCACCAACCTGATGGCCGCGGCCTGGTACGCCATTTTTGCCATCCCGCTCTTTCTCTTTGTGAAGGAGCGTAAGCGCACCGTCCTGCCTAACGTCGGTGGCCTCATCCGCTCGACGAACGCGCAGCTCCGCACTACTTTTCGCGAGATTCATCAGTTTAAGCACGTGTTCTACTTGCTGGTCGCCCGGTTTTTCTACAACGATGGGATCGTGACGGTCTTTGCCTTTGGCGGCATTTACGCCGCCGGCACGTTTGGTTTCGACCAGCAGGGCATCCTCATCTTTGGGATCGTGCTAAACGTGGCGGCCGGCCTGGGCGCGTTCCTGTTCGGTTTTGTAGATGACCGCATCGGGGGCAAGCGCACGATTATGATCACGCTGGTCGGGTTGATGGTGGCAGTAGCCCTCGCCACGCTGGCCACGAACGTGGTGTGGTTCTGGGTGGCTGGGATCCTGCTGGGCCTGCTCGTGGGCCCCAACCAGGCCAGCAGCCGCTCCCTGCTGGGCCGGTTTACGCCCCAGGGCAAAGCAAACGAGTTCTTCGGCTTCTTCGCCTTTTCGGGCAAGCTGACCGCCTTTGCCGGGCCCATCGTCCTGGGCTGGGTGACGAGCCTGGCCGGGAGCCAGCGGGTGGGCGTGGCTACCATCATCGTCTTTTTCGTGATCGGCGCGGTGCTGCTCATGAAGGTGGACGAGGCCGAGGGCATCGCCAACGCCCGCGCCGCCGACCCCGTCATGCCCTCCGAGGACGACTGACGGCCCCGTCCGATACCCACCTGCTTGAATTCACCGGCCATGCACCGTTTGAATCGTACCACGCTCATCTCCCAGCCTGATTCGTCCTATGCCTGCCACCGTACAGTCCATTATCGCCGCCCTTGACGCCTGGGCCCCGCCGGGCTCCGCGCAGTCGTATGACAACGTCGGCCTGCAGGTGGGCGATCGCCAGCAGGCGGTGCAGAAGGCACTCATCGCGCTGGATATGACGCCTGCCGTATTGAACGAGGCAAAGGCGGCCGGCGCGCAGCTTATCATCACGCACCACCCCCTGCTCTTCCAACCACTGAAGGCGCTTACCACGGACAGCTACGCAAGCAATCTGGCTTTGAAGCTGGCGGAGGCGGGCATCGCGCTCTACAGCATCCACACCAATTTGGATGCCGCACCGGGCGGCGTCTCGTTTGCCTTGGCCGAGACGCTTGGCCTCACCGAGGTGCAGTTCATGCAGGGCATGCCCGAGGCCACCAAAAAGCTCGTGGTGTTTGTGCCGCGCGACCA
>CAYFRR010000157.1:0-6075 GCA_964345505.1 uncultured Rhodothermales bacterium
ACCACCCGCCGCAACCGCTCCACCATCTTCTCACGGGCGACGCGCACCATGTACTCCAGGACGCCCCTATGCTCTGTCCGGTACTCCTCGTATGAGACGGGCCGCACCCAGGCGCAGTACGCGCTGTGGTGCGAGCAGGTCGAGGTCGCATGCGTGACGTACTGGCCGCGCAATATGGTGTGTACCGCCTTCAGCATGCGGTCGTAGGTCTGCGCATCCACGTGCTCGCTCACGTAGGTGGGGCGCAGTTGGGTGTGCGTGGTCTCCACGGCCTCGTCAATCCCTCGGCGCACCAGCGGCTCGGGTAAGGTGGGCTGCTCCTCCGGCGGGGTGAACGCACGCGCCACTTCCTCTGCCTGGTAGCGGTGGCCGATGAGGCTCCGCACGGCCAGCGCCACCTGACTTACCGGGTAGGCTCGCTCGTACAGCGTTTGCTGCTCCCACAACGCCAGCATGGCCTCCGTCACGGCACGAAGGTTCGTCCCTGACCCGAGCGATGCACGAAGGTACTGCTCCAGCACTTCCGGAGGCATCTGTGGCCGTGTCTCTCCGCTCTCCGGCTGAGCCGCCGGTGCACAGCACCACAGCGCGCTACCACGGCGCTCCAAATACGCGCGCTCATGTTTGCGCACGGCCCGCTTTACGTTGCGGATTATTTTGCCGAGGATTGGATCGTGGCGACGATGCACCTCAAACAAATGCGCGTTGACCTGACTAAAGACCAGGCGCCGCGTCAGCGACTGCAGGCGTTCGTCCGACTGCTGCGACCAGTGGCGGCGCTCGAAATAGCGCCGGAGCACCACAAAGTGACCCGTGGCGTCACGTTCAAAAAGGTCAGCAATGCAGTCAATGGCCAGATCTTTCAACGGATGCACCTGCAGGTACCCCGGCAGCGCTCCACTGCGGCGCTTCATGCGGAGATACGAGAGCGCAACGCCATGGCAGTGAGCGACCACCGTTTCCACGGCGGGCCGGTCAGGGGCATCAGATAAGACGGTGGCGAGAGATGAAGTAAACGGTAGCATGCCGTACGACACGTGGTGGGTGAACGTACTGATGAACGACTTTGGAGGCACAGGATAGAGTCATAGGACAGCGCCACAGGGCGGGCACATCACAAGGCCTGAAGATTTCTTTCCTATACCCTTACCAATATAGGCGCAAAAATGGGATAGGGTGTAACGAGTACCCCCCACTTGCGCCATCCACCCTTCCATTTACTCCAATCTCTTACACGTTCCAACGCCATAGGTACCCGGTATACCGTAGGCATAATCTTACCGATCGCTTAACCGTTTCGTCTTCGGTTGCTTGGGAGCGGCCCCCGTGCACCGCTCACTCTTACAGTGCTCTCCGGAGTACGGCGATAAGCTGCTTGCGCGTAAAAGGCTTACCGATATAGTCATCGAACCCGTGCTGCAAAAATCGCTCACGATCGCCAGGCAGTGCGTATGCTGTACACGCAATCATGGGGATGTCCCGGTGGCCTTCGGCGCGGAGTCGGCGTAGCAGGTCGACGCCCGAGCGATCCCCCCCAAGGTCGATGTCGACGAGGAGGACGTCGTAGGTGTGCCCCTCGGTCGCTTCCATCGCCTGATCGAACGAACCGGCGGTACCCACATCAAATTCGGACCGCAGCGTCAGCGACATCATCTTCCGGATTTCAGGATTGTCCTCGACGATAAGGACCCGCGGGTTGCCCGCTGCTTGCTCCGTCTTCTGACCATCTTCCGAGGAGCGCTCATCTTCTGAGGAGAGTTCCGGGTTGTCGGCCAGCGCAATGACCACAGGCAACGGGGGGCAATTCTGCGCGGGTGGGCGGCGGAAAGGCCGTGGGGTACAACGCGGGGTGTACATAGGGTGTACTCATTACGACAAGGCGCGCAGGTCGGCCGGCGAGCATGCTCTACGATACCGGTTACGCGTGAAGATTGTGTGTTGCAGCACCATAAGTGTACACCAAAATCAGCTGCTACGCAAGCCGACGGCAACCTTCTGCGTCTGATGGAAGATGACGTGTTGACCAGATGGTAAAAGCAGCCCTGCGGAACAGAAAAAAAGTGGGTAGCGTGTAGGGACACCAGTCGTTCAGCACACACACCCTGTCGGAGGGGTGGCAGAGCGGTCGAATGCACTGGTCTTGAAAACCAGCGTGCCCGCGAGGGTACCGGGGGTTCGAATCCCTCCCCCTCCGCCTTTTCTTGTTTCCGTCGCTACACGGAACCGTGCCCTCTCCCAATGGCTCGATAATCTGAAGGGCCTTTTCAATTCGCGGAGGGCACCGCCACACTACGAAGGCCTAAAGCTACCCCGATCGAGGAGTGGTCCTACGGCTTCACCATCACGGCTTTGGTGTAGGCCGTGCTTTTTTCGAGGGCACTGTAACAAGCCATTTCTCCTCTCGTAGCCCACCGTGGACCATACGCCAGCGCAGGGTTTGCGCCCGCGTAGTGTTCGTCCTCCACACGAAGCGGTGCAGTATGTACGTTCCCTGCATATCCGAGTCGTCTTTTTACCACCCTCCCATGCTCATGCTTCGTTTTGTAACGTGCTGTGCCGCTCTTCTTTTGTTTTCCGGAATAAGCCTGGTCGCCACCGCACAGGAGCCCGGCGCTGCAACTCCCCGCGTCATCACCTTTAACGAGGCCGTTCAGGTGGCCCTCGAAAACAACACGGATATCCGCCAGGCGCGCAATGCTATCGACCAGAGCACGTCGCAGCTGACACAACGCCGCGGAGACTTCCTGCCCAACCTAAATCTTGGCGTTAACGGCGGCCAGCGCTTCGGCACCACCTTCGACCAGAATGTGGGGGAGTTCGTGAACGAGAGCACGTTTAGCATGAACCTCCAGGCCAACACGTCCATCAATGCGTTCGATGGATTTGCGAAGATGGCCCGGCTGCGCAGCGCGCAGTTCAACGTGCAGGGGAGTGAATTGGACCTGGAGCGTACCCGCCAAGATGTCGTCTTTTCCGTTGTCAGTCAGTACCTGGATCTGATTTTGAGCCGGGAAAACCTGAGTATTCAGGAGGAAAACTTGGAAGCGCAGCAGCAGCAGCTGGAGCAAACGGAAGAGTTCGTTCGCGTGGGGACACGGCCGCGATCGGACCTTTTTCAACAAGAAGCACAGGCCGCCAACGCTGAGTTGCAGGTGCTGCAGGCGGAGCGCCAGTTCCAGATCAACCAGGTGCAACTCGTGCGTACGCTCCAGCTTGATCCCTTCCAGGACTACGCGTTTGAGATCATGTCACTGGATGAAGAGGACCTGGTCCTTCAAGAGTACAATCTCCAGGATCTTTTGCAACAGTCGTTCAACCGCCGTCCCGATCTGCGAAGTCAGCAGCAGTCGATTGCTGCCGCCGAACAGGGCGTGCGGGAAGCGCGCTCGGGCTACTTCCCATCCTTAAATTTGAGCGCCAGTACGAGCGGTAACTTTACCGATCAGTTGGAAGGGTTTTCGTTCACCGATCAGGTATTCGACCAGCGGCGCACAGAGTCCATTGGATTCAACCTGTCCATCCCGATTTTCGACCGCCTACAGACGCGGAATCGGGTACAGCAAGCCCAGGTGCAGCGTGAGAATGCCCGCATTACGCTGGAGGGCAATCGCCAGAATGTGGCCATTCAGGTGCGGGAGGCCTACCTCGACTACGTGAATGCACAAAAACGCTTGGATGTGACGGCCGTGCAGGAGCGGGCGGCCGAACGCGCGCTGGAGGCTACGCAAGAACGCTACAATGTAGGCTCCGCCACACTCGTGGAGCTGACCCAGGCCCAAGCTGACTTCGTAGGTGCCGCGAGTGACCGTGTGCAGGCGCGATACGAGCTTGTCTTTCAGCAGCGGCTCATCGACTACTATGTGGGCGTGCTCAACCCTTCGCAGCCGCTGTTCGACTAAGCAACGCTGCAGTGTCTGAATCTGTCTTTCATTTACCCATCCCCTTTCATGGCTAAGAAGAAGCAGTCCACTACCCGCCGCATTCTTAAATGGACGTTTGGCATCCTCGCCATTCTGGTACTTCTTGGCATTGTTGGCTTCTCCACTGGTCTGCTCGGCGGCGGCGATGACACGCTTGCTGTCGATACCGAGGAGAGCAGCCTTCGCACCATTACGCAGGTGGTAACCGCCTCCGGGTCCATGCAGCCTGAGGTACAGGTCAAGATCAGCCCTGACGTCTCCGGCGAAATCATTGAACTGCGCGTGCGGGAGGGCGACACCGTAGAGCAAGGTGACCTGCTGGCGCGCCTCCGGCCCGATACGTACGTGGCGCAGGTGGAACGCGCCCGAGCAAACGTGGCGCAAAACCGGGCCACCCTCTCCGAGCGCCGGGCCGACGTGCTACGGGCGGAGAATGCGCTGAATCGGCAAGAGCAGCTGTACGAGCGGGAAGTCATCTCTGAAAGTGACCTGGAAGACGCACAGACCGCTTACCGGGTCGCCGAGTCACGCCTCGAAGCCTCCCAGTTTGCTGTGCAAAGTGCAGAAGCCAGCCTGTCTGAGGCCGAGGAAGACCTGCAAAAAACCCGCATCTTTGCCCCGATGACGGGCACCGTGAGCAAACTTGATGTGGAGCTCGGCGAGCGCGTGGTAGGGACCGGCATGCAGGCCGGAACAGAAATGATGCGTATTTCGCGCCTGAACCAGATGGAGCTCGAGATTGACGTCAACGAGAATGACGTAATCAACGTGAGCCTCGGCGATACTGCCGCCATTGAAGTGGACGCGTATCCCGAGCAATTCTTTCGGGGTATCGTGACGGAGATTGCAAATACTGCGCGCGTAACCGGGCAGGGGACGCAGGATCAGGTGACGAACTTTCCGGTCAAGATCCGCGTGCTGGATCCGCACAATGAAGACAGCAGCGGTTCCATAGCTGCAGCTGACGTTGAGATGGAACGCGGCGAAGGCACTCTTGCCGCCCCCTCCGTGTCTACCAACTTCCGTCCTGGTATGACGGGCACGGTGGACATCTTTACCCAAACCGTCGCCGACGTAGTCTCCGTCCCCATTCAGGCCGTCACCGTCCGGGACTTCAATCAGATCGATCACGACGCAGCAGACAGCACCGAGCAAGCGAATGGGTCCGGACGAGGCTCAGCGGAAGACCTCCGGCGGATGGTGTTCATCGTGGAGGATGGCATTGCGCAGGTGCGCCAGGTCGAAACCGGCATTGCGGATGATACCCACATTCACATCCGCGAGGGCCTAACGGAGGGCCTGCAGGTGGTCACCGGCCCGTACAGCGCGGTCAGCCGGGAGTTAGCGCCTGAGCGGGAAGTGCGTGTGCGCGACGACCGCCGCACGTTTGCTGAAGGCAACTAACGCTGCCCGTTTTCCTATCTTTTCTTGCAACTGCTCCTATGCCTGACGCGAACCAAGCCCTCATTCAACTGCGCGATGTCACCAAGGTCTACCTGATGGGCACGCAGGAAGTGCGCGCCATGGATGGAATTACGCTGGACGTGTTTCCCAACGAGTATGTGGCCGTCATGGGCCCCTCAGGCTCTGGGAAGTCCACGATGATGAACATCATTGGTTGCCTCGACACGCCTACGGATGGCTCGTACACGCTTAACGGCTCTGACGTCGGCGATATGGACGACGACGAGCTTGCGGTCATCCGCAACCGGGAAATCGGGTTTGTCTTTCAGACCTTCAACCTGCTGCCGCGGGTGACCTGCCTCCAAAACGTAGAGCTCCCGCTGATCTACTCCGGCATGCGCAAGCGAAAGCGGGAGGAGCGCGCCTCTGAGGTGCTCCGCGATGTGGGGCTCGGTGACCGGATCGACCACAAGCCGAACGAGCTCTCCGGTGGGCAGCGCCAGCGCGTCGCCGTTGCGCGGGCCCTCGTCACAGATCCAGCGCTCATTCTGGCTGATGAACCCACCGGTAACCTCGACACCAAGACCGGCGAGGAGATCATGTGGCTGTTTGAGCAGCTCTACCGCCGGGGCAACACGCTGATCGTCGTGACGCACGAAGAAGAAATCGCGCAGCATGCCCGCCGTATCGTACGTCTCCGTGACGGCGTCATTGAGAGCGATGTCGCGGTGTCCAGCCCAGCGCTGGCTGG
>CAYFRR010000158.1:0-6050 GCA_964345505.1 uncultured Rhodothermales bacterium
GCCTTCAGCATCCAAAATGGGGCTGTCACGCAGGCCAAGCTCGCCCCCAACGCCGCCGTGCGGTCCCTGGCCGATGTCGAAGGCAATCAGCTGACGGGCAACCTCATCCTCCAGAGCTCAGACAACTCAGTGCAGATCAGGGCCGATGCGGGGAGCGGCTCGATCGATTTTAGCACGAGGAGAGGCTCGTCCCCCAGTGCGGCGCGGTACAAAACGCAGATCCGCACCATCGACGACGCAGCGTCCGTGGTGGCGGCGCTGCGCGGGGTGCGCTACCACTGGCGCGACGATGGCCGCGCCGACATCGGGCTGATTGCGGATGAGGTGGCCGAGGTGCTCCCGGAGCTCGTACGCTTCAACGCCGACGGCGCGCCCGAGGGGATGCGGTACGCGCCGCTCGTCGCGGTGCTGATCGAACACGCCAAACGCCAGCAGCGAACGATTGACGAACTGCACGCCCGAGTTGATGCCCTGGAGCAGCTCGTTCGCCAGGCCATCGACCCATCAGCGGCAGCGGCACGCCCGGAATAGCGCGACGCAGCCTCACGCATCACATAGGGCGGCGATGCCGGGCAGTTCTTTGCCTTCCAGAAACTCCAGCATGGCGCCGCCGCCCGTGGAGACATGGCTGATCCGGTCCTCAAACCCCGCCTGCACGATGGCTGCGACAGAATCCCCACCGCCGACCACGGAGAAGGCGCCCGCGTCCGTGGCCTCGGCAATGGCTTCGCCGATCGCGTTGGTGCCCTTTGCGAAGTTGGACATCTCGAAGACGCCCATGGGCCCGTTCCACACGATGGTCTCAGCCTCCATCAGAATGTCGCGGTACGTGGCTATGGTCTCCGGGCCGATATCGAGGCCCATCGTTCCCGGTGGGATGTCGCCGCTCACGGTCTCGAAGGAGGCTTCGTTGTCGAAGGCCTCGGCAGCCACATGGTCGGAGGGCAGCACGATCTTGCCATCGGCCTTCTCGTAGAGCGCCTTGGCCTGCTCCAGCTTCGGCTCTTCAATGCGGGATTGGCCCACGCCATGCCCCAGCGCTTTCAGGAACGTGTAGCTCATGGCGCCCCCGACGAGCAGGTGATCGACCTGCGGCAGCAGGTTCTCGATCACGCCAATCTTGTCGGAGACCTTGGCCCCGCCAAGCACGGCAACAAACGGCTTGTCCGGCTCCTCAAGCAACCGGGAGAGCTGGTCGATTTCGCGCTCTACCAGCTTGCCCATCGCGGTTTGCTCCAGAAAGCGGGTGACCCCCTCGGTGGAGGCATGCGCGCGGTGGGCCGTCCCAAACGCATCGTTGACGTACACATCGGCCAGGTTGGCGAGCCGCCGGGCGAAGGCCGGGTCGTTCTCGCGCTCCCCCGACTCAAACCGTGTGTTCTCAAGCAGCAGCACGCTGCCTTCGGGCATGCTCCGGACTGTGCTCTCCACGGCCTCGCCCACCGTATTGCTGGCGAAGCGGACGCGCGCGTCCAGCAGCGATTCCAGGTGCTGCGCAAGCGGGGCCAGGCTGAAGGCCGGGTCCGGCTCACCCTTGGGGCGGCCGAGGTGGCTTATCAGGATGGCCTTGCCTTTGGCCTCCAGCACAGCGCGGATGGTGGGAAGCGCCGCCCGGACGCGGCTATCGTCCCCGACTACCTTGTCGCCGTCTTCGTCTTCCTTCAGCGGCACATTGAAGTCCACGCGGATAAGCGCGCGCTTGCCCTGCAAGTCCAGATCGTCTATCGAGAGTTTCGCCATGACAGTGGGGAAGCAGTTGCAGAAATGATGCGATAAAAAAGACGGGGGAGAACGCAACCGCTCTCCCCCGAAATCCAGGCCATCAAGGATCAGGCCGATGCGCTGAGGTTGACAAGCTTGATAGCCGCGTCAACGGTGCGGACGGCGTAGCCCCACTCGTTGTCATACCAGCCAATAATCTTCACGACGGTGCCATCCACCATGGTCGAGGGCTCGTCGAAGATGCACGAGGCCGGGTTATGAATGATGTCCGACGAGACGATGGGGTCAGTGTTGTAGTCCAGCACGCCTTGCAGCGGATCAGTGCTGGCCGCCTTCTCAAAAGCAGCGTTGACCTCGTCAACGGTCGTCTCTTGCTTCACCACAACCGTGAGGTCGGTGAGGGAGCCCGTGATGACCGGTACGCGCACGGCCATCCCGTCGAGGATGCCGGCCATCTCTGGCAGCACGAGGCCTACCGTCTTCGCTGCGCCTGTGGTGGTGGGGATGATCGACTCTGCCGCGGCCCGCGCCCGGCGCAAGTCTTTGTGTGGCGCATCCTGGATATTCTGACCCGCTGTGTAGGCGTGCACCGTCGTCATGAAGCCCTTCTCAATGCCAAAGGCGTCGTCCAGTACCTTCACCATCGGCGCGAGGCAGTTGGTGGTGCAACTGGCGTTGGAGATGACCTCCTCTTCGCCCGTCAGGATATCGTCGTTTACCCCCATCACGATGGTAGCGTCGATGTCGGTGCCTTTGGCTGGAGCCGAGAGCACCACCTTCTGCGCGCCCGCGTCAATGTGGGCATAGGCCTTCTCCTTGGTGCGAAACACACCGGTAGACTCAATGACCACCTGGCAGCCCAGGTCGCCCCAGGGCAGGTCGGCCGGATCGCGCTCGCTGAGCACAGGAATGCGGCGCTCGTCGACAACCAGCGCGCCATCGTCTACCGAAACGTCTCCTGCATATACCCCGTGTGCGGAGTCGTACTTGAAGAGGGTGGCCAGCGTGTCGGCATCCGTCAGGTCGTTCACGGCTACGACGTTCACGTCGGTGTAATCGTGCTCTAAGATAGACCGTAGCACCAGGCGGCCGATACGTCCGAATCCGTTGATTCCAATGTTTATGCTCATGCGCAATACCTCGTCTCAACTGTGAGGGATAATAGAGAGTCCATGCCATGTATTAAAATCGTTGGAGCATACGACCCCGTATGGCCAACGATCCAATGTAGGAAGGCCGCATCATAAAATCATTTCAAAAGTGCGCGATACACAAAAGCCCGGTGAGAAGAGCCCGCATGCGGAAGGAAACGATGCGCAGGCGATGAATGTAGTGTGCGTCGGTCGTTGTGGGTTGCGAACCAAAACAGCGCCTGTTACCTTACCGGTCTGCCTGCCATTTATGGCGCAGGCAGCCGCCCTCAGTTTTTGCTATCGATCAATGGAGTTGAACGCATGGCCGCGATGAAACCACCGAGAGGTGCCCGGAAGCAACAACCGAAAGAGCAAGAGCGCGACGATCGCATGCTCTCGTTTTACGCCAAGACGCTTGACTTTTACGAGCGCCGCAAGCCGGTCGTGTACGGCGGACTGGCGGCCGTTCTGGTGCTCCTGTTGGGGGGCATTGGATACTTCTACCTGCAGGTGCAGCGCGGGGCCGAGGCTGAGGGACACCTCAGCCAGATTGTAATGCAGTACGAACAGGGCAACTACGATGTAGCCCTGGAGGGCACCGATGAAGCCCTCAGCCTTGTCGAGATTGCGGACACGTACGGAGGGACGGATGCTGGCAATATGGCGGCGTTCTACGCGGCCAATGCCTACTTTGACCAGGGCCAGATGGAGGAGGCGCTGGCGCACTACGAAAAGGTAAGTGAGCGCTCGACGCTGGTGGGCGCAAGCGCGGTGGCCGGGCGTGCGGCCGTGCACGAGGAGCAGGGCGACTTTGCCCGTGCCGGCGAGCTGTACCGTCGCGCAGCCTCCCTGTACGACACGGGCGTCACGTCGCCCCAGCACCTCCTGAGCGCTGCCCGCGCCTTTGAAGAAGCTGGCAACCACGAGCAGGCCCTATCGGCTTATCAGGACCTGCAGGACCAGTACCCTGAGACCCGCGCGGCCCGTGACGTGGCACTCCACATCGCCCGCGTTGAAGCGCGCCTGGCCCAAGCCTCATCCTGACGAGGCCCTGCCCTCGTTTTTTCTCTGCTGCCCCTATCCTGACGCCATGGCCGAGCCCCGTATTCTCGTTGTAGATGACGAAGCCAGCATCCGCCGCACGCTGCGCGACATTCTGGAGTATGAGGACTTCAGCGTGGACGAGGCCGTCGATGGCAAGGAAGCCCTGAGCAAGCTGCGGTCGGAGCCCTACGACCTGGTGCTGCTCGACATCAAGATGCCCGAGGTCGATGGCATGCAGGTGCTGGAGGAGATGGCTGACGTAGCGCCCGAGGTGCCCGCCATCATGATCTCGGGGCATGGTACCATCGAGACGGCGGTGGAAGCCACCAAGCTGGGCGCGTTCGACTTCATTGAGAAGCCGCCGGACCTGAACCGGCTGCTGGTGTCCGTCCGCAATGGGCTGGACCGGGGCCAGCTCGAGGTCGAAAACCGGCGTATGCGGCAAACCCTCGTGGAATCGCACGAAGGCGACCTTACGCCCATCCTGGGCGACAGCACGGCCATTGAGGAGATTAAAGACAAAATTAAGCGGGTGGCGCCCACGGAAGCCCGCGTGCTCGTCACTGGCGAGCCGGGGACCGGCAAGGAGCTGGTAGCCAAGTGGGTGCATCACCTCTCCGGCCGCAAGGAAGGGCCGATGGTGGAGGTCAACTGCGCCGCCATCCCCAGTGAGCTGATCGAGAGTGAGCTCTTTGGCCACGAGAAAGGCGCCTTCACCGGGGCCACCAAGCAGCGCATCGGCAAGTTCGAGCAGGCGCACGGCGGAACGCTCTTCCTGGATGAGATCGGCGACATGAGCCTCTCGGCGCAGGCCAAGGTGCTGCGTGTGCTGCAGGAAAACGAGATCACGCGGGTGGGCGGCGACCGCGCCATCCCGGTCGATGTGCGCGTCATTGCCGCGACCAACAAGGACCTCCTTGACGAAATCGAGGAGGAGAGCTTTCGGGAAGACCTCTACCACCGGCTGAGCGTCATTCTGATGCACGTGCCGCCGCTGCGCGAGCGCCGGGGCGACATCCCGACCATCACGCACCACTTCGCCACCCGCCTGGCCAAGCGCAATGGGCTGGAACCGAAGTCGTTCACGGACGATGCCATCAGCCGGCTCAAGCAGCTGGAGTGGCGCGGCAACGTGCGGGAGCTCCATAACGTGGTGGAGCGCCTCCTCATCCTCAGCGATGGCGACGAGGTGACGGTGGAGGCGGTAGACCGCTACGTACGGCCGGGGGGCGGGGGGCGGAGCGCCGTCCTGGGGCTGATCGAGCAATACGACCACTTCAGCGCGTTCCGCGACAAGGCCGAGCAGCTGTTCATTGAGCAGAAGCTCGACAAGTACGAGTGGAACGTGAGCCGGACGGCCGAGGTCATCGATATTCAGCGCTCGCACCTTTACAACAAGATGAACAAGTACGGCATCGAGCGCGAGGAGGCGTAACCTCCACGTCGCTGGCCGCTGACGGTATGGCTGAGGCTCCGCTGCTTCGTATCCGTGATCTGTGGAAGACCTACCCCACGGGTGCGGGCGAGGACCTCCACGTGCTGCAGGGGGCAGACCTCACGGTGGAGACGGGCGAGATTGTGGCCATTGTGGGCGAGAGCGGCAGCGGGAAGAGCACGCTGCTTCACATCACCGGGACGCTGGATCGCCCCACGAAGGGCACGGTGGAGCATGGCGGGCGCGCCGTCTTCGACCTCGACGACGAAGCGCTCGCCGACTTCAGGAATACGTCCATTGGTTTTGTCTTCCAGTTTCATCACCTGCTCCCGGAGTTCGACGCGCTGGAGAATGTGGCGATGCCGGCGCTCATTCGGGGCCAGCGCCTCACGGCCGTGCGCGACCGGGCCACGGAGCTGCTCAACGCCGTAGGGCTGAGCCATCGGCTGCATCACCGCCCGGGCACGCTTTCGGGGGGCGAGCAGCAGCGGGTGGCCGTGGCCCGTGCCCTGATGAACGCCCCGGACCTGATCCTGGCCGATGAGCCTACGGGGAACGTAGACGCCCGAACGGCCGAGGCGCTGCACGAGGAGATCCTGCGGCTGAGTCGCTCCCTGGGACAGACGTTCATCCTGGTGACGCACAATCCGGCCCTCGCGGCCATCGCCGACCGTGTGCTCCGGCTCCGCCATGGGGTGCTGGCCCCGGCGGAGGAT
>CAYFRR010000159.1:0-2479 GCA_964345505.1 uncultured Rhodothermales bacterium
AGAGGCCTTAGCGCCGGGTATCGCCGAAGCCAGTGGTGCCGGAGCGATAAAGCGATGCAAGCGCGTCGGCCTCGCTCCAGAGCTTGAGGGCTTCCCTCAACTCAGGATCCAACTGCCGGTAGATAGGCGTAGCCGCGTTGCTGCCGTAGAGCTGCTGTGCCAGGTAAGCCTTGACGTAGGTGGCCAGCATGTCCTGCCGCTCCTTCACCTCCGCGTCGTAGAAGACGCTGTTATCTGGCTGGGCGTCGGCTGCTGCCGTTACGAGGCGAAGCCCAAAGTCGCTGCGGGCGTCCTCAGCGTAGGCGGGCGCCAGCATCTGCTCAACCAGTGTTGCATCAGCCGTAAACTGCTCCAGAAAGGCGTTCTCTTGCCCATTCCAGGTGTCGCGGAGGTCCTGTTCGTTTGTGCTAAACCAGGCCCGGGCAAGCGGCGCAAAGGCGCGCTGGTAGATGGCTTGCTCTACCGGAGCCGCTGCTGTATCGGGGGGGATGACGTGGTCCGGCAGGATACCTCCCCCGCCAAAGACGGTGCGCCCGTTGGCGGTTTCATGGCGGAGCGAATCGGGGATGCTGGCGCGGTAGGCCTCAGGGTCCAGCGTGGCCTGCTCCAGTGTTTCAAACTTGGCTTCCATGTAGGCGTCTTGTCCACCACCCTCGTACGGGCTCTGGATGAGGCGACCGGAGGGCGTGTAGTAGCGCGCGGTCGTCATTTGCATCATGGAGCCGTCTGGCAGGGGAAACTGCCGCTGCACGAGGCCCTTGCCGAATGTGCGCCGGCCGACGACCAGCGCGCGATCGTGGTCCTGCAGCGCACCGGCGACGATCTCGCTGGCGGAAGCGGAGCGCGGATCCACCATGACAATGACGGACCCGTCGCGCATGGACCCGTTGCCGCTGGCCCGAAACGCCTGGTCGCGCATCGTGCGGCCCTTAGTCGACACAATCGGCATCCCGCGGCCCAGAAACTCGTCGGTCATGCGGATCGCGGACTCCATCACCCCACCTGGGTTGCTGCGCATGTCAATCACCAGGCGCTCCATGCCTTGGGCTTCCAGGTCGGCGACCGCTTCTTTAAACTCATCGTAGGTGGTCTGCGCAAACCGGAGGATTTGCACGTACCCGGTGCGATCATCAACCATGTGCGCCCCGGTCACCGAGTACAGCGGAATCTCTCCGCGTGTGATGGTGAAGGTCATGGGGTCGTCCGCGCCGAGGCGCTCAACGGTCATGCGAACCTTTGTATCGATCTCTCCCCGGAGCCGCTCCTGCACGCCCTGATTGGTGAGGCCAACCGCGGTCGAGTCCTCAATCTCCACGATGCGGTCGCCCGCGCGCACCCCCGCATCCTGGCTGGGGCCGCCGTCGATGGGCGAGATCACCCGGGCTGTGTCGTCCACGATCTCAAACCAGATCCCAACGCCGCCAAACGACCCGCGGTAGCTGTCCTGGAGGCGCTCCACCTCCTCGGCCGGAATGAACGCCGAGTGCGGATCCAGCTCTTCCAGCATCTTGCGAATGGCCGACTCGCTGAGGTTCTTGGCGTCGACCTCCTCCACATAATTGCGGTTAATCTGCATGAACGCCTCTTCGAGCTTGCGCAGTTCGTCCATCGAGCCATCGCTGGCCGAGCGGTCAAACTGAAAACCGAGCGCCGCACCTACGATGAAGAGGACGAGCGCGGGGATACTATAGCGAGCGATGCGTTTCATTAAGGCGTGGAGCTCAAATGGAGAAAGCTGAAGCATGCGGCGTGCAACCCATCGCGTCTTCTGCGCTGCTTTTTTGCGCTAAATAGACGAATGACATGCTGCTGTTGAAAAAATAAGGGTGCGGGTTGATCCTAAACGCGATGTTTTTTCTCTTATCTGAGTACGTTCATGTAGGTGCGTGCACATGTTGGTGCGTATCGTTACACTCTTGCCAGACCTAACACAGATGTCTTCTGCTTCAACCCGCAATTCCGCTGAGCCGTCCGATTTCTTCCAGCGCGTCTGGGCCGTGGTGGAGGAGATCCCCTACGGCCGGGTGACGACCTACGGCGACATTGCGGAGCATCTGGGCACGCGGAGCGCAGCCCGCACGGTCGGCTGGGCGCTCAACGCCGCGGTGGGCTCGGGCCTCCCGTGCCATCGCGTGGTGAACCGCAAGGGCGCGCTCTCGGGCAAGTTGCACTTCGGGGGGCCCTACGTGATGGAAGACCTGCTCCGTAGCGAGGGCGTGACGTTTACGGAGGATGGGCGGGTAGATCTGAAAAAGCACCGCTGGGTGCCCGAGCCTCCCGCAACGGACTGAGGGCACGCGCTCCGGCAGCTTTTCGCGCGGCCTCTGGTGCGGCGCGCGGCATGGTTGAGCCGCAGACGCTGGCTGCGCGTCCGTCGTGGAGCAAGACGGGCCCCTGCGCATAAACAGCCCATGAAGTCTCATTGACACTATGTGTCGTTAGTACAGCAGGTTGCCGAGAAGACTATGGATGGATGCAG
>CAYFRR010000159.1:2579-3724 GCA_964345505.1 uncultured Rhodothermales bacterium
CAGGCGTTCGTCATGCGGCGCATGGGCGCCCGCGCAGCGCTGCAGGAGAATGAAATCGACTGGTGGCTTGTGGACGCGTTTGTGCGTGATGTCTTTCGGGGGCAGCATCTGAACGAGTACCTCTACGCCTCAGAGCTGTACATGCGCGCGCTCCACGAGGTGCCGGCGGACGGGCCCGACCGCCTCATGCGCACCATCACCACGCACCTGGCGGCCGCCGCGGTCCTACTGTCGGATGGGCAACGTGCCCAGACCGGAACCGAGCGGCCCACCGCAGAGCGTCTGGATGAGGGCTGGCAGGCCCCGCCGGAGCTTCCGGCCTACCTGGCCGCGTGGTGGCGGCGCGAGGATCCCGACCTCGTGACCACCCAGAATGAACGCCTGGAGGAGCACCTGCAGCGCCTGGCTTCTGCGTGGGACACGTACCGCCCCGAAGGCCAGCTGGATGACCGGGCGTTTGTGTTCCTGCGCCTGGGCGAGCCTAAGTTCACCACCACCGTGCGTTTCGATACCCCACAGATGCGCGAGCGGGTGATCAACGAAATACCGGGCGTCACCACCTTCGACTTTCGCGACAATGAGGTGTGGAGCTTCCGCCATATCGACCGCAACGCCACCTATCTCTTTGCCGAAATAGACGATCGCTACTACGAAGTGGAGGTGCTGGAGCTCCTGCCCCGGCGGCTGCGGCGCGGCTTTAGCTCCTCCGCCCGAGGGCAGCGCGAATCGCAAGCTACGGTGTATGCCCTGTATGAGACGTATAAAACTCTCTCGACCTACGCCGTCGAGTACGGGACGCGGTTTTCCGACGTCTCAAACTACCTGTTCGATCTGGATATGCAGCGCCTGTACGGAGGGCAGACGCAAGTCGTACCAGAGTCGCCGGCCACCGTCGCGGCACGCGAGACGTCCCGCGCTCGTACCGAAGATGCGTGGTTTGTGGAGCAGCGGGAGCGCACCGTGCCGGACGCTGAGTCGTTTGTGCTTGGCGGTATGCCCGCGTGGGACTACGCGCTGCGCTCGGCGCGCTTTCTGGAGCCAGACGGCCGGACGCGCACGGAGGTGTACTGGGGGCTCAACACCGCTGGGATTGCGCAAGAAGACGACCGCGTAGAGCGCCTCGGGCTAAATCCCGCCAGCGTAGC
>CAYFRR010000159.1:3824-5968 GCA_964345505.1 uncultured Rhodothermales bacterium
CGAACGGGCAGCGCACGGGTTGGGTGGAAGGCACCGACACCGTGGTCGCCGCCATCGAGGAAGATGACGCGCCCTACCACGTAGGGCTGCAGTGGAATGGCCATCTGCTGGGCGAGGTGCCGGATGCAAAGGCCCTTACCATGGCAAGTGCCGGCCCGCTCACCAGCCTCACGCGGCACCGGATCGACTCGCTGCGCACGCTCGATGCGTCGGGCACCACGCTGGAGATGAGCGACCTCAAGCCCCTGCGGTTTGATGACCCCACCGCCGACCCGGCCACAGCACCGCCGTATCCGTATGCCACGCTGGGCCCGGACACCCCGGTGGCGGTCTATTTTGAGCTGTATCACCTGACCGTGCCGGATGGCGAGCAGGCCCGCTACACCGTCGCCTACGAACTGGTGCGGCGCGAAGACCGCGGCCTGCTAACGCGCACATTCACAGAAGACCTCCCCGAGCGCTCCGTGACGACGCTGTCGCAGGAGAGTACCCAGTCCCAGACGGACGAACTGATCCTCATTGACTGGCAGGATACCTGGGAGGCTGGCACCGTGGAACTCACCGTCCGCGTCACTGATGAGGCGACCGGCGCCACCAAAGAGCGCACCCTGCGGTTTGATATTTCTCCTTCTTCATCATAACTACATATTAGGGAAGAGAAAAGCCTAAAACGGCATACGAAAAGAGGCAATAGATCGATTTAAACGCAAAACAGCACTGAATCCGTGATAAGGTGAAACGGAAGGCCGGCTCGAGACACCCACAACATTGTGTTTGCAAAAGCGCGATGAAGATCGGGAGAGCGGAGCCCCGCACGTAGTTCAGTCGGGTAGCGATGCATTCGGTTGTATTGCGTTAGAGTTATCAAATCCTTACCCTTCTCTATACGCGGAGGCGCTGCGCTGCAGCGAGCACCCGTCCGAAGCACGAAATCAGTACGTCTGTAGTCATTACCTTCATCACTTGCACTTACGTATTATGAGACTTGCTACGCGATTTCTATTCATGCCCGTCTTGCTCCTCTTTATGGGGTGGGGCACGGCCGTAGCCCAGACCGGAACGGTCGCGGGGACGGTGACGGATGCCGAGACAGGGGAGACCCTCCCCGGGGCCAACGTTTTTATCGGTGACATTGGCGCTGCTACGAACATAGATGGTGAGTTTACGCTTACCAACGTGCCTGCCGGGACGCAAACGCTGACGGCCTCTTTCGTCGGATATTTTGAGTTCGAAGAAGAGATTCAGGTGGAAGCCAACGCGGTGACGGAAGTCGCCGTTGAGCTGGAGCCTGACATCGCTGGCCTGCAGGAGACGGTCGTTACTGGCCTGGGTCTGCAGCAAGACCGCTCCCGAACCCAGGTGTCTATTGGACGCGTCGATGCCGACGATATTGCGGATAACGCCAGCTTCGACAACGTGTCCCAGCTGATTAGCGGCAATGTGGCCGGGGTTAGCGCAAGCGCCTCCTCTGGGAATATTGGATCGGGCATTCGCTTTAACGTGCGCGGGGGCGGTGGCCTCGGCGGTAACGGACAGCCGGCCATCTACGTCGACGGTGTGCGGGTCGATCAAAACGAAATCACAGGCTTTGGCGCCGGCGGTCAGGGGATTTCACCGCTTGCCGACCTCAACCCCAACGACATCGAGAGCATCGACGTAATCCGTGGGCCCTCAGGCGCTGCGATTTACGGTGTGGATGGTTCCAATGGGGTAGTGCTCATCACAACCAAGAAAGGGCAGTTTGCCGCAGAGCCTACGTTTAACGTAGAGTACAGGGGCACAGCCGGCTTCAACGAGCTCGATCACGAGTTTAGTACGGACGACTACGTGTCGGCCGAGGACGCCAATGCTATCTTCGAGCGCGGCTTCCTGCAGGAGCATCAGGTATCCGCTTCCGGTGGTGCTGACTTTGCTCGGTTCTACGCCTCCGTCAATCACAAAATTGAAGAAGGCGCGCTGAACAACAACGAAGGGGAACGCACCAACCTGCGTGGAAACTTTGAAGCCTTCCCGACCGACGATGTCTCCATTAGCGTATCCGCAGGTTACACACTGAACGAGCTGGACCGCCCGGAGAATGATAACAACACGTTTGGTTTTCTCGGAAACACCCTTCTGTTTCCAACCTCCTACGTGTTCCTGGA
>CAYFRR010000160.1:0-5959 GCA_964345505.1 uncultured Rhodothermales bacterium
TGGATACGCCGCTAAGCCATGTTGATCCCTCTACCGTAGAGCAGATGAGCGTCGTCCGTGGGCCGTACGCGCTGGCGCTTGGCGGCACGCTAAGCACGCTGGATGTACAGACGCGCTCAACCGTCCCACAGCGTCCCTTCAGCGGCGCTCTGGCCACTGGCTTCGCCGGAAACCGCGATGCAGCGGATGTGGATGGCCACGTGATGGGCCGGGCCGGCCGCGCCTTTTACGACGTCGGCGGTGGCTATCGGACGGGTGACGACTACACCGCAGGCGATGGCTCCTCGGTGCGCGGCGAGTTTACGTCGGCCGAAGTGCGGGGGCGGTTTGGCTTTGAGCCCACGACGACCTCGCGGCTGACCGCGCGCGTCAGCTATCAAGACCAGCGTGACATCGCGTACGTGGGGCGCCCACTGGACGCTGACTTCTTCGAGACCATACGCGGGTCCCTGAAGTATCGCCGCGCAGGCTCCGGGCTTGTGCCGGTGTTCACAGCGCAGGCCTATGGGTATCAGACCCTGCACCTGATGAATAACGACAACAAGCCCACAGCGCAGCCTAACCCGGACCGGATGCCCCCCTTTCCCCTGAATATTTTCAACAGCACGGAGATTGCGACGGTGGGCGGGAAGAGCACCGTTGTCCTTCAGCCGTCGACCCGTCTGACGCTGGACGTGGGGCTTGAAGGATACACGGCATTTCGGAACGCTACCCGGGTGCGGGCGCGCCGCGATACTGGCGATATTCTTGGCGAGGACATCGTGTGGGGCGGCGTGCGGACCACCGAAGTCGGGGGCTTTGTGCAGGCTGAACGGGCCGTGGGCCGGGCCGACATTACCGGTACAGTGCGGCTTGACGTTGTGCACATGAATCCGGACCGCGTCTCGCAGGGCTTCCTCGACCGTTCCAACACCACAGCCGACGCGCTCGACCAGACGGATGCGCTGTGGAGTCTGGCCGTGAGTGCCTCTGTGCCCGTGACGAACGCCGTCACGCTTACGGCCGGAGCCGGCTCGGCCGCCCGTGCGCCAGAGAGCCTGGAGCGGTATGGCGACCGGATGGGCGCCACCCGGGCACAACGCGGCAATGAGTTCATGGGCGTCCCCGCCCTGGACCCGGAGCGTACCTGGCAGAGCGACCTTGGCGTCACGCTGCGGACCGGCCGCCTCGACGCCACCCTGACGGGCTTCGCGCGCTACCACGATGACTACATCACCTTCGAAGAGGCGCCGGACGTACCCTCGGCCTTGCCGTTGACGCCGCCCGAGGTCTTTCGCTACATCAACGGCGAGGCCTTCTTCTGGGGGGCGGAACTGGAGATGGCGTATGCGCTCAGGCGCGGGGTAACCCTGCAGGCTACGGGTGACTACCTGTGGGGGCGCGACGAGACGCTGGATGAACCCGCCTACGGGGTATCGCCGGCTTCCCTGCAGCTGGGCGCGCGGGTGCAGCCCTTCGACGACCGCCTCTTCTTTGAGGCCAACCTGCGGGGCGTAGCCACGCAGACGCGCGTCGCCGAAGCGCGCGGCGAAGCCTCCACGGACGGCTACGTCCTGGCCAACCTGCGCCTCGGACTTCCGTTGCCGCAGGGACTGACCCTCCGCGCTGGCATCGATAACCTCTTCGATACCACGTATGCTGATCATTTGAATCTCCGCAACCAGTTCACCCGCGCGCCCATCCTGGAGCCGGGCCGAAGCGTGTTCGCACGCCTGCGCTATGCGTTCTAAACGTTCTGAGCGTTCCGGACGTCGCATCGCGCACGTCCTCTACCCGAGGTGCCGTCTGGGCATCTCGGGTTTTTTGTGTGCCGTTCGGACGCTTAAGGATCGCTCGGGGCTTCACGATGAAACCGGCCGGTATCTTCTGGCGGCGTCCACGGGTGGTCGGGTTCGAAGTGGGTCCAGACGAGGCGTGAGAGCTGGCGCAACAGCACGTACCCCTCGTTCTCGTAGGCGTACCGCTCGTCGGCCTGGTTGTTGGTGATAGTGCACACCACATAGGGTCCTGATGGCGCGTGGACGAGCATGACCTCGGACCGCGACTGACGTACGGCACCCTGCTTGGAGAGGACGGCTACGGAAGGCGGTAGCTGCGACAGTCCTTCACCACTCCACCGGCTGCGCGTCAGCACCCGCTGCATCTCCACACTGGCCGCCGGACTCACGGCGCCCCCTTCGGCAATCAGCGTCACAAGGCGGGCCATCTCGCGCGGGGTGGTTTGCCCCCAGCCGTACTGCTCCCAATCGGAGTGCCGGCCCTCAGTACGGGAGTTGACGCGCGTGTGCTCGAAACCATGATCGGCCAGCCACGCATTGATCCTCGTGCCCGAGCCGGCGAGCTCCTGCAGCCACAGGCTTGCGGTATTATCGCTATCCGTGATCATCAGCATCACGGCCTGCGCCAGCGGCAGCGTCGCCCCCTCCGACAGCTGCGCGGTGAGGTCATCGCCCGGGTAGGCCAGCGCCTCCTGATAGGTAAGGGACTGCCGGTAGTGCAGGGTGCCCCGCTCAATCGCGCCAAATATGGTTACCAGGATGGGCACCTTTATCATGCTGGCCGTCGGGTACAAGGTGTCGGCTTGCACTGCTGCCTCACGCCCCGATGGCAGATGGCGAACGTAGACGCCGACATCGCCTCGAAAATCTGCTACTGTCGCTTCAATGGCCACCTGTAGCACGCTGTCGGCCGGAGCCGCCGCAGTGGAGCCCAACAGGAAGCTGCTCATCAGCAGTAATAGAAGGGTGCTAACGAAGAGGGCACGCACAGGCAGGGCGAACGCATGAATAGGTTAATTAAATCCCTCACGAGTCACAGCCGGCGGGTCGTCCTCGTTGGCGATCGGCCACACCGTAGCGAAGGGAATGCGCACGCCCGGCTCAGCGCAGCTTGCCGCGCCGGTTCAGGTACGAGAGGAGCGTAGCCTCGTACGAAGTCGCGGTGTCGACCTCCAGAAAGTCGATGTTGTGCTCCAGGCACTCCCGTCGGAAGCGCTCCGTGAAATGTGTAGCGGCAGCTTCGTAGTTTTCGCGCAGTTGTGAGGGCTCCACGGACAGCTCTTCACCTGTCTCCATGTCCCGAAATACCATCGGGACGTTAGGAAACGTGAACTTGCGCTCCGTGGCATGATCCAGGATATGAAAGACCAACACCTCATGCCCGCGGTGCCGGAGGTGGCGCAGCGCTCTCAGAAGATCTGCATGTGCCGATACGTTTTCAAACAGATCCGTCATCACCACCACGAGGGAGCGCCGCTGGATGCGCTCGGTGACCTCCCCGAGGGCCGTGGCCGCACTGGTGCGAGCCCCGCCTGCATCGTCGGTGAGGTCAAGGTTCTCCAACGTCGAGAGGAGCAGGCGCAGATGGCTTGGCGTGCTCTTGGGGGGAATCAGCTCATCGATCTGGTCGCTGAACGTGATGAGCCCGGTCGCGTCGCGCTGCCGTACCATCAGGGCATGCAGGCCGGCGGCAAGGTACGCCGCATATTGCAGCTTCGAGAGCGTGCGGTCCCCTTTGTAGCGCATCGACGGGGAGGTGTCGAGCACCACGTAGTTGCGGAGGTTCGTCTCCTCCTCGTACTGCTTCACGTAATGCCGGTCCGTCTTGGCGTACACCTTCCAGTCTACATGGCGGAGCTCATCGCCGGGGTTATAGGGGCGATGCTCGGCAAATTCTACCGAGAAGCCGTGGTACGGGCTACGGTGCAGCCCTGTGATGAAGCCCTCCACGATGAGGCGGGCCCGCATCTCCATGTGCTTCAGGCGCGATACCACCACGGGGTCCAGGTAGCGCAGCGAGGGTTCGGTAGCAGGCACAGGCAGCGCGAGCAATGAAAGATAGGTGAAGCAGTTAGATCACCGCGCTTTGCGCACTGTTCCACGCCTCATGCCAGACCCATCAGAGATTTTCTCGTCGGGCTTGCCTACCTTAGGGCGAGCCCAGAGTTACCCGTGCCCGACCCCCGACGCTGATGGAGCCTACCGACCACGTCAAAGCTCACCTGATGACGGCTGCCGATCTGCAGCGCGTGCTGGACCGCATGGCGCGCCAGGTAGCCGAACTCATCGACCCGTCGGCGGATGCCGCGGCGACGTTCGGGCTCGTTGGGTTGCAGACGCGCGGCGTACATCTTGCGCGCCGCCTGCAGCAGCGCCTCCGCGACGACGACAACCTCACCGTGCCCGTCGGCATCCTGGACGCCACCATGTACCGCGATGACGTGCGCCTGCGCCGCACCCGCCCGGAGGTCAAACCCACCGCCATTCCGTTTGACGTCACCGGGCGCCACCTCGTGCTGGTGGACGACGTGCTGTACACCGGCCGCACGGGCCGGTCGGCGCTGGATGCGCTGATGGACATGGGCCGGCCGGCGTCGGTGCGCATGCTGGTGATGATCGACCGCGGCCTGCGCGAACTCCCCATCGCCCCCGACATCGTGGGGCGGGAGGTGCCCACCTTGCCTGGCGAAGAGGTGCGCGTGCGCCTCCGCGAGGAAGACGCCCAGGAAGGCGTGTGGCTCGTGGCCACCGCCGGCACGGGTGCCCGCCCTGGCTGACGCGACCCGCGCCGCATCTGCTCCATGGTTTTCGATTCGACCCCCCCTTTTCTTCTCATGCCCGACACGCCTGCTACCGACGCTCCGGCCTTGCAGCATCGCCACCTGCTGGGGCTGGCCACGTACAGCGCCGGCGAGATCCAGCGTATTCTCCAAGCCGCTCGCGAGTTTCGGGAGGTGCTGGAGCGCCCCATCAAGCGCGTCCCGACCCTCCGCGGCATCACCGTCTGCAACCTCTTCTTCGAGCCCTCCACCCGCACCAAGCTGTCGTTCTCCCTGGCGGAGAAGCGCCTCTCGGCCGACGTGGTCAACTTCTCGGCGTCGGGCTCTTCGGTCTCCAAGGGCGAGACGCTCAAAGACACGGCCCAAAACATCGAGGCCATGAAGGTGGACCTCTGCGTGATCCGCCACAAATCGCCGGGCGCAGCACACTTTCTTACGCGCTGCATTGAGGGGGTTGTGATTAACGCGGGCGACGGCGCGCACGAGCACCCCACGCAGGCTCTGCTCGACATGCTTACCATGCGCGATCACTTCGCCACGTTTGAGGGCCTGAACGTCTCCATCATCGGCGATATCACCCACAGCCGCGTGGCGCGCTCCAACGTGTTTGGGCTGAAGGCGCTGGGCGCTCACGTGACGCTCTGCGGCCCGTCGACCCTCTTGCCGGTGGAGGTAGAGCAGTTGGGCGTCCGGGTGACGCACCGGCTGGACGAGGCGCTGGAGGGATGCGACATTGCCATGGCCCTACGCTTGCAGCTGGAGCGGCAGTCGGCGGGCCTCTTTCCAAGCTTGCGCGAGTACCACGAGCAGTTTGGGATCACGAGGGCGCACCTGGCGCAGCATCCAGACCTGCTCATCATGCACCCGGGCCCGGTGAACCGTGGTGTGGAGCTGGCCAGCGACGTGGTGGACCACGAGCGCTCCATTATCCTCAACCAGGTGACGAACGGGGTGGCGGTCCGCATGGCGGTGCTGTACCTACTCGCGGCGCGCCCAGCGGATGGCGCGGCGTAGCTGGGTGCGCTGTGGCGCTTCTCCATCGGAAGCCTCGTGCCGCACGGCCTGTGGTAGGAGAGGGCTACAAGAGAATAGGAGGGTACCCTCCTGAAACAGGCAGCCCTCGGGGCGTCGATCGGGCAGCCAGCCAAATGTAGCAGGTTCAAATACGATGATCCTGAACCGGCACTCGGACTTTAGGTGTGGGCTAAATTGTCGATAATGTCCATTCTTCCTGGTTTTCCGCGCATGCCTTTCTCCGAGGTTCATGGCACGCCGGGCGCCGCCCGCAGTGCAAACGCCGCATCTGGCAGCCCGCTCACTGGGTTTTGGACTGCCACCCCTGGCAATTCCGCACAGTACTGGTCGCCCGAAATGTTTGATCTGCTGGGGTGCGGCGCTTCC
>CAYFRR010000161.1:0-5941 GCA_964345505.1 uncultured Rhodothermales bacterium
CGCCACTGGCCAGCGGCGTTGGGGCCCAAGGGATGTGGTGCGTGCCCGCGCTGAGACGTGTATCCTCCAGCACATGGGCGACCTCCCGTCCCTGCAGGTCATACACGCGGAGGGTAGCGGCCGCAGGGGCTTCCAGATGGAGGTGAAAAGTGACCGATTCGCGGGCCGGGTTGGGATAGTGGCGTACCTGTGAGGTTGTGCCGCGAGAGCGTGTGGCGGCCACCAGCGCTGGGGTGCCGCCCACGACTGCTCCGGTGGTCATGTCCACGTACCGCTCAAAGATAGTCGTCCCGCGGGTGGTGCGTCCCGTGATGCGCACGCGCCAGTTGGTACCGGCCGGCGCGTCGGCCACGCTGAGGTGCTCGGTGCCATCCACCGAAACGGTCAGGTTCTGTGGACGGAAGCTCCGCTCGTCGATGAACGCCTGGCCGCCGTCATCGAGGGTAGCCTGCAGCGCCTCGTCAGAGTCTATAAACGCGCGTGGCACTTCTTCGCGGGCAGCGAAGGCGCTGCTGCTCGCGGGTGGGGTCGGCTCGACGCTGAACGGGTCGACGGTGACCTGCGTGAAGGCATCGTCGCTGGCGGAGTGGTAGGTATAGCGCCAGGTGTAGGCCTGCCCGCTGGTGCGGGAGCCCTGCCGGGCCTCCACGCGCTTGAGCTCTGGGACGGCCAGCTCCCGTTCGGCAAAGGCCCGGGCCACGCCCAGGTTGGTACGCGCGGTCACCAGCGGAAAGTCAAACATGAGGAGGTCGATATCCTCGGGTGAGGTGCCGGCCACCTGCACAGAGTCCGGCATGCGGTTGCCCGTGGCATCGTAAAAGCCGATGCCTTCAATGGCGAGGCGCTCGCGGTCGGTATAGCGCACCGCGAGCGGCCAGTAGGTCCCATCGCGGAGGAAGTCGGCCTCGTAAGCTCCGCTGCGTCCCGTGATGACATCCGCGCCTTTGATCTGCCAGTCGGCGCCTTGCACCGAGAAGTCCTCCAGCAGGTAGATGATCGTGTGGCCGTCGCCGGATGTGTTAGTCGCCACGGGAGGCTGCGCCGCCCGCGTGTCCGGGCGCTGACGGTCCCGAGTGGCGCGTTGCGGTGTGGCGCGCACGTCCAGCTGGCCAATGCCCTGCTGCTCCAATGCGTCCAGTATGCCCCAAAGCATCTCCTGCGTGGCCTGTGGCGTGTCGCTCATCAGCTGGTCTTGCCCGGCCAGCGTGCCCACCGACCCGCTGATGCTACGCTGCCCGATGGTGGCGGCGGTGGTGTACCGCAAGACAAACGGCGTAGCCATCGTCTCCAGCTCCGTATTGCGCGTGGTGTACACAATCCACGTGTAGTCGGTATCCGGCTCGTGATCGACCACGTAGCGGACGAAGCGCTGCTGCCCGGGGTCATCAACCGCATCGCCGCAAGGCTCTGGCCCTACGCACAGCTGTGTGTTGGTGGTGGTGATTTGCTCCCGCGGCTCTACAAACGCCACATTCCAGTTTTCTGTATTGACGTTCAGCGGCTCGTTGTACTCAAAAAGAATCGTTTCCTCCAGCGGGACCTCGGCTGCTCCTTGTGCAGGGTTCGCGGCTGAGGGTACAATGTCGAAGGTGCTTTGCGCCGTCGCCAGCGGCATCGTACAGAGCCAGAGCAGGACGCTGAGCAGCATCAAAAGAGGCGAGCGAAACATGGGCGTGAGCCGGGCGGGTGGAGGGGCGAAAGGGGAAATGGCAGTGCTTCTGGTGCCTCGGGCGCATGCGACGCGGGCACAGAAGATAATCATAGCGTACGGCCCACATGGAAGAAAATCCATTGCAGGCATTCAGTTTGTGGCGGGAGTCCCGGGTCAGTATCGGAGCATCAACCCGTAAAGTTTAGCCGATTTCACGAAATGGAAGCCTCGGCACGAATCACCGGAGCTGAAGGCGAGCGACCGCGACACGCCGGTCGTCACCGGAGGCGGCTGTCCATGCGAGGAAAACGCCGTCGCGGGTATGCACCATGCGCGGGATGCCGGTACGCACGGCGGGCATGTCCTCTACCGCAACGTGGGCACGGCCATCGGGGCCTGCAGGTGTGGCGCGGCGGAGCTTGAAGACGTCGCCGTCGTCGGTGCGGGCGTGCCAGCCGATGAGGGCCTGATCGCCGCCGAGCAGCACCGCGCTGACCTGTCCGTTCGGGCGGTCGTCATCCATCACCATTGGGTCGCCGAAGGTGCGCCCGCCATCAGTTGAGAACGCGGCGTAGACGCGCGGCTTGTTTTCTGCAGCGGTGAACCAGGAGGCCACCACGGTATCGCCCTGGGCCGCCAGCGACGGGCCGTTCACGGGGCAGCCGTCCAGGCGCCAGCCATCGTCGTGCAGCGTGTAGGGCGCCGACCAGCGCTCGCCATCATACCGTGCCAGACTGATGTTACGGATATTGTCTTCCGTGCGATCGCGGTAGGCGATGAGGAGACCATCGTCGGTCTCCACCCCTGTCGTTGGGCAGCATTCGCAGACGCGGTTATCGATCAAGAAGGATCTACCCACGTCGCCCTCGGTGTCCACAAGCCCGGCGCGAAGTGTCATCGCGCCTGCGCCGTGGTCGTGCGCGTCGTCGGTATCCAGGTTCATCTCCCGGCCGTCCAGCCACATGGCCATCAGGTCGCCCTGCCACGGCATCATCGAGACGAACCCGTGCTCGGTTTGCGTGCCATCATCGTGCGGGGTTATGGCCTCTTGCCAGGCTCCGGCATCGTCGGTCTGGGCGATCCGCACGTCGTAGGCGAAGATGTTGGCCCCATTGCTCACCAGAAAATGCGCGGCTTTTCGTCCTTCGGGAAGTGTACGTACAGAGGGTACATCGGCCCAGTTGACGAACCAGTCGCCGCCCTCGGCTACTGTACCTGCGGGGCCCCATGTATCGCCATCGAAGGCCGCATAGCGGAGGGCGTGCGTGGTATCGGTGGTGGGTGCGACCCAGCTGAGCCAGAGGGTGTCGCCTGCGGCGTGGAGTTGGGGCTGGGCGCTTTCAGCCTGAACTGGAGGTGCGAGGCTCGTAGTCGTCCACACGCCCTCATTGGGCGCCTCGCAAGCAACCAGCCAGACAAGAAAGACGAAGATCAGCAGGGGCAGACGCATGAGACACGGATGCAAGGGCTAAGATTAGATTAGATAAGTCAGTATGCTATAAAATTTACTATACAAAGATGTGCAATGGCTCGCCGATAGGCAGCGCCGCAGATTGTACGCGTATACGGCATAAGTGCCGGGAGTACGGGCAGGGTGCGTTTTTTCGGAGCCTCCATATCAGCCACAGTGATGTTGCTGTGTAGACATACAACGGCGCATTACCGTGTCGCGAGCGCCTGCACCAGTTCGCGGCAGAAGTCGGGAATGTCCCTCACCACGCGCCCCCAGACGAGCGGTCCGTCCGTGAAGGCGGCCTCGTCCACCCACGTCGCGCCGGCGTTCACCAGGTCATCCTTGATGCCGAGGCTGCCGGTGGCGTGGTGTCCATCCACGATGCCGGCGGAGATGCCGACCAGCCCCGCGTGGCAGATCTGCGCCACGACCTTTTCCTGGTCGTAGAGCCCGCGCACGAGGGACAGCACCCCGTTGTAGCGACGCAGCTTATCGGGGGCCCAGCCGCCCGGCACCACCACCGCGTCGAAGTCATCGGCGCTGAGGTCGGCGGCTGCGACCTCGCTGGTGGCGGACACGCCCTGCTTACCTACGTAGGTGTGCCCGGCCTTGGGGGCGGCGATAGTTACAGAAGCGCCTTCTTCCTGAAGCCGCATGGTGGGGACCCAGAACTCCAGGTCTTCAAATGATTTTTCCAGTAGGACGACGACGCGTTTGCCTTGCAAGCGCATAGCAGTGAGGGGCGTATTGAGGGGGTTACGGGTGCAATACGACCGATCGCATCAGGCGAGGATTCCTCTGCGCGCGAGCTGGGAGGCGCAACAGCGTTTCCGGGTAGTGCTGGCTCTGGCCTCGTCGTCCAGCGGAGGGAGGCTACGCGTCTGGCTGCAGGAGGGGAAGGAACTCGTCGGCGTAGCGCTCCAGCTTCACGGCGCCGACGCCATGCAGGTCGGCGAATTGCGCGCGGTTGCTGGGGCGCTGCCGTACCATGGCGATGAGCGTGCGGTCGGGAAAGATGACGTACGGCGGGACGTCCTGCGCGGTGGCCAGGGCGGTTCGTTTGTCGCGGAGCTGCTCAAAGAGCGTGTGGGCCTCCGGGGTGTCGGGCAGGTCGGGCGCCGCGGATGGGCTGCGGCGGGCGCTGCTGCTTTCCGTATGCTTACGGTCTTTGCGGAGCTCCACCGACTGGGCGCCGGTCAGCACTGGCGCACAGGCTTCGGTGAGCTTGAGGGCGCCGTAGCCGCCGATGTCCACGGCCAGCAGCTCGGCTGCAACCAGCTGGCGGATGACGGAGCGCCACCCCTTCTTGTTGAGCTCGTTGCCAATATCGTAGGTGGAGAGCGCATCGTGCCCATAGCGGCGGATCTTCTCGGTGTCGCGCCCGAGTAGCACATCCGTCACGTGCCCCGCGCCGAAGCGCTGGCCCGTCCGCGCCACACACGAGAGCACCTTCTGCGCTGCCACCGTGCCGTCCCACGTCTCCACGGGATGGAGGCAGGTGTCGCAGTTGCCACAGGCGTCCGGGGCTGCCGGATCGCCAAAATAGGAGAGCAGCACCTTGCGGCGGCAGGCCGTGGATTCGCAGTAGCCAAGGAGGGCGTTCAGCTTGTGGTGCTGCTTCCACTGGTGCGCTTCGGCCGCCTCCGTGGCAGGAGCCTGATCGCGGGCCATCAGGCGGCGCATCTGCACCACGTCGCCGTAGCGATAGGCCATCCACGCGTTGGCCGGCTGCCCATCACGGCCGGCGCGCCCGGTTTCCTGATAGTAGGCCTCCAAGCTCTTCGGGAGATCCAGGTGCGCCACAAACCGCACGTCGGGCTTGTCGATGCCCATCCCGAACGCTACGGTGGCAACTACTACGAGGCCGTCTTCCCGAAGAAACCGCGCCTGATGCGTGTGGCGTGCTTCATCGGACAGGCCGGCATGGTACGGCACGGCCGGGATGCCGTTGTCCGACAGCATGGCAGCGGTGGAGTCTACCTTCTTGCGCGTACGACAATACACAATGCCCGCGTCGCCCGTGTGATGTTGCCGGATGAACTGCAGAAGCTGCTGCTTGCCCTTGTGCTTGCGGGTGACGGTGTAACGGATGTTGGGCCGATCGAAGCCGGTCACGAACAGGTGCTCGTCATCGAATTGCAGCAGGCGCAGGAGGTCGTGCTGGGTCTCCGTATCCGCGGTAGCGGTGGCCGCCACAAACGGCACATCGGGGAAGAGCGTGCGCAACTGCGCCATCTGCAGGTAATCGGGCCGGAAGTCGTGCCCCCACTGCGACATGCAGTGCACCTCATCGATCGCAAACAGGGCCGGGTTGATCTGCTGGAGCAGTCGCTGAAACGACGGCGCGGTGACACGCTCCGGGGCCACGTACAGCAGGTCCAGATTGCCGTTGCCCACGTCGTCCCGCACCGTGTGACGCTGCTCGGCATTGAGGCTGGAGTTGAGGAACGCTGCTCGGACGCCAAGCTGGCGGAGGGCGTCCACCTGGTCCTGCATCAGCGCGATAAGCGGGGAGACGACCACGCCCACCCCTTCGCGGAGCAAGGCCGGCAGCTGATAGCACAGGGATTTTCCGCCGCCGGTGGGCATCACCACCAGCGCGTGCTGCCCGGCCACCACCTGGTCAATAATCTCCTGCTGATGAGGACGGAACCGGTCGAAGCCAAACACGGCTTGCAACGCCTCCTCGGGCGCAGCATCGACAAACGTATCGGCAGCGATGGGAGCAGCGGAGGTAGACACAGGCGAACAGCGTATGTGGTTGATCTGCGCATCCCAAGGTACAACACCTGCCGGCACATGCTCCACCGGATCGTGTGAAGGGCGGGTGGGATTTG
>CAYFRR010000162.1:0-5841 GCA_964345505.1 uncultured Rhodothermales bacterium
CGTGGTGGAATATCACACGCGTAAAAATCTATCGCCTTGCCCGCCATGCCGTTGTTCAAACGAGAAAACATATCCTGGAGCGTACTGGCCATTGAGATGGTCGCCATTATGCTAAGCGTGGTGCTGGGCTTCGCGCTCAACGAGTGGCGCGCAGGCCGAGCAGAGGCGCGCCAGGTGGCCATAGCACAAGAAAGTATAGCGCGGGAGCTGGAGCAGAATCTGGCGCAAACGAACCAACAGCGCGAGCGCTTTCAGGCCATTGACGATTCGCTTGCCGTGCTTCAGGAGCAGCGCGGGCCGGACGCCCCGCTGGAGCCCTTCTTCGGGGCGCCCGGGTTTCTGTTCAACCAAGGAGCCTACGAGGCCGCTCGCGCATCGGGCGCGCTCGCGCACATGGATTTTGACATCCTCGAAATGATCACTACTGCTTACTATGTTCAGGAGTACAGGGCTGAGATAGGTCAACTATTTATCGAGCAGCGCATCAATGACGGCCCCTACTTGCAAACGGTAAGCGACTATCGCAGTTGGATGGGGGAAATGCTCAGCCCTGACCTACCCGCCTATCAAGAGGGAACCCTGCGGGTACTCCGGGGCGAGGCGATCGATAAGGTGAGGACTGAGATAGAGGCGACGTATTTCGGGCAAGAAGAGTAGCGGATGCTGAGGGCAGGGGAAATTATGGAAGTCTTTCGGGGAAACCGAGGCTGAGCCCTTCAGTGTTAGGAGGTTGCGCGCCGCTTGCGGTGTGCTCCGCTCGTTCTCCGTCCCGACCCGCCGTTCTCACTATGGGTGTCACCATCCGCGACGTTGCAAAGGCTGCCGGTGTCTCGGCTACCACGGTATCGCGCGTATTTAACCACAGTGAGCTTGTCACCGACCGGACCCAGGAGCGGGTGCGTGCGGTGGCGGAGCGCATGGGTTACCTACCCAACGCAACGGCTCAGAGCCTGAGCCACGGACGCACGCAGGTCATAGGCGTCATCTTACCCGCCCCGCATGGTGAGTTCTTTTCCGAGATCATCCGTGGCATCGATGAGGTTACCCAGGCCGCCGACCATTTCCTGCTCATCTCCAGTTCGCACTACAGCCTCTCGGATAATAAAGCCGCGTTGCGCGCGCTTCGCGGACGCGTCGACGGACTGCTGGTCATGACCACGCACGTAGATACCCAGCAGGAGCTGCTTGGAGGTCTCGCGATTGACGTCCCCGTCGTCTTCATCAATAGTCCGGTAGGCAACGCCTCCTGCAACGCCTTTGAGATTCAGAACCGAGGCGGCGCCTACGCAGCTACAGCGCACCTCATCGAGCAAGGACACGAGCGTATTGGGATCATCTTGGGCCCTCCCGACAGCCACGACGTGCGCGAGCGCATGGCAGGATACCGTGCAGCGCTCACTGAGGCCGGTCGCGACCCCGATGCACAACCCGTCATTGCAGGTGATTTTACACAGGCCAGCGGCTTCGCTGCCGGGCGCGAGATCCTTTCGCTCGACCCCGTTCCCGACGCCTTCTTTGCCTGCAACGACTACATGGCTATTGGGGCCATGGCTGCGCTCCAAAAAGCCGGGGTCCGTATTCCCGACGACATGGGAATCGCTGGGTTTGATGATATCCCGAGTGCCCAATACAACACGCCAGCGCTGACGACGGTGCGTGTGCCCGTGTATGACCTGGGACGGCAATCGGCCGAGCGCCTGATTGCGTTGCTACAGGCCGATGGCAGTTCTGAGCCTGCCCGGTGCATGCTCCCCTCTGAGCTGGTTGTGCGATCCAGCACCTGACCCCAGATTCCGCGCCACCGGCGCTCGCGTCTGCGGTTGGGTTGGACAACGACTGTGGATGAACCGCACCCCAATGGATTTAAGCGTCGGAAGAGGCCCAAAAGAACATAATCCGGCCGAACGCACCCGCAGAAACAGGCCCCTTAGCCTTCTCAGGGCCTATTATCAAAATTTTTGATGGGGACCCTTGCAATTCTCCCATTGGAAGCGCTATTGTGGAGCACGCAGGTGAAACCCGTTTCATATATTTTTTTACCCAAAATGAAACCGGTTTCACTGTTACAGAGCTGCGCACAGCACACCCTACACACGGCTTTGGCCTCACTTAAGCCCGCGTATTTGGAAGCGCTTTTGCTCGCGGCTCCCTGGTATCGTTGATTTTCCTTCTGCAGAGTCCCCTGACACTATGATCTGGAACAGGCTACTACTGGTTGTTGCAAGCATCCTTCTTTCAGCCTACGGCATGGGCCTCCCGGCTGCCCATGCCCAAACCGGTACCATTACGGGCATTATTACCGAAGCCGACACCGACCTGCCTCTCCCCGGTGCAAACGTGCTGATTGTCGGAACGTCCATTGGGTCGGTGGCCAACGTAGATGGACGCTACACGATTGCAAACGTCGAACCGGGCACGTACACCCTGCGCGCTTCCTTTGTCGGCTACGACCCCGCAACGCAGGAAGAGGTCGTCGTAGCAGCAGGCGAAACCACCGAAGTCAGCTTTACCTTGCAGAGCGGTGCACTGCTCGATGAACTGGTGGTGATTGGGTATGGTGAGCGCCGCCGCAACGAACTCACCACCTCCATATCGTCCGTCTCAGACGAGGATATTGCCAGTCGCCCCCTTACGAGCCCAGAGGAAGCGCTGCAGGGCACCGTGCCGGGTATCGTGGTGACCCAGAACTCAGGCAGCCCGGGCCAGGGGTTCAGCGTCCGGATTCGAGGGATTGGCTCGCCGGGCAACAACGAGCCGCTGTATGTGGTGGACGGCTTACCCCTTCCAGATCGGCCCAATTACCTCAACCCGAGCGATATCGCCTCCATCGACGTCATCAAAGACGCTGCAGGTGCTGCAATTTACGGCACGCAGGGCAGCAACGGCGTCATCCTCATTACGACGAAAAAGGGCGATGCCGGCGGGGAAACCGTGGTAGACTTCAACGCACAGTTCGGCACCTCGGAGGTGACGCGCGAGCTGGACATGCTGGAGGCGGCCGAGTATGCCACGCTCCGCAACGAAGCAGCCATCAACGCAGGACAGGCTCCTGTGTATGCGAATCCAGCCGCGCTGCGCGGGCAGTCCACCAACTGGCAGGATCAGATTTTCCAGACCGGGACGTTTCAGAAGTACACGCTCGGCGTCTCCGGCGGAAGCAGCGAGTTTCGCTTTCGCATCAGTGGCGACTTCACCGATGAAGAGGGGATTGTCCGAACCTCCGACTTCCGGCAGATTAACTTCCGCATCAACGCCGAGTACACGGCGCCATCGGACTTCTTCACCGTCGGCGAAAACATCTCCATCGGGCGTAATTTCCGCAACACCGTACCCGAAGGGGATGACGTTCGCAACTTCCTG
Organism: uncultured Rhodothermales bacterium; assembly: GCA_964345505.1. Taxonomy (GTDB): domain Bacteria; phylum Bacteroidota; class Rhodothermia; order Rhodothermales; family Salinibacteraceae; genus Tc-Br11-B2g6-7. The sequence goes on from CAYFRR010000162.1 coordinate 3,361, forward strand.
ATCCAGACCCTCCAGTTTCAACCGACGGAGCCGGTACGCGACCCCTCCCTCAACACCACCGATAACTACACCTTTAGCCGGTTCGGCAACAACGCGTTCAACCCGGTGGCGGTGCTGGATTTCAACAATTCCGAGGATCGGGCGACGCGCCTGGCGGGCAACGTCTTCGGCGTGCTCCGGCCCATCGAGGGCTTGAGCATCCGATCTGATTTTGGTCTTGACTTGCGCTACGGCGACAATTACGGGTTCACTCCCACGTTCTCGGTGAGCCCAGAATTTACGAACGCGATTAACAGCGTCTCACGCTTTACCGACCGCCGCTCGTCGCTGGTATGGTCCAACACCGCGACGTACAACCGCGTCATCGACCTGCACGATGTAGAGGTGCTGGCCGGGACGTCGGCCGAGTGGAACGAGTTCGAGTTCATCAGTGCCAACCGGACGGGCCTCCCCAGCGACGACCCGTCCCTTCGCTTCTTGCAGCAGGGCACCGAAAGCCAAGGCGCTACCGGTGATCTCGCCCGCTCACGCCTCCTGTCGTACTTTGGACGCGTCAACTACGGGTACAACAACCGTTACCTGGCCACGCTGGTCGCCCGTTACGACGGGTCGTCCCGCTTTGGAGAGAACAACCGCTACGGCTTCTTCCCATCCTTCTCGCTTGGCTGGCGGATTTCCGAAGAGGCCTTTATGGCGGATGTCGACGTTGTGGATGAGCTGAAGCTGCGCGGCGGCTACGGCATCAACGGGAACGACGGCATTGGCGACTTTCTCTTCCTTACGGGCATTGAGGGCTTCCGCAATTACAACCTGGGCCCTGACGGCGAGGTCTTCCCGGGCGCTACCGTAGCTGGCTCTGGTAACCCCGACCTGAAATGGGAGGAATCGCGGCAGACCAGCCTCGGGCTGGATGCCACCCTGCTGGATTCCCGGCTGGAAGCCACCGTCGACTACTTCGTCAAGAATACCGTCGATCTGTTGATCGGCGTGCCGCAGCTCTCGACGAGCGGTGCCCAGCGCTTCGGACAGGCCCAAAACGCCGGCGACATCCGCAACCGCGGGCTTGAGCTTTCGCTGGGCTGGTCGGATGATGCCCTTGACGGCGCCCTCACGTATCAGCTGCGCGGCAACATCGCCACGGTAGATAACGAAGTGACGAGCCTCGGGGCCAGCGATGCAATTACCGGCGGTGGTTACCGCCAGGGGCCTGTCACGCGCACCGTCGTGGGACAGCCTATTGGATCCTACTACGGCTACGTGACCGACGGCCTCTTCCAAACGCAGGACGAGGTGGACGCTCACGCGTTTCAGGCTACCGGCACCGCACCTGGCGACATTCGCTTCCGCGACCTCAATGGCGATGGCGTCATTGACGACGCCGACCGCACCTTCATCGGCAATCCGTTCCCCGACTTCACCTACGGCCTGAACGGTCGCGTTGCCTACCAGGGGTTTGACCTCAGCTTTCTCCTGCAGGGCGTGTCGGGGAATGAGCTCTTTGCCGCGTACGAGTTCTACACGCGGGGCTCCGGCATCTTTAATCTCGAAGAGGAGATGCTCAACCGCTGGACGGGGCCCGGCACCAGCACCGACACCCCGCGCCTGACGGTCAACGATCCGAACCAGAACACCCGCCTCTCCGACCGCTACGTGCGCGACGGCTCGTACCTGCGCCTCAAAAACGTGACGCTTGGCTACACCCTCCCCGACCGCCTCTTCGACTCCATCGGCGCCTCGGTGCGCAGAACGCGCCTCTACGTGAGCGGGCAGAATCTGCTCACCTTTACCGGCTACGATGGGCTGGACCCCGAGATTGGCGAGCGCAACGGCGTGCTCGACCGGGGCATCGACCGGGGCGTCTTTCCGCAAGCACGCACCATCACGGTCGGCCTCGACTTCCAGTTTTAGTTGCTCCTCCCGCTGGGCGCCGGCCTTGCCAGCTGGCGCCTTCGCCTCTTGTCCTACGGCCTTGTTTCTGACCCTTCTCGATCTCGCTTCGTGCTCATGATCTCTCCGATACGCTCCTCCTTTCACTTGCTCCTGCGCTCTTCCGTAGCCACCGGTGCAGCGGTTCTCGTGGCAGCCGTGCTCCTTGTGGTGGCCAGCGGCTGCGACAACATGCTCGATATTGAACCGCAAGGCGAGCAGACCTCCGCCAACTTTTTCCGCACAGCCGACGATGCCAACCGGGCATTGGCTGGCGCTTACGATGCGATCCAGCAACAAAAGCGGGCCACCTACCAGGGCGCGCCTGAGTTCCTGGCGGGCTACGACCTGGTGTTTGGGGAAGTGGCGTCGGACAACGCCTTCAAGGGCGGCGAAAGCCAGAACGACCAGCCCGACATCGACGACGTACAGACCTTTACGGTGGACCCGAACAACCTCTACATCGCCAAGATGTGGAGCAGCTTGTACGAAGCCATCACCCGGTCGAATCGGCTCCTAAACCGGGTGCCCGACATCGAGATGGATGAAGGCGAG
>CAYFRR010000163.1:0-5823 GCA_964345505.1 uncultured Rhodothermales bacterium
TGGAGCGTGTCCGGCCGGCCGCTGAGGTACTGCCCATGAAATCCAAATGGAATGGCGTGTGGCACGGTGGCTCGGGCACGCTCGTGCAGCGTGTCGGCATCCAGCACCAGGAGAAACGACGTCTCCGCTGCTGCATCCAGCACGACCGATAGCACCACCCCATCTCCCTCAGTGGTAGCTTCTGGGTGCGCCACAAAGACCGGCTCGCCAGGGTAGCATCCCTCGGCATACCACGTATTTGCTTGGCCCGTCGTCACGTCGATGCGCACGAGTTGATCCGTAAAATGACCAGGTACGCGGTTGCCCGTGCCCCACACGTAGCGATAAGGCCGCCCATTGACACGGGCATAATCAATGCGTGGCAGCTCCAGCCCGGTATCCGAAAGCACCTCCTTCCGGGCGGTCTGAGCCTTCAGATCCAGATGGAAGCGCCATGGGTCTGCTGCGGCGCGCTCGCCAATCCCCTTGCGCAGCCGATTCAAAAAGAGCCGATCAACGACCGAGGCATCGGAATACCCCGCGAGGTCCACCGCGATCTGCCCTTCCCCCGTGACAAACGCGTTGATGTGGTGAAACGCGAAAAACGCTGGCCCCGTGCAGGTGGCAAGGTGGGTGCCTTCGGCGCGGTCGAACACGTGAAACTGCGTGCCGCGCTCGGGGCGCCAGTGGTAATTGGCAATAAAGGGTTTGCCGCTAAAGGCCAGTTCAAGCGGATTTACCACAAACGGAAACGCCGCCAGAATCAGATGCTGCTCCGTCATCGCGAAGCTGTGCATGTACGCGGGCTCGTCCACGGCCAGCGATCCAAGTGGCGTGCGCGTGCGACTCCCCGGAGTGAGCTTGTAGAGTTGGTACGTGCTCGTCTTACTAAACGCAGTGGTGTAGCTGTAGAGCGTGCCGCTGTCTGGGTCTACGTGGGGATGGGCCGTAGTGATGTCCCCGGGCACCTGATCCTCGTACGCCATCTCGCCGAGCGTCTCCAGCGTTTCCGGGTCGAAGCGAATTGGGAGCGGGGTTTCGGTGAGGGCTACATACTGATCCGCCAGCCGCATCACGTTGATATTGGCGTTGTCCGTGATCTGCGGCCGAAACATCGCCATTACCCGCCCAAAGATGGACCGGCAGGGATCCGTCGCAAACTCGGACCGCTGGATGGTGCCGGTAGCCTCTGCCTGCGCATACGACGTTGAGTTGAGGAAGCGATTGGCGTAGCCCACCCTCCCCTCCGAAAAGGTGAAGGCATGGAGCATCGCCAGCCCGTCGAACCAGTGGTTGTACGAACGGTCGCCCACCTCGAATTTGGCAGGGCCGTTGCGGACGAGCGTGCCGTGTAGCCACGGAGGCATCTGGCCCTGCACGGGCAATGCGTCATGACGCGTCTCCTGTGCGAGTGACGTTAATCCCAGCTGATAGGGCGCTTCGGCCATAGCCTGAGGTGCCTTGGTTACGTGGTGCCTGTAGAGCCGAAGCCACCCGAGCCACGGGTGGTTGTTTCGAGCGTGTCCACCTCTTCCCACTGCACCCGCTCATACCGGGCCACCACCAACTGGGCGATCCGCTCCCCGCGCTCAATGGCAAACGCGGCGTCGCCCAGGTTCACCAGCGCTACCTTCACCTCACCTCGGTAGTCGGCATCAATCGTTCCCGGCGCATTAATCACCGTGATGCCATGCTTCACCGCCAGCCCACTCCGCGGCCGCACCTGCCCCTCGCAGTCCGGCGGAAGGGCAATCGACAGGCCTGTGGGCACGAGGGCGCGTGCGCCGGGGGCCAACGTCAGGGGTGCATCCGCTGGAACCGCCGCACGCAGATCCACCCCGGCACTGCGGTCGGTGGCGTGGCTCGGCAACGGAAGGCCCTCGGCATGAGGTAAACGATGCAGCGCAATACGGCGCGTAGACATAAGGCTATGAGAACGGAAGGTGGTAAAGAAAAGAGCGTTGCGAGATCTGATGCGCACAGCTTACGCAAAGCCGAACATGACCATGGCGACCATACACACGGCGGCAAAGACCAGCAACTTGAGCAGCAGCGGCAAGCAAAAGCGAAACCAGCGGTCGTAGGGCACACCCGCCATCCCCAGAATACCCATGAGCACCGCGTTGGTGGGGACGATCATGTTGGCGAAGCCATCGCCGAAGAGGAAGGCCTGCACGGCAATCTGCCGGGACACACCGAGGAGGTCACTCAGGGGCGCCATGAGTGGCATGGTGACGAAGGCTTGCCCGCTGCCCGACGGCACAAACAGGTTCAGAATGGTTTGCATCAGCATCATTCCGACCCCGGCCAGCTCGGGCCCCACGGTGCCCAGGGGCACGGACAGCGCATGCACGATGGTGTGCAAGATTTGCCCGTCCTCCATGATGAGCGCAATGCCGCGCGCGACACCGACCAGCAACGCCGTCTCGGTCAGGTCCTTAGCCCCAACCACAAACTCGCGGGCCACTTCGCTCGGCCCCACCCGCCCAATCAGGGCCGTCACCACCCCTACGATAAGGAAGGCCGCCCCCAGCTCCGTGAGGTACCACCCCCACCGGGCAATGCCCCACACGGCCACGCCCAGCGCCAGCAGAAACGTGCACAGGATGGCCACGTGGGTGAGCTTTAGCGCAGGGTAGTCTGTGGTCGGTGCATCAGCGGCCGGCATGTCCAGCCCCGTAAGGAGGCTACGCGCAGGGTCCAGCTGGACGTCTTTCGAGTACTTGTACACGTGATGCGTGCCGATCAGCACAAACGGCAGCAGCAGGCCCATGCGGATCGGCCAGCCGGAGTAGGTTGGCAGATCGGCCACGCCTTGCGCCACCACCACGGTGTACTGGTTGAAGGCGGCCGCGCCGTACCCGATGCCGTAGCCTGCGACGATGATCCCCACGGCCGTCATCGTGTCCATCTTCATCGTGCGGCAGAGCGCGGCCAGGATGAGCACAAACGGGATGTACTCGGCCGAGGCGCCCATCACGCTGGACGTGAGGGCGAACACGAAGATCGTGATGAAGATGAGCAGCCCGGGGCGCCCGCCCAGCCGCTCCAGCAACCGCCCGAGCAGCGCGTCGATGGTGCCGGTCTTTCGGATGACCGCAAGCACGCCCCCAATGATGAACAGGAAGAAGATGATGGCCTGCGCATCGCCAAACGCCCGCGGGATCGCGGTGAACAGGGCCAGCGGACTGAGCAGCGCGCCCTCTTCCACCACCTCGAACGTGCCGGGTACTACGACCGAGGTGCCCGCGACCGTCTCGGTATCGAACGCTCCCTGCGGTACGATCCATGTGAGCACCAGCGCGCCGACCATCAAAAAGAATAGCAGCGTGAGCGTGTGGGGCATCTTGAAGTTCATGGACAACGGCCCCTGACGAGGGCTGATCTGGAAGCAATGGATCGGAAACCGAGGCGCGCAGCGTCGGCACGCGTGGTATGATGAGAAATTCTATACTAAAATGCGACCGTCGTACCCCCACGGTCCATCGTGCATGGCCCCTGCTCCCTTTGAGGTCCGCGCTCAGCCGTCGAAAAAATACAGCGGGTCTTCATGCCCGAACCCACCCGCTGCGCCTGCGTTCGGCGTTCGCACAATGTATCTTCGGTAGTACCCTGTACTGTCTCACACCTTTTTACTCACTCCGCTTCTTCGCTTCATGGCCGAGGCCTCTGCTGCATCTCCATCCCCTACCCCTGTACGGCACGACACGCATGCCACGCGCACACACACCTGCGGCGATCTCCGCCCCGAGCACGTGGGCGAAGACGTCGTGCTGAAAGGATGGGTCGACACCCGGCGCGATCTGGGCGGTGTCATCTTTATCGACCTGCGGGATCGGTACGGCCTCACGCAGATCGTCTTCTCCCCGCAGGACGATGCCGAAGCCCACGACGCGGGAAATACGCTGCGTAGCGAGTACGTCGTCTCGGTGAAAGGCATCGTGCAGGAGCGTTCAGAAGACACCATCAACCCGAAGCTTCCCACGGGGGGTGTTGAAGTGCGCGTGCACGACCTCAACATCCTGAACACCGCGGAGGTGCCGCCTTTTACCGTGTCAGCGCATGAAGAGAAGCGCACGCGGGCCAATGAAGACCTGCGCCTGAAGCACCGCTTTCTGGACCTTCGCCGGCAGCAGCTCCAAGAGAACCTGCGCCTGCGGCATCGCTTCTACCAGACCACCCGGCGCTACCTGGATACCCAGGAGTTTCTGGAGATCGAGACGCCGGTACTGATGAAGTCGACGCCGGAGGGTGCCCGTGACTTCCTCGTACCCAGCCGCTTGCACCCGGGCAAGTTTTATGCGTTGCCGCAGTCGCCTCAGACGTACAAGCAGATCTGCATGGTGGCGGGGCTGGACCGGTACTTTCAGATCGTGAAGTGCTTTCGGGATGAGGACCTGCGAGCGGATCGCCAGCCGGAGTTCACGCAGGTTGACATCGAGATGAGCTTTGCCACGGAGGAGCAGATCTACCAGCTGATGGAAGGCCACATGGCCGCCCTCTGGAAGGAACTGATGGATACCGAAATCCCCACGCCATTTCCGCGCATGACGTACGACGAGGCCATGCGCACGTACGGCTCGGACAAGCCAGACACCCGCTTCGGCCTCCGGATTCACGACGTCAGCGACGCCATCGCTGGCTCGGGTTTCCGCGTGTTTGACAATATCATCGACGGTGGCGGGCACGTCATTGCCATCGTGGTGCCGGGCGAGGGCGACCAGGGCCGCGGTTACATGGACCGGTTGGACGCTCACGTACGCAAAACCATTGGAGCGGGTGGGCTCGTGTACGTACGCCTGCCCTCCGACGGGAGTGCGCCGCAGCCCTCCGTCAAAGAGCACGTGATTCCGACAGAATACATCGACGCCACGCTGTCCACCGTGGACGCCGGTGCGGGCGATCTCGTGCTGGTGCTGGCGGGCACCTATCCGACCGTTTTTGAGCAGATGGGAGCGCTGCGCCTGCACATGGCGCGCGAGCTCGACCTCCTGCCGGAAGGCAACGAGGGGCCGTGGGAGTTCCTCTGGGTCACCGACTTCCCCCTGCTGGAATGGGACGACGACGCGCAGCGATACCACGCCATGCACCATCCGTTTACTTCGCCGCACCCGGAGGATATGGCGCAGCTCGACACGGCGCCCGGTGAGGTCCGCGCCCGGGCGTACGACCTGGTGCTGAACGGCACCGAGATCGGCGGCGGCTCCATCCGTATCCATAATGCCGAGGTGCAGCAACACATGTTCAGCGCGCTGGGCATTGACGAGGCCGAGGCGCAGAAACGCTTCGGTTTCCTTTTGAAGGCGTTCCGCTTTGGCGCGCCTCCCCACGGCGGCATTGCCCTGGGCCTGGACCGCCTCGTGATGCTCATGGCTGGCGCCTCCTCCCTGCGCGACGTGATCGCCTTCCCCAAAACGCAGAGCGCCGCTGAGCCCATGGTGAAGTCGCCCGATGTGGTAGACCCAGAGCAACTCCGCGACCTCCACATCCGCACCGTGGTGCCCGAGACGGACAGCGAAGAGTAGTCGGGACGATGGGGACCGCCGTGGCGTGTAACCCGAGCGGGGCGTGAAGCACACACCCTGTGAGCGCCCTTTCCATCACCGTGTCCCACTCCATGGCTACCCCACGCGACTCCCAGCGACGGTTTTTCACGATCACCGAAGACGGCGAGGCTATCGGCACGCTGCAGCAGTTTGCCTACACGCTCAACGTCTCCCGCAAGGCCGTCGTGTCGTGCATTCAGGACGAAGTGCCCGACACACTGGTCCTTGAACCGGGCAGCGGGCAAGACCATATCGTCATCGCCAACGAGGATCACCTGAGTGGGCTGCGGAGCTGTGC
>CAYFRR010000164.1:0-2575 GCA_964345505.1 uncultured Rhodothermales bacterium
ATGAGCGAGGACGGATCACGGCCCTGCGTGTCCTCGACCGTCAGGCCATTGTTCGGATCGGGGCGGAACTCGAACGGCCCGAAATCTCCGACCTGGCCGCTGTTGGTGCCGTTGTTGAGGTACATGCCTCCGGGCCACACAAAGGGCTGCCGGCTGGTAAACACCCCCACGCCGCCGCGCAGCTGCGTGGTCTGATCGCCAAAGGCGTCGTAGTTGAAGCCGACGCGCGGCGCCCAGTGCGGCGTAGCATCCGGCACGCGGCCCGGTCCGGCCCCATTCATGCGGTAAAACTGCTCAATGGCCGGAATCGTCGTGGTGCGCGGATCGATGTCTGGATCGTCGGGGACGAGGGGATCCGCTGGGTTGGCAAAGCGGGGGTCATCAAGCAGCTTCGGAATATCCACCCGGATGCCGGCGGTAAGGTTTAAGCGATCAGTCACTCGCCATTCGTCCTGTAGGTAAAAGCCCAGCGTGAGGGCATTGAAGGCACCCACAGCGCCCGTTTCGTCGCCAATCACCTCCTCAAACGCTGGCGTGTTCGGATCATCATCGACCAGTGAGAAGGCGCGCAGCACAAACACGTCAGCCGGCTCGGGATTGGGGCCGAATGGAGCACAGTCGCTGACCCTACTCGGGTCGTCGAGGGCGGCACAGGCCGACTGCTTGAAGTCATCGACGCTATTGTAGAAGTACCACCCGAAGTTGAACGGGACGAACCGGTTTGCGATGTCGTAAAACTCGTTGTGTGTGCCCAGCGTGATGGTGTGATCGCCGACGTACACGTCGAAGTCGTTCGTCAGCGTGAAGATCTCTTGCTTCAGGAAGTTGACCGTCGAGAACGGCTCTCCGCCAAACTGAATGGAAGCGGGTCCGTCGTCGATGTTGACCGTCGGGAAGGGCCGATCCAGGTTGGTGTCGCGGTCATCCTCCACATTCTTGTAGCTCAGGATCAGCTTGTTGGCAAACCGGCTGCCAAACGTGCTGTTAAGCTCCACGGCACCAATCTGGGTAGTGTTCGGAAACACCTCGTTGCGACCGCCAAAGTTGAGCGTGCGCCGCGTGCTACGGAAGGCATCTACGTTGTCAGAGGAGGAATAGCTGTACCGCGCGCTCATGCGATGATTGGAACTGATGTTCCAGTCAATCTTGCCGAGAAACTTGTCGCTGTCCAACAGCCCGTTCTTCGTGCCGAAGTCGCCCGGGTTGAACCCAAACGCTTCATCGAGAAAGCTGACGAAGTCGCCGACGGCAGCGTCGTTGTTGAGGGTGGCGCCCTCAAAGGTGTTGAAGCCTACGAAGGGTTGGGGCGTCTGCTGCCGCAGGATGTCGACGTTGGCGAAAAAGAAGAGCTTGTTTTTGACGATAGGCCCCCCGATGCGCCCGACGTACCGGTTATTCCCGAAGTCGGGAAAGGCATCGCCGCTGGACAGGTCGCCGGCGAGCGCCTCGCCGCGCCGCTCGTACGCAAACGACCCCTCGAACTGGTTCGTACCGCTGCGGGTGATAGCGTTGATCGCGCCGCCGCCAAAAAAGCTCTGGCTTACGTCAAACGGCGAGATCTCGATCTGAAACTGCTCGATGGCATCGATGCTGATGGGCGTGGCGCCCGTCTGGCCTCCATCGGTGCCCTGCGCCGCCAAGCCGAACACGTCATTGCTGATTGCGCCGTCGATGAAGACCGAGTTGTACCGGTTGTTTTGGCCGGCAATCGAGATGGAGGAGCCGTCGTCATCGTTATTTCCTACGATGGCTTGCGGCGTGAGGCGCGCGAAGTCCGCAATCTCACGACTTACCGTTGGCGCCCGGTCAATGTCTTCCTCGGTGATGCTGTTGGCAATACCCGTACGCTCGCGGCTGAAGATGGCGGCACGGTCGGCAATGACCTCTATCTCCTCCATTTCTGCCGTGGCGGTCGTGACCTCAAAGTTGAGCGTACGCGTCTCGCCCAAACCCAGTTGGAGACCCGTCTCGCGGACCGACTGGTAGCCGACAAACGAGGCCGTCACTTCGTAAGGACCACCAACGCGCACGTTGGGGAGGGTGTACCGGCCATCCACGTTGGTGCTGGTGCCATACTGCGAGCCCGACGGCTGGTGAATGGCTACCACGTTGGCGCCGGGAAGGGGCTCGCCGTTCTCGTCCACTACTTCACCACGGATGGTGGCGGTCGTCACGCCTTGGGCGAAGGCACCAGGGGCCGTAGCGCCCATGCCCAGGACGCCCAGCAGTAAGAGGAGTAAAGAGATCGTAGCTTTCCTGTTCATCGGGATAGCGGCTGTTAATCAAAAAGAGCGCGGAGGGAGTCGCCGTGAGCGCCTCTCGGTAGCTCGTAAATGAGACGCCTCCTTTGACGTAGCACCTATAGTATACCCTGTGTGGTGAAAAATGCGTACCCCAAACCAATATGTAACGATTGCTTAATTTAGATTTTAGCGCACCGCTGGTAGCGTATTCATCAGTCCACCACAGCCTCACGGTGCGAAGCGCAGGGTGAGGGGCGCCGTTCGTATGTAGGCAGCCCTTCCCCTTACCGCTTAGCTGCATCAAGCCCGTGGACCCACCTGATTTAGCTCGC
>CAYFRR010000164.1:2675-5717 GCA_964345505.1 uncultured Rhodothermales bacterium
TGGTCGCCGGGGTAAGGCGTATGGTGGTCGTGCTGATTGGTCCAGATCTCCTCGGGAATACCTTCAGGGAAGGCCGCGCAGGTTTGGTTCTCTGCCGTGCGGTCGAGATGGGCGCACGCCGTGCACATTGGCTGAATAGTGTTTGTCATAGCATCCACCTCCACAGCGGAATAAGTGAGAGACATATTGTGTGTCTGTTGCAGCGAGATCAACAGTGGCACGAGACCAGAGATCCGCAGCGAGCGCGATTTAGAAGCGGTCTAAATCAACACGGCTACCACCCAGGAGCAGTAACACGAACGGCACAATTTATACTGAACTTCACGCAACCCCCCTGGCCTCAGCCCGCCTGGCTCCCTAATTTATATTCAGTTTAAATAAGACCTGCACTGAGTGGTATGGTATCTATGTGTACGTTGGAAGCTTTCGTAAAAGCAGCCCCAGAGGATTTTCGTCTGTGCCAGCGGGCCGGTCGAGCACAGTACAAGTATTTTGTAGAGGGAAAAGGCTGTGTGCTGGGCGTCCTGTTCGAAACGTCGACCCATATCTGTTTTGAGTGGCTCACGGAAGACGGGGCGGCCGTCGAGTACCCGGCCGCTATCCGCTACAAGGCCTGGCCGCGCCACGAGTTTAGGCGCTGGCTTGCGCTGGGCATCTGGGAGGTTACCGGCCAAGGGCCCTGTTCGCATGAGCACGAGGCTACCCTAATGTAGCTGCCCCAATGTAAGAGCTTCCCGCATCTGGCTGGATCTGTAGCAGCGCCCTCTCGCTTTCCCCGGCGGCAGGGCGTTTTTGGTTGGTGCCCGTCTGTACGCGCTGTGCCAACCTTAACATGTTGCTAACACCCGCGGCGGCGGCTGGGGACGCGAAAGCCCGCGATCTTTTTTATCATGGATGCACGAGCGCTACGCTCCTCGTCCGCCTCCCCGATCTCCAGTAGATACGCCATGACTCCGCGCTCCCTCTTCCCGCCGCTGCTTTGCCTTGCGCTTGGTCTCCTCTCTCCGTCTCTTCACGCGCAAGACTACCGCGCACAGCCGGAGGTCATGGGGGAAGGCGCCGGTAACGAGACAATCGTGGGGTACGTCTTTGAGGATGTAGAGCATACGGGCACGTTTGATGCAGACGATCAAGGCGTCGAAGGGGTGCTCGTGACGAACGGGCGCGACTGGGTGCGCACGGATGCGGACGGCGCCTACGAAATCACGGTCCGCGACGATATGGACCTCTCCATCGTGCAGCCGTCGGGGTGGCGCGTGCCCACCGATGCGCGGATGGTACCCCAGTTCTTCTATATCCACAAGGAGGGCGGCACCGGCTATGACCTGCGCTTCGGCGGCCTCCCGGATACGGGTCCGGCGCCCGCGCAGGTCAACTTTCCGCTGACGCGTGATGGCGCGGCCGGCGCCGCCTTCACCTGCGCCATCCTGGGCGACGTGCAAGCCTATTCGAACGAGCAGGTCGGCTACTTCCGCGATGGCGTCGGGGCGGACCTTCGCGATGCCGGGCTCACGGCAAGCGACTGCATTATCCCCATCGGCGATGTCGTGGGCGACGACCTCGCCTTGCTGGATCGGCTCCTGGAGATCGTGGCGGTCGCCGGCGCGCCGCAGTGGCCCGTGATCGGGAATCACGACATTGACTTCGACGCCACCGCGAACGCGGACAAAGGCGATAGCTGGCGCCGGATCGTCGGGCCCACGTACTACGCCTTTGAGCAGGGTCATGTGCTCTTCGTCATGCTTGATAACGTCGTCTATCCCTGCGGCGCGGCGGATGTGGCCCAGGGGCGGACCCACTGCGGTGGCGACCAGCCCTCATACAACGGGCGTCTTACGGAGACGCAGCTCGCGTGGCTGGAAGAGCTCATTGCGGAGACCCCGGAGGATCGCCTGATCGTCTTGAGCACGCACATCCCGTTCGTCTCGTTTGTGGATGCTACGAGTGGGCAGCATCAGACCGACGAGATTGCGCGGGTCTACGAGATGCTGGAGGGGCGCGAGGCGCTGTCGCTTTCGGGCCACACGCACACCATCGAGAACCACGCGCCCGGGCAGGTTTTTGAGGGCTGGACGGCGCAGGCGGGCGCCGGGCCACTGCCCTTCCGGCACATCGTGGCAGGGGCCGCCTCGGGGGCCTGGTTTCAGGGAGACTTTTCGGTAGAGGGTGTTCCAATGACCCTGCAGCGCCTTGGCGCGCCAGCAGGCTACCTGCATCTCGCTTTCGATGGACCGGCCTACATGGAGCAATACCGCGGCGCCCGCCTCGGGCCGGAGCGCGGCCAGTGGGTGGGGCTCAGCACGCCCGCCTTCCGGGATTGGTTCGATGCCATCACCGCCTGGCGAAACACCGCCGCTGACCAGCGCGACCCGGTGCCCCCGCGCTCCATCCACGACTTGCCGGATACGCGGCTGCTCACCCCTCAGGACTTCGAGGGCGGCGTATGGCTGACAGCCAACGTATGGGCTGGCTCCGCCGAGACCGTCGTGGAGGCGCAGCTGCCGGATGGACAGGTGCTGCCGTTAGAGCGGACGCAGCAGGGCGCGGGCGAAAGCCCGCGTATCGGCGCCGAATGGGCAGATCCGTTTGCCGCGGCCCGGCAGCTGTCGGTAGCGCGCTACGCCTACGAAAGCCGCTCTGGGGACGAGCGCGCGCAGGGGTTTGAGCTCTTCCAGGGGCGCTCCTACGGCCCTGCTCCACCACAGCCGCAGGGCGCGGTGGCCGATCGCAACGTGCACCTCTGGCGCGCGGAGTTGCCCGCGCTGCCCAGGGGGGTCCACACAATTACCGTCACCAGCACCGACCGCCACGGCCGCACCACCACGGACCCCCTCACGATTGAGGTGCGGGACGAGCGCCCGCCGCGCTACTGGCGCGAGGAGCCGTGGGAGCAGTAACGCTCCGAAACGGCCAGGCGTATGCCCCTCCCCTGGCGACCCAACGTCCCGGGCAGGCGTACCCTCTCCCATGCAGTCTCGTCTCACATCTCGAAGGCCTCCTCCCCTGCTGTTGTGGGGTCTTGTTGGGAGTGCGCTCCTCACC
>CAYFRR010000165.1:0-5699 GCA_964345505.1 uncultured Rhodothermales bacterium
GGGTGTCACTCAGGCGGTTAAGGACGGCAGCACATTCGTGTAGCTGTCCGATTGTCTGCTTTGGTGTCAATGTGACGTCTGAGTTGCAGGCTTCGACGTAGCACGCCACGTCGCTACGTGCATGTCGGTGGGTCGCAGGTAAACATGAACGCGGTGCATACCGGCAAAGCAACGCCGCTCCTTATTCCCCCGGCCGATACTCCTTGGGCAGGCTATCGGCGACGCGGGTGAAGGCATAGTAGCCATATCGGGTGACGGCAAAGGGTTGAACGATGTCGCCATACCGGTCGACGAGGGCGGGGCGTTCGTTCATGGAGAGGTACGCCGTGCGGAAGTCCCTGGGCACGCGCCGTTGATCGCGGAGCCAGTCCACGTAGGCCGGCGGCTCGGGGGCGTCGCGGTACAGGATCTCCAGCTCGCCCCGGAAGTCGAGTTCGTAATGCGCCCCATCGTCGGCAGTATTGAAGAAGCGGTGCGTGCGGCCCCTGAACCGTGGGGCCCCGTCCCGCGCATGCCGCAGGCCCAGGGAGCGCACGCGCGGCAGCTGATACACCACGAACCCGGCTTCTTCGACCCGGTCGTCCATCACGGCATGCAAGAAATGCTGCAGCGACCCGCGATACGCCTCCGCACGCGCGGTTTCCCACGCGGCAGCCTGCTCCGGCGACTTCGGCGTCATCGGCTCGTAAAACCGATCGCCATCATATTGAATGCGGGTGCCGGTGGAGGAGAAGTGCGTCAAGTGGTACGTGATGTCGTAGCCGAGGGCATGGTTGCGAAGGCGCAGCGGGGCGGCGGCCTCGGCCCGAAAGCGGCCCCACCGGCTCGTGAACGATAGCACCTCCGGGTTCAGCAGCTCCGTCTGCTCCGCCCGCTCCGACGTCCCGATAAACTCTTCCTTGAACCGGGTGAGGCGCCGCTCCCACCGGCGGTCGCGCGTGGCCGTGACTTCCGCCTCCTCCAGCTGCAGGACGGCTGCGGGCAGTACGATATCGATGATGTGGCGTCCGGGCGCTGTAAGGGCGGTATCAACCGCCGTCGGCTCAAATCCCAGCATAGAGACGTGCACGCGGTAGGCGTCCACCGGCAGGTCGGCCAGTGTGTAGCGGCCCTGGCGATCGGTGACCGTGCCGGAGGTGGATCCGGCAAGGATCACGTGCGCGCCAGGCAACGGCAAGCCCGTGTCCTCAGTTGCCACGGTACCGGTGAGAGTGACACGCTCCACGTTCTGGCCGAATGCCAAGGGGGAAAGGCCGAGCCAGACGGCCGCCACAAGCAGGCAGTAAAGAAGCGCCGGGTGGCTGTGTGTCATGAGACTACTGGTGGGTGCTACAGACTCAGAGTGAAGATCTCGTGTAGCCTCAGACGCACCAGCGACCGGTAAGATCAGACGGCCTTGCGGATGGCCTCTACAGTGGCGGGGTTTTCGAGGCTGCTCACGTCGCCGAGGTCTTCGCCCAGGTAGGTCGCGCGAATGACACGGCGCATGACCTTCGCGTTGCGGGTTTTGGGCAGTGCGTCCGTAAAGCGGATCTCACGTGGGCGGAGTGGCTTGCCCATCGCATCGGTGATGGTGGCCCGGAGCGTCTGCCGCAGGTCCTCCGTGGGCGCGTGGCCGCCCTGCAGCACGACATACACCACCAGCTCTTGCCCTTTCACCTTGTGGGGCACCCCAATGGCGGCGCTCTCCGCCACAGCGTTGTGCGCGTTCATGAGCGCCTCTACCTCCGCCGGCCCCAGCCGCTTGCCCGCCACCTTGATCGTGTCGTCCGAGCGGCCCAGGATGTACCACAAGCCGTCTTCGTCGATGGCCGCGAAGTCGCCGTGCACCCAGAGGCCGTCGAAGCGGCGCCAGTAGCTGTCGAGGTAGCGCTCGTCGTCTTCCCAGAAGCTGCGCGTCATCCCGATCCACGGCTGCCGGATAACCAGCTCGCCGACCTCGCCGCGGACGGGGCTGCCCTCGGCGTCCACCACATCGGCGTCCATGCCGGGCACCGGGCCGGAGAAGGCGCCGGGCTTCAGCGGCGTGAAGAAGTTGCCGCACAAAATGCCCCCACTGATTTCGGTGCCGCCGGAGTAGTTCAGGATGGGTTTCTCGCCATTCAGGACGTTCGTAAAGAGCCAGCGCCACGACTCCGGGTCCCACGGACTGCCCGTGGAGCCGACGGCGCGCAGCCCGGAGACGTCATAGCGGGCGATGGGGGCGGTGCCGTGGGCCTTCAGCGCGCGGATGAGGGTGGGTGAGATGCCCAGGTGCGTGACTTGATGGCGCTCCACGAGGTCCCAGAGCCGCCCGGCGTCGGGATAGTCGGGGGCGCCATCATAGAAGACCATCGTCGCGCCGATGCACAGCGTTCCAAAGACGAGCCACGGCCCCATCATCCAGCCCATATCGCTCATCCAGTACATACACTCGCCGGGCTTCAGGTCCATGCTGTGGTACATGTCCTGCGCCCCCTTCACCGGAAACCCGCAGTGCGTGTGCACCGCGCCCTTGGGCCGGCCTGTAGTCCCGCTGGTGTAGATGATCATCACCGTATCCTCGGCGGCCGTGCGCTCGGTAGGCGCGTCGGTGCCATGGCCTGCCATCACGTCGTGCCACCACTGGTCACGGCCGTCCTCCATGGGGACGTCGAGGTCCTGGTACCGGTGTACAATCACGTGCTCCACGGTGGGGCACTGGGCCAGGGCCGCATCCATCGTGTCCTTCATCCGGATGGGCTTGCCGCGCCGGGCAAAGCCGTCGGCGGTAAACACGGCCTTCGCCTTGCCGCCACTGAGGCGGGTGGCCACGGCTTCCGGGCCGTAGCCGCTAAACAGGGGCAAGATGACGCCGCCAATCTTCGCGATCGCCAGAAAGGCGATACAGATCTCGGGTGTCATGGGCATGTACAGCCCAATCGCATCGCCCTTGCCCAGCCCAAGGGCGCGCAGCGCATTGGCGCAGCGGTTTACTTCGGCGTAGAGCTCCCCATAGGTGAGCGTGCGCGTCGTCCCGTCTTCTGCTTCCCATCGGAGCGCATCCTGCGTGCGGCGCTCCGTATCTTGCCATTTGTCGAGGCAGTTGTGGACGATGTTCATCTCTCCGCCCACGCACCAGGACGTAAACGGCACGCCCTTCGACTGATCGAGGATCTGGTCGTACTCAGTGTAGAACGCAATGCCAAGGTCGTCGAGTGCCGCCTCCCAGAACCACCCGACATCGTCCGTCGCGCGCTGCATCAGGGCATCGTAGGACGCGATGCCGTGCCGGTCCATAAAACGCTGGAGATTACTTTCAGCGATCCAGTCGGCGTGGGGCTCCCAGACCGTCTCCTGATTGAAGGGGAAGCCATCGGGCGTGGCGTCGGAAGCGGTTTCAGTAGCCATAAGAAAAAAGGAGATGCATCGGCAAGAATGGGTTGAGTGTCATGATAGGCGATGCAATGGGTAAGGTGCAAGCCGGGTGCCGTGCGCTGGTGTGCGACCGCGAATGGATCGCAAAGAACCCCTTGCGCGACGCAGTCGTTCACTGCGCCGGACGATGCAGGTTGTCACGGTTGACTCATGATCGGCCCGTCTTTCTTTTCGCCTTTATCGATCTCGGATACTCATGCGTGCCTTCTCTCGTTATGCTTCAGCGGTAGCGTTGGCTGTCGTTCTGCTTGTTGCCTCTCACACCCAGGCTGTGGCGCAGGAGCGCGCGTCTGAGTTGCCCCGGCTTAGCCCCAGCGCCTCGATTGCGCAGATGATTGGCATCACGGAGGTTACCGTCACATACGGCCGCCCGAGTGTGCGGGGCCGTGAGGTGTTCGGCGAGCTGGTGCCCTTCGATCGCGTGTGGCGCACGGGCGCGGATGAAGCTACCGTCATCCAGTTTCCGGATCCCGTAGCCATCGGCGGTGCGGAGATTGACCCGGGCGCGTATGCCCTGTTCACGATTCCAGGAGAAGAGGAGTGGACGGTGATCTTGAACGATGAGCCCAACCAGTGGGGCGCATACAACTACGAGGCCGATCGCAACGTGCACACCTTCACGGTCACACCGGAAGCGGCGCCGTTCCGCGAGCGGATGACCTTCACGTTTGACGACGTCACCTCCAACGAGGCTACGCTTGCCCTGCGTTGGGACGAGCTGCGCGTCCCGATCCCGCTGGCCGTGAATACGGAGGCGTTGGTCGTGGCCCAGGCCGAAGAACAGATTGCCGCCTCTTCGTCATGGCAAGAGCCGCTGCAGTTCGCGGCCTACGCCCTCCAAAACGAGGTGCTGTTGAGCGAAGCCCTGCAATGGGCCCAGCAGTCGATTGAGCGGCAAGAGAACTTCAACAATCTATATGTGATGGCCCGCGTGCATGCTGCCTTGGGCCAATACGACGAGGCGATGGCTACGGGCGAACAGGCGGTGACGCTGGCGGAGGACGCTGAGGACACGCCGGTTACGCTGGACCGACTGCGCGGCGACATGGAGCGCTGGAGCGAACAACTGTAGAGAACGGGTCCCACAGATGGCGGAGGGCCCGGCAGGCCTGTATCGCCGGACTACCGCCCCACATCGGCATCGCCCAGCTTTATAGAGTCCAGAATCTTGAGATAGCTGATGTACCGGGCTTCAGGGATGCGGCCGGCGTCGGCTGCGTCCCGCACGGCGCAGCTGGGCTCATGGTCGTGCGTGCAGTTGGGAAAGCGGCAGTCGTGGATGTAGGGCTGAAACTCGCGGAAGTAGTGCGCCAGCTCCCAGGCCTCCATCTCTACCACCCCAAACTCCCGGATGCCGGGGGTATCCACAATCGCGCCCCCAGAGGAAAGCGCGTACCGGGCCGCGTAGGTGGTGGTGTGCCGGCCCTTCTGGTTTTTCTCGCTGACCTCCCCGGTGCGCAGGTCGAGCCCGGGCTCCAGCGCATTGAGCAGCGTTGTCTTGCCCACCCCTGAGGGCCCCGTCACCACGCTCACGCGGTCGGACAGGTGCTCCGCAAGGGCGTCCAGGCCGCGTTTTTGGTCGGCGCTGGTGAACATCAGCTCGTACCCCATCGCGCCATAAATTGCCGCCAGGTCCTCCACCTGCGCCTCATCCTTCGGGCGCAGCAAGTCCATCTTGTTGAGAATGATCCCGGCGTCCAGCTCGTAGCGCTCGCACATGACGAGCACGCGGTCAATAAAGCCGAGCGTAGGCGTAGGCAGGCGCACCGACTGCACGATCCACACAAAGTCGATGTTGGCTGCAATAATCTGCGCCATGCCCACGCGGCGCCCGGCAGCGCGCCGGCAGAGCATCGTCTCACGCGGATGTACCTCTTCGATGACGCCCGTGCCGTCCTTCAAATGCTGAATGGTGACGCGGTCGCCCACGGCTACAGGATTCGTGAGCGCAGCATCCTCCATCTCCAGGCGAAACTTGCCGCGGATGGTGGAGGCGATCACGTCGTCCCTCACCTGCACCTCGTACCAGCTGCCGGTGGAGCGTATGACCACGCCTTCGCTGTAGTCGCCGGCGGCATCCGTCGTGGGCGTATCGGCTGTAGACGTACCAGCGGCAGCCGTATCAGAAGCAGCCGTATCGCCCGCAGATCCCTCAGTGGCAGATGTATCGGGACTTGGCATAGGGCAGCGTGCACGTGAAACTTGTGGATGGAGGGTACGTCTACCGCATCGAATGGCGGCTGCGGGTCACTGCGTAGAATAGCACCCGACCGTATGCCGTGTTTACCGAACGAGTCCGCCGA
>CAYFRR010000166.1:0-5643 GCA_964345505.1 uncultured Rhodothermales bacterium
AACAGCGCGCCGTTGATCCCCAGGGTAAGCGTGAGGGCAATAGACTCGTACCCGGCGGCTTGCAGTACCGAGAGGCTCTCGTGCACGTGCCCGCCCCGGCCGCCATACGCCGACGGAATGAACGCGGACAGCGGCTTGCAGGAGCGTACGTCCCGCAGCACATAGGGCGGCAACCCGCGCTCCAAACTCATGGCGTCGATATCCCCTCGCCGCCGAAACGTGTCGCGCAACTGCGCGCGGAAGTTCGTGATGAAGGTCGAGAAGTCCTCAGACGCTTTAGATGATGGGACAGATACTGCAGATGGGGCGCTCATAGTGAGATCGGGCAGGAACGGGTTGAGTCGAAGACGTACGAGCGAGGGGATTAGATAGATTTTGAAAACGGTCCCGGTGGGTCAAAGGTCCGGCGCGCCGGGGCTATACGATGGAAGAAATCGAACAAATGCCGGCCTGATGAAATACTACGGGCTGCGTTTGCAGAAGCATTTGCTGGGGCGTACGTTCCGGTCATCGCTCGGTAAACGCGTCCCTACTTTCGCTGCCTCCCACCTGGTCTGCTCATGTACCATCGCCTGCGTTCGCTCCTGTTTAAGCTGTCGCCCGAGCATGCGCATCAGGTAGCTGAGTGGGGCGCGCGCACGCTCCAAACGGTAGCTCCGTCCGTGCTGGCCTCGACGTTTGCTTTTGCCGATGCGGCTCTTCATCAGTCGCTCTTTGGCCTGGAGTTTCGAAACCCGGTAGGGCTGGCCGCCGGGTTCGACAAGAACGCCACCATGCCGCCTTTTTGGGAGCGCGTGGGCATGGGGTTCGTGGAGATTGGCTCCGTCACGGCGCGGCCGGCGCAGGGGAATCCGCGGCCGCGGGCGTTTCGGCTGCCTGCGGATGAAGCACTCATCAACCGGATGGGGCTCAACAACCACGGGGCCGATCGGGTAGCGCGCCGCCTGCAGCGGTATCGCACCGCGCTCGACATCCCCCTTGGGGTCAACATCGCCAAGACGCCGGATGACGCCATCCTGGGCGAAGGGGCGCGGCGCGACTTCCGGCAGAGCTATGAGCGCCTCGCGCCACTGGCCGACTACGTGGTGCTCAACATCTCCTGTCCTAACACGGAGGACGGCAAAACCTTTGAAGAGCCCGATGCCCTGTCCGCGCTGTTGGAGGAGCTGGCCCCGCTGCGCACCGGCGCCGCAGCCAAACCGTTGCTGCTGAAACTCGCCCCTCCCCTCAACGCCCAGGTTGCCTTCGACAGCCGGATCGAGGAGCTGGTGGCCATTGCAGCGGCGCACGACATCGCCGGCTTTGTGGCGACCAACACGGCACCGGACCGGCAGGGGCTCGCCACCGATAAGACTACGCTGGAGGCGATCGGGCGTGGCGGGCTGAGTGGTGCCCCGCTGCAGCAGCGCGCCAACACGCTGCTCCGGTACCTTTACCGCCTCACCGAGGGCACCGTGCCGCTCATTGGCGTGGGCGGGGTCGACAGTCCAGAGGCGGCCCTGGATAAGATCGAGAGCGGCGCCTCGCTCGTGCAATGCTACACGGGGCTGGTGTACCACGGACCCGGGCTCGTGGCTGAAATCAAGCGTGGCCTCGTGAAACTGATGGAACAGAAGGGCTACGGCACACTCTACGAAGCCACAGGCGCGCGGGCATAGGTCAGGCGCAATGCCGTCGTGCATTGCCCTTGCGTTGAAAAAGGGCTATTTTGGCAAGCCTGTGCGTACCGCCGCCCACCTGCCCGATCGCTGGTTTAGCCTATGCCCATTCTCGTTGACTTCGATACCATGCCGCAGCTGTTCACCCGGCTGGCGGATCACTACGCGGGCAGGGACCGCCCCGCGCTCCGTTACAAGGACAAGTACACCAAGGCGTGGATCGACATTTCGTGGGAGGAGGTGCACCGCCGGATGCGAGCGTTTGCAGGCTTTCTCCATGCGCGAGGCGTGCGTCCGGGCGACCGCGTAGCGATTCTCTCCGAAAACCGTCCGGAATGGGCCCTGACGGATATGGGCACACAGCTGCTCGGGGCCGTAAACGTGGCGCTTTATCCTACGTTACCGCCTGCCCAGGCGCAGTACATCTTGGAGGACTCTGGCGCTACCGTACTCGTGGTCTCCACCACGCTGCAGTTCCGTAAGGCGAAGGACGTGTTCGACGATTGCCCAGCGCTCGAAACGGTGGTTACGATGAGTGAACCGGAGGACGATCTGCCCGCGCACATCCACCCGTGGGAGGACGCGGTAGAGGAGGGCTGGGCGTACTGGCAGGCGCACGAAGACACCCTTACGCCGCTGGCCGACGAGGTCACGCCCGAGGACCTGTGCGCGCTGATTTACACGAGTGGTACGACGGGGCAGCCGAAAGGCGTGATGCTCACGCATCGCAACCTGTGCTCCAATGCGAAGGCGGCGCATCAGCGCGTCGATTTTGGGCCAGACGATCACCATCTTTCCTTCCTGCCGCTCTGCCACTCGTTTGAGCGCACGGCAGGCTATACGGCCGTGCTGGCCGCGGGAGCTACGGTCTCCTATGCGGAAAGCATCGACGCGATCAGAAAGAACCTGCCCGAGGTCAACCCTACCGTCATGATTTCGGTGCCGCGCCTCTTCGAGAAGGTGTACACCACCATTACCAAAAAAGTAGAGGAGGGCTCGGCTGTGCAGAAAGCCCTCTTCGACTGGGCCGTAGGGGTCGGCCGGCGGTATGCCACCGCCGAGCGGCCGGGGCTGCTGCTGAAGGCGCAGTACACGCTGGCTGACCGGCTGGTATTTTCTACGCTTCATGAGAAGCTGGGCGGTAACCTGCGGTTTGCCGTGTCGGGCGGGGCTCCGCTGCCCAAAAAGATCGGCGAGTTTTTTCAGGCGGCCGGGATTGTAATCATTGAAGGCTACGGCCTCACCGAGACTTCGCCGGTGCTCACCATCAGCCCGATGGCCGCGCCTCGCTTTGGCACCGTTGGCCACGTGGTGCCCGGCACTACGATAGGCATTCAGCGGCTGGATGACAACCGCATGTCCGGCCGGGTGCGCGGCGACGATTATCCTACAACGGTCTCTACGGCTGAAGGGGAAATCGTGGCTAAAGGGCCGAACATCATGGCCGGTTACTGGAATAACCCCGAAGCTACGCAAGCGGCCATCGATGCCGAGGGCTGGTTTCACACAGGTGATGTAGGGCAGTTTGTGGAAGGCTACCTGGCCATCACCGACCGTATCAAGCACATGATTGTGTCGAAGGGTGGCAAGAACATCTACCCGGGGCCGATTGAGGAGGCGTTTACCACGGTGCGGTGGATCGATCAGCTGCTGGTGGTAGGCGAAGGGCGTGCGTTCCTGACGGCGCTGGTGGTGCCGGATATGGAGGCCCTGGCGGTGTTTTGTAACGCGGAGGAGATCACGTACAGCAGCGACGCCGAGCTGCTGCAGCACCCGAAGGTCCGCGCGCTCTTTGCGCAGGCGTTCAAGGACTACAGCCGGCAGGCGGCCTCGCACGAGAAGATCCGCGATTTCACGCTTATCCCCGAGGCCTTCAGCGTGGAGAACGGGATGCTAACCCCTACGATGAAGCCGAAGCGTCGCATCATTGAGCGGCACTACGCCGACGTCATCGACGAGATGTACACCATCACAGCGTAAGAGCAAGTGTAAGCGCAGGAAGGGCCATCGCTGCCGCAACGGTATGAGATTCTGTTGAACTTGCGCTGCGGTGACTGCGGGCAGGGGGCTACCGCTCGTGCACAGGGGATCCTTCCCCACAAGGTGCCGTTTAGGGGCGCAGATCTCGGGGCGTAGCGCAGCCCGGTAGCGCGCTTCGTTCGGGACGAAGAGGTCGCCGGTTCAAATCCGGCCGCCCCGACTGCAGAGCGCCTTCTCCCTCCATGGGGAGGAGGCGCTTTTTCGTTTTTCGACGCTGCGTCCGTGCACAGCATGCCCGAAAAACATGCGAAGTGGTTAAGTCTGTACCTGCTATAGTTGATAATAGCCCGTACCCTTCAACCTGCTACACCCGCCGCCTGCTGGCGCATCTGTCCTGTTCACCCCGTGTTGGCCCCATGTCTTTCGTTCAGTCCAGCCTGCGGTACCTGCGCGCGGCGCTGCGTAACGAGGGGATCTCGCAGGTGGAGGCATTCCGCATCGTCTTTGCGCTGGCTGCGCCGCTGGTCGTTGGGATGGGGTGGGTCTATCAGTGGACCGATCCGGGCGCCTACGATCCCATGTGGATCCGCTGGACGGTGATGACGGTGACCCTCGGCCTCCTGGCACTCACGTTCCATCCGCGCTGCAAAGACTACATCGTGCCCGCGGTACACACCTATGTGTTTTTGCTTCTCACCTGGTTTTTGTGGGTGGCGGCCGTCAATCAGTTTTCCGCCAACTACAGCATGGGACTGTTCTATGTACTCATTGGCTGTTTGCTGGTGCTCAGCCTGGGGCGCACCTTCGGGATGACGCACGTAGTGTTTCTGCTCTACACAGGCGGGGCGACCTCGCTGCTTATGGCTCTCTGGCCAGCGGTGCAGGTGAGCCGGTTCGTGCTGTGGGCCTGCGTCGTTTCGGCGCTCACGCTAACCTGTATCGCCTGGCTGCTGCAGCGGCAACTGGCGACGACGTTGCGGCGCAGTCAGGAAAACCTGGCCGAGGCGCAGCGCCTGGTGGGGCTGGGCAATTGGGAGTGGGACCCGCAGACAGGCCGCGGGTACGGCTCCGACGAGGCGTGCCGCCTGCTGGGATACGCGCCCGGTGGCGTAGTGCTCTCGCCGAAAAAGGTGGCGGGTGCCGTACGCCCGGACGACCGCCCGGCCGTGCATGCCAGCGTGCAGGCCGCACGGAATGACGAAACCCCACCACCTGTTCGCGTGCGCACGATGGGCGCCGATGGCCGCTCGGAGCGGGTACTCCAGGTGCGCGTCCGGTGCGCCGAGCGGAGCGGGATTGGCCGCCTGGTAGGTACGCTACTTGACGTAACGGAGCAGGTGCAGCGCGAGGAAGCCTTGCGGGCCGCGAAGGAAGAAGCCGAACAGATGGCCCGGCTTAAGGATGCCTTCCTGGCCAACATGAGCCACGAGATCCGCACGCCGCTGACGGCGATTATTGGCTTTGCGCAGATACTGGAGGATGAGCTGGAGGGGGAAAAGCAAGAGCTACTGCAGTCCATCGGGCAGGGCGGCCGTCGGCTGTTGCAGACCCTCAACTCGGTGCTGGACTTTGCCCGCCTGGAGGCTGGTGAGTTGCAGGTAGAGCCTACAGAAGTGGCCGTCCAGGAGGAGATCCGGCATGTGGTTCGGGAGCTGCGGGAGCAGGCCCAGGCCAAGGGGCTGCCCCTTCGGGTGAACACGCCCGAGGAGCCGCTGCTGGTGCTGGCCGACCCCGGCGCCCTTGGCCGCGTGCTCACCAACCTCATCAGCAACGCCATCAAATTTACCGCCACGGGCTTCGTGTCGGTCGTAGCCGAGGCTGCGGGGCCTGACGTGCTGATCCGGGTCAAAGACACCGGAATAGGGATCTCCGAATCCTTCCTCCCGCACCTGTTTGAGGAGTTCGAGCAGGAGTCGAGCGGCCTCAACCGCAACCATGAGGGCAGTGGCATTGGCCTCACGATCACCAAGCGGCTGGTGGACCTGATGCAGGGCCACATCACGGT
>CAYFRR010000167.1:0-4173 GCA_964345505.1 uncultured Rhodothermales bacterium
TCGATGTCGATCTCATTGGAGTCGGTCGACGGCGCCAGCTCTACCGGCACGAAGGGCAACAGCACGCCAGCGCCAATGACGAGCAGGGTTGCGATCCCAAAAATGGCCAGCCGTTGCTGGGTGGCCGCGCGGACTTTGCCGGCGTACCATCGCTCGAACTGGTCCACCTTGCGGCGGAAGCGTCCGCCACGAGTCCCCGCATCCGGGGTTCCTTTCTCGACAGTCAGGAACTGGCTGGAGAGCATGGGGACCAGCGTCAGCGCCACCAGCAGCGAACAGGCCAGCGAAAAGACCACCACCAGCGCCAGCGCCAGAAACAGGGTGCTCGTCGTACCCTGCATAAACATGATGGGCAGAAAGATCACGGACGTGGTGAGCGTGGAGGCGATGATGGCCCCGGCAACCTCCCGCGTCCCGACAGACGCCGCCTCTTTCAAGTCCGTTTCCTGTTCCTCGCGTTGTCGAATGATGTTTTCGAGCACCACGATGGCATTATCCACGATGAGCCCAATGCCCAGCGCGAGCCCGCCAAAGGTCATCATGTTGAGCGACAGGTTGCCAAAGTATAGCAGCCCAAACGTCGCAATCAGGGAAATGGGGATAGACAGCGCAATGATGAAGGTGGTAGAGCCGTTGCGCAGGAAGAAGTAGAGCACGAAGATGGCCAGCAGCGAGCCCCAGATGGCGGCGCTCTGCACGTTATCGATCGACTGCTGGATGAAGGTGCTTTGGTCCGAAATAACCGTCAGGTTGATGTCGTTGCGGTCGGCGTTGATACGCTCCAGCTCGGCGCGCACATCTTGGGAGACCGACACCGTGTTGGCGCCCGATTGCTTCTGCACGCGGAATTGTACCACGGGCGTACCGTTAACCTCCGTGAGGCGACCTACATCTTCGTAGTCGCTGCGGACGTTGGCGACATCTCGCACGCGAACTGGGCGCCCGTCCACGCGGGTGATGACGACATCCGCTACCTGATCGATCGATTCGTACTCGCCAATCGCTCGCACGTAAAGATCCTTCAGGCCATCCTTCACATTCCCACCCGGCGCAATGGCGTTTTCCCGGCCGATGGCATTCTGCACCTCTTCCGCCGTCAGGCCCACCGAGCGCAGGCGGTCACGCTTGATGTTGACGTGGATCTCGCGGTAGACGCCGCCCCGCACCTGGATCGTGCCCACCCCGTCAATTTGCTCCAGCCGCCGGACGATGTCGCGCTCAATAATCTGGGTGAGGGTTTCGAGGTCGCGCGTGGAGCTGGCTGCGATGGAGAGAATTGAGATGTCGTTGGGATCAAACTTCCAGATCCGAGGCTCCTCGGCTTCCTCGGGGAGAGAGCCACGCAGCCGTTCCAGGGCGTCTCGGACGTCGTTGGCGGCTTCGGCCAAATCCGTGCCCTGTCCGAACTCCAGCCGCACGCGGCTGCTTCCTTCGCTGGAGGAGGACGTCACGCGCTCTACCCCCGGCACCCCAGCGATCCCATTCTCGATCGGACGGGTAATGAGCTGCTCCATCTCCTCAGGCCCCACGTTGGCGTAGGACGTCCCGATGGAGAGCTGGGGGTACTCAATAGCGGGCAGCAGGTCGACGGGCAGGAAGCGAAACGCGACCACCCCAATGGTGATGACGACGAGATAGAACATAGCCGTCGCGACGGGACGGCGAATGGAAAGATCTGAGATAGAGGCCATGGATCCTTGGAGCGGCAACAGAGAGCGTTGTAAGGGTGCGGAGCGGCCGGTGGTTAAGCGTCCGAGCTATCACTGGAGGTGCTGGAGGAGTCCTGGGCGGCCCGCTCGGCTTCGGCCATGCGTTGCTGGCGTTCCATAAACTCGATCAACATGTCCCGTTCTTCCAGCTCTTGCAGGCCAAGGACGCGCTCCCAAGAGAGGGCACGCGTGCGGGCATCCACCGCTTCGTCCAGGTTCATGTTGAGCAGGTCATGGCCGAGCGCCACCACCCAGGCGTTCTGCCCAATCCCCCGGATGCCTGTCGTCGCGCGCCCTTCAGCAACGACGTCAACCTCTCGAAAGCCGACCGGCGTTGGTTCAGTAAGCTCGGTGGGGAAGCCATCGCGCGGCTCATCGGGCTCAATCTCGGTGCCCAACGAAGAGGCCAGAAACACGCCCACGGCTCCTGTGCCCGGGTCCTCGTACAGGGCGCTGTTCGGGATGAGGGTGGCTTGCTCCGACTCGCCGTACAACACAGCCACGTTCACAAACATGCCGGGCCGCAGCAGATTGCCCTCGTTGGAAATGTCGATCTCGGCATCGGTGCTGAAGCTGTTTTCATCCAGAAAAGGAGAGATGCGCGAGACCTGGGCGGTGATGGTGGTGTCGGGGAGCATCTCAGAGGTGATCTGGGCGGTCTGTCCTTCCCGGATGCGGCTGAGCATCTCGTCGGTGAGGCTCACGCGCACGCGGACGAACGAGAGGTCGCCCACGTCGAACAGGCGAGAGGACCCATCGACACGCTGCCCAATCTCCACGTCCCGGCGCCCGATGCGCCCGGTGACAGGGGAGCGGACCACGGTTTGCGCGAGGTCGGCTTGGCGCTCAGACAGCGTGGATTCTGCCTGCTCCACCTGCGCCTCGGCAGCGGCAACGTCAGCCTCGGCACCTTCCACCTGTGCTTGGAGTCTCTCCAGCTCCTGGCGAGAGGAAAACTCGCGGTCGGCCAGTTGCTCTATCCGGCGCAGCTCCGACTGCAACTCCGAAAGCTGGGCTTGGGCCTGGCGGACCTGAGCGCGCTGGATATTGACGTTAGCCTCCGCCTGTCGTACCTGCTCGCGGTACGTGCGGTCGCGGAGGCGCACCAGGGGCTGGCCGCGTTCAACAAAATCCCCACTCTCGGCCAGTACCTCTTCCACGCGGGCCGTGATCTCAGGGTAAATACTCACCTGGTTGCGGGCCCGCACCGACCCGCTCAGGCGCTGCTCCAACGGCAGGCTGCCCAGTTGCGTCTGCACGACCTCCACAGATGGCGTAGGGGCATTGCCTCGGCTTCGCCCACTCCGCCCTTCCTCTTCATCAGATGAACCACAGGCCGTAAGCCCCAGAGCCAACAACAAGACGAGCGTTAATCGAAAACAGGACATAGAGGGAGACGGCGTTGCAGGGGGATAGAAGTAAAGAGGCGGGACTTTATAAAGCTGTTTGAACAACTGTCGGTGCCGGCCAGGGGTTTTATGTGGGGTGTTACTATCTCATAATAACGTCACAAGATGGCATTTCGTATGAAGCGCTGTTCGAACCGCGTTGATCCCATGTGTAGGGAGGCTCGGGTACCACCTCACGGGGCCTCCGGGAGCCCTGGTTCCACGAGCAGCACGTCCTCGTGCTCTACGAATACCTGTCCCGGGGCACCTCCGCTTGGCTTGCGGACGTGCTTGCGCTCGGTCATCATCACGGGTACGAGGCTGCTCCCCCGCGCCTTGCTATAGTAGGCGGCAATGGCCGCGGCGCGGTACAGCGTGCGTTTGTCGGGCGTGGCCTTCCGGCCGGGCATGCGGAGCACCGTGTGTGAGCCCGGTACGCCCCGGGCGTGCATCCAGCGGTCGTACTTCTGCGCGTGGCGAAACGTGAGCTCATCATTCTGCCGGGCGTTGCGGCCGACCCACACTTCGTAGCCACCCCCCAGGTCAAACCGCCGAAAGGGCACGCGGTCGATGTCATCTCCGCTGTTGCCCAGGTAGCGTGCCAGGGCCTGCTCGTGGGTCTTCCGAAAGGCCTTGATGTCGTCCAGCCAGTCAACCTCGTCGTGCAGCGTGTCGAGGAGTGCTTTGGCCTTTTGCGCTTGCTCCTCGGTGGAGAGCAGCCGTTTCTCGGCTTCCTCGCGCGAGCGCCGGGTGCGCCGGGCGCGATCATAATAGTGCTCGGCGTTTTCGATGGCGCTCTTGGCCGGGTCGAGCGGAATCGTGACGGGCGCCCCATCTTCGAACAGGTTAGGGAGGGTAACCTCGTCAGCCCCCCGGGGCACGTCCTGCGGAGAGGCCATCAGGAGGTGGGCCCACGTTTCGTAGCGGCCCGCACGGCTTTCGTTGGAGAGCTCCTCCAGCATGCGCTCGGCACTGGTCCGGTGGTGCTCATAGGCCTCGCGTAGGGCGTTCTCAACCGGCTCGTAGAGGCGCCGAAAGTGCCGCTGTGCCAGGGTGCGGCGGACGAACGTATGGAC
>CAYFRR010000167.1:4273-5554 GCA_964345505.1 uncultured Rhodothermales bacterium
GCGGCAGGTGGTGCAGCGGCACGAGCGCGAGCGTATCGACAAAGCGCCCATCGCTGTAGACGTGGGGTGTGGGGCTACGGAGCGCGCTGCGCAGCGCCTGTCCCGCGGCAAAGAGAGCGTCGCGGTCCGCCATCGTGCAGTCCTCCGGCGCGTCAGCTGTCACGCCGGCCCGGTGCATCACCTCCTGGCCCAGCGTGCGGTCGAAGAGCGTGAAGGCCGAGGCCAGCGCGCGGTCGGTAGTCTTGCGGTTGGTGCGCCAGCGGTCCTCGAACGCCTCCCGCGTGTCCGGCATGGGCGCTGGACGGGGCGTAGGCGCTTCGGTACCTTGCAGCGCCTCGCCCGAGCGGAAGGCTTCCACAATGATGCCGTCGCTATCTACCAGCAGCACGTTCGCCTTCGACCCAAACAGCAACACCTGAAACGACCAGCCGCCCGCGAGGTCAAGGAACAGCATGCGATCCCGCGTGGCGATGCGGACGTCCGTCACGGCACGGTCGAAGGCATCGGCGAAGAGGGTGGCGACGTTGCTCCGCTTTTTGCTGTACCCGGCCGAGCGAAAGAGGTAGAGGAAGGGCCGGGTGCAGGAGGCCCGCAGCATCCACTCGTGCGTGGGATGGGCAAAGGCCAGCGTGACCTCATCGCGCACCTGTGAGAACGCATCGCCGACCGTGCACCCCACGAGGTCGTCGTGCCACTCATGGGCCAGCGCGCGCAGCGTATAAAAGTTGTTGACCATGAGAGGTAGCGGCAGACGCGCAAAACGACGGAAGCGCTGTACCGCTACCGGAAAGCAGGCGTTCCACCGTCGCAGGCCTGTGCGGGCCTATGCGGGCACCGCTGTGCGGATGCGGACCGCCTCGGACAACCCCCAGATCGCTGCCCACCCGGCGGCCAGCAGCCAGAAGCTACCCGCGAACAGGGCGATGGTGTTGACGGCATAGAGCACGCGGTAGACGGCAGGTGAGACGGTGCCGCCCTCCAGGTTCATCTGCCGTAAGGTGCGCGCACTGGCCAGCGCCCCGGCCTTCAGCAGCAGCATCAGCGCTGTATACACCGCCAGCGCCCACCAGAGCACGGCGGTGGATCCTTCCAGCCCAAAGCCATTCGCTTCTATCGTAACCATACCCAGCACCACCAGCATCACGATGAGGTCAATGGCAATTTCTTTCAGCAGGTGCATGGGGCCGCGGGCAAACGTGTAGGGAGCAGGGTGCATCCCACGTATCGGCTGATGTAATTGTAAGATAAGCCCTCCTTCGTCTTCGCATCGCAGGGCGATGC
>CAYFRR010000168.1:0-2462 GCA_964345505.1 uncultured Rhodothermales bacterium
CGCCCATCCGGGCCAGGCTGTGGCGGCGCATCAGGTCGATCTTTTCATGGCGGAGCCGCCGCCGCACGGCATCATAGGCGTCGCGAAAGTGATCGCCCAACTCGAAGATACGGATCTCAGGGGCCGAGAAATCGTAGGTCAGCAGCATCTTATAGTACTGCGCGCGCCGCTCCCCTTTGGTCGCCTTCGTCCACCAGCGATGGTAGCGCCGGTTGTGCCGCATGACGACGTACAGCGCCGGCAGGGTGCTCGCGACGAGCGCTAGGGGAATCCACACCCCGTACGGGACGAGAATCACCGCGATGGCCAGGAGCGTGATGCCGTTTTGGGTGACGGTGCCAAGACTTTTCAACAGCTCCAGGGCTCGCCCGCTGGCCTGCCCGCTGGCCTGATGCAGCGAGTCGTAGTACTGCGGCGACTCGTAAAACGCCACATCCACGGACACCGCCTGCGCGTGAATCAACGACTGGATGTGATCTTGAACGCGCTCGGACTGGGCCGTCTGAATCCACTGCTGTACGCTTCCCAGCGACCGTGACAGTACCATGACGCCGCCCATGAGCAGGGCGGGCACGATGAGGGGCTCCATGCGCGACCACGCCAGTCCCTGCCCGATTGCGGCTTCGGCCCCATCCAGGACAAGCTTCGTGAGGTATACAGTGGCCCCAGGCAAGAGGCCTTGTACGATGAGAAGGCTCGCCCAGGCCAGCGTCCACCCCCCTGCGCCCTGCCAGATGAGCTGCAGGGCGCGCGGCAGGTAGATCACGAGGCGCCGGGCGTCGTCCAGTACAGAACGAATACGATTGATCATGGGGGCTTGGATATTATCGAAAATGGGCGCGGGCGCACATCATGACGCCCCATTGACACCGAATGGGCCAACGATCGCCGGTGATGCCTGCTGTCCCGGCTGCACCGTACAAGCTGGTCTCCGGTTCAATTCTACATGACTCCATCGTCTATCGGCTGCTCGGGCTCGCGATCCCTCCAGAATCATCCAATCCCTCCAGGACCATCAAGGAGCAGGCGCAGGGGGGCTCTTTGGGTCCCACGCGTGCCATTTCCCCGCGTGCCATTTACAGCGCCGGACCCCGGACCCATTGGCTGGGCGATCCCTGCCTGGGCGCGCGCTCCGATCGGCCCATCGCCCATTGGGGCGAGGGATCTACGACCTCCCGGAGGTATCGCGTGCGAGCGGCGTCATCGCCTCCCAGAGCAACCGCACGGGACGCACCACATAATAAAGCGCGCTGAGCGACTTGGTAAGGGGTACGGCGGCGCGGTCCGCTTCACTGGGGGTCACCGCCAGCTTCAGCATATGCATGAGGTAGGGCACCCGGTCGCGCCAGCGCTCGCGCTCGCGCAGGTGAAACCAGAAGGCGTCGCGGGCATCGACCGCGGCGTCTGGCTCGGCAAAAAGCCACGTATCGCACACGGTGCGGGCGAGCCTGCGCACGGTGGCATCAGGCGCCTGGCCCTGGGTGAGCGCCTCAGGAAACGGCGCCGCGAGAAGCCGATGCGCGAGCCAAGCCCCGAGCGTCACCATGCGCAAGGCGCCGGCGCGCCGTGACCGGGCCCGGACCACCGCCCAGTCGATGCCGGGCTGCCGGTGTATGAGACCGGCTAGATCGGCAAGCCACTTGAGTTTGGCCCACCGGTGTTTGGTGCCGTGCGCGCACAGATAAATAATCAGGTCCTCAAGGGCAAGCCCCCGCAGCTTTTGACCGGCCAGCTCAACCCACGTGTGGCGCTCCCAGACGTCCTCGTGATCCAGAACCGGCGCATGGATACCCGGAAAGAAGTCGCGATGCAGTTCAACAATGATCTTCTTGTCCGGATGGACGAGCTCAAAGGAGTCGTGCCACTTGATGAACGCTGCCGTCTCGTCCGCCCCGAGGCCGCGAAGCGGCTCATAACCGCGCGCCTGCAGCATCGCCGTGGTGGCCGAGAACGACGCGCGTCGGACCAGGAGGTCCAGATCCAGAAACTGCCGGTAGGCGAGATTCCCGTAGGCCAGCGGCCCCAACACCGGGCCTTTAATGGGGATGACGTCGCAGCCGGCCTCCTCGAGCGCGGTCGCCACCCGGCGGAGCTCCCCGGCTTGCTGCATCGACCGCATCGCCAGCCCCCGCGCTCGGTGCGACAGCCGGCTCATGACCTCCGGGGGCACCGCCGCCCCGCTGGACTGGCTCAAGGCCGCGTGAAGCAGGGGCTCAATCCCGTGGTGCGCAGCCTGCTGCATCACCCAGGTCCAATCAACGCCCTGCTCCCCGTCGAGGAGCAGACGATCGGGGCCACAATGCGTGCGCGCCGCATGAAGCAAGATGTGGCCCCCGGGCGGCGTCCGGGGGCGTGCAGGTAAGAACGTCGGGGAAGCAACGGTCGACACGGGGCGTGCTGTGCGTACGGGGCAGAGTAAAAACAGGAAGGCCTGGACCGGTCGATCAGGCGCCGCCTTCGCG
>CAYFRR010000168.1:2562-5551 GCA_964345505.1 uncultured Rhodothermales bacterium
GGTGACCCGGTCGAGCGCTTCGAACTGCATGGGACGGCGCAGCGTGTACACGGGGACCTCACGCGCTAGCGCGTGACACTGCGTAAAGAAAGCAGGCGTCGAGGCCAGAGACCCCAGGATGCGGGGCGCATACGACTGGGCCAGAAGCGCCTGAAAGGCCGCGCCCCCACGCAACGGTTTGCTGTGGAGTGCCTCGCCCTCTTCAAGCACATAGATCCGCGAAAGGGGCGTGCGGCCCGAGGCCGCCATCGTGGTGAGCCGCACCCCTTGCTTCGCCGTATGGGGACTCAGAGGGCCGTGAGTGGCGTCTCCATACCCGAGCGCGCGGGCCGACTCGGGCCACAACTTCATGAACGGAAAGGCGGGGAGCACCGCGGGGCTGTCATGCGAGGGAGCGGGGGCATCGCCCGTCTTGGTGCGATGGACCCGGCCGGCCTCACCGCTTCCCGCATCGACACGGACGGCCAACACGTCATCCGTGAGCATCGGGTGGCCACGGCGCTGCAGAGCAGCCGCCATGGTTGACTTGCCGCTGCCCTTTTGACCGAGAAATGCGACGCCCCGCCCTTCCAGGGACACGGCGCTTCCATGAAATGTCGGAATGTCACGCTGATGCAGGAGGACACCCAGTCCGATGCCCAGCAGCGGA
The DNA here is from genome assembly GCA_964345505.1 of uncultured Rhodothermales bacterium. Lineage (GTDB taxonomy): Bacteria > Bacteroidota > Rhodothermia > Rhodothermales > Salinibacteraceae > Tc-Br11-B2g6-7. Next base: position 3,212 of record CAYFRR010000168.1, read on the forward strand.
AGACGAAATTCGCGCCGGGAGCTGCCCGGCGCAGGGTCGCATAGGATTTCGGTGCCGCCCCGGACGGCAAGTGCGCCGAGGTCTTTCCACGCCAGGTAGGCCCGGTCCGACCCACACCGGGCGTATCGCGTGGCATCTTCGGGAAAGGACGGCGGGGCGGGCAAGTCCGCCAGCCGGATCACGACGTCCGCCTCCGGCGAAGACGGCGTTCGGCGCAACTCGGGAAGGGGGATGTCCGAGCAGATCGACAATCCGTACGCCGAATACGTAGTCATTGGATCCCGCACGTCACATGCGCGGCAAAGGCTGAGCCGCTACTCGCTGTAGCCCTCGCAATCACCGAAGCCAAAGTGCTCGGCAATTGAACCATAGATGCCATACTGCGTGTCCTCAGCATGGTTATACTCCTTGTTGAAGATGCAACCTGTTTGGGTCAGGTCCTCAACGGTTCCGTATTCGACAAGCGTCGGGGGTGTGTAAGGAGTTTTGCTCATGGATAATCGATCTGTGATGGTAAGAAGCGAATGACACAATACGAACAGCGCTCTGTGCTGGGAATGGATGTTTGGATGAAACATGCATTGACCGCTGGCCCACATGCTGATGCGCCACGAGGACGTGCAGAGAAGCAGCCGTCATCAGACGAACAGCCGTTGACGTGGTTGTTCAAGGTAGCGCAGCCAGGTTGCCAGTTGCAAGCCCGCCCACAACAACTCCGCGTCGCCACGCCGCCGCGCCGCGGCCAGGGCATCCAGGGAGACGTAGGGAGCTACCCGCTCGGCATCCTCCCCGGTAATGAGCCGGTCGAGGGCATCGGCGTTCATCTCGATTAAGTTCCGCGCAAAGTTGGCCCGCATCCGCCCCTTCGACGTGCGGCGCCGAATGCGAGACGGCAGCACGTCGCCCAGCGCCGCGCGCAGGATGTAGCGCGTCCATCCATCGCGCATCTTTTGGTCCGGGGGAAGACCGACACAGTACTCCAGCAGGCGCACATCGTAAAAGGGATGCCGCCGCTCGATGCCGAGCGCGGCCGAGAACTGATCGCCCTCCTCCAAAAACTGCGTGGCCACCCCATTGGTCAGCGTGTAGATGTGGGCGCCCCGTTCGGTTGTGATGCTCTCGGCGGGGGCCTCAAGGGCCCGTTTTGTATCGGCGAACCCGGTTCGTTTTCGCAGCGCTGGGGCCATGAGTCGTTCGAGCCGGCCGGGCTGCTCCGGGGCGCCCCGCACCCTGTTCCATGCGCGCCGGGCGGGCTCCGGCAGCAGCGGTTTGATGCCGTACCGCCACACCAGGCGGGCGGCCCCCAGGTCTTGCGTCGGCACCAGCCGGCGCAGGCCGCGCCGCACACGCCCCACGTGCCCGCGTCGCAGCTGCAGGGGCCAGACGCTGGTCCCATATCGGCGGAGGATGGGGCCCAGGGGCAGGCCCTGGCGATCGGCGAACGGCGTGGCGACTTCCACCAGCCGGTCCCATTCGCCGCCATAGGCCAGTTCCACCAGGTAGCCATCGCCATGAGAAACCGCGATGTCCCCCTCGATGCCGTCGAGCACCACGCGCACGCCATCGGCCCGGGCCGCCTCCATCAGCTGCCACATGAGATACGCGTTGAAGGTAAAAAGCGGCTGGCCGGTGGCCCGCCCGGCCCGACGACCGACGCTCCAGGGGTTGGTTTCATGAAGGGGGACCTTCCGGGCGTCGAGGCGCGCATGCTTGACGACGGATGCGATGTAGGGCCGCTCATCGATCCGCGCGCGGGCCGCGCCCTCATACCCGGGGAACGTGCCCGAATAACTGCGGAGCGCCGGGCGCGCTGTGGTCCGCAGCACATCCTGCGCCACGCAGGCCACCGACGACGAATCCAACCCGCCGCTGAGTTCGACGCCCACGGGATCCGGACCGCGGAGCCGGCACCGAACGGCCTCCTGAAACCGAGCCGCAAATGCCTCGGCGTAAGCTTCGTCGGATGCCATGCGTTGCTCCGGCGCCTCTTCCAACGACCAGTAACGTCGCACGCGTAATGTTGCATCCGATGAGACGGTAACCGTATGCCCAGCCGGGAGCCGATGAATCCCCTTGTAAGCGGTGATCTCGGTGTCATACATTAGCCGTCCCAGATAGTAGGCGACCCACGTCTCGTTCACCCGGCATGGCACACCCGGCTGGGCGAGGAGCGCCTGAATCTCGGACGCACACGTAAAACGTACGCCGGGCTCGTGGTAATAGTAGAACGGCTTCACGCCCATGGGGTCGCGGGCGCACAACAGGCGGCGGGCCCGCCCGTCCCAGAGCGCAAAGGCGAAGGCGCCGATGAGGTGCTCCACGCAGTCCCTCCCCCATGTC
>CAYFRR010000169.1:0-5494 GCA_964345505.1 uncultured Rhodothermales bacterium
CTCTTCGGACGCGACCTGACACGTGACCTACCAGCCGCCGTCGGGAAACAAAAAAACGCCACACCCTGGGTAAGCAGGATGTGGCGTGCAGTACGCGGGCTTGCGAGGTCGTTAGTCATCCGCCTCTTCAAAATCCTCCCCTCCTGCCGCCAGCCATTCGTCGTGGGGAATCATCTCCACGGTGAAGGTCTGGTCCGACATATCGGGGATACTGCCGTAGTCTTCCAGGACCTTAAAGCCCGTCCCGGGTTCGAAGGCCCAGTCTTTGTGGTCCGTGTAGCGCCCCTGGCCGCGGTTCCACTTGCCGGAACTTCCGCTTTCCGTGTAGCCATACTCTTTGATGGCTTCGTGCTGCTCGCGGCTGAATCTGCGGAGGTCCTCGAAGGTGAGGCGATACACGCCGGGCGTGCTCTTGCTCTCCTCCACCATCGCGTACATGCCTTCTTGCATTTCCTCAAATTCACCGGCGGTTATTTCCAGGGCCCAGTGATAGTGGTTGTACCGGTTGTAATCAAACGGCACTACGATATCTGCATCGCTGTACATGCCCGGGAAGTCCCCGGTAGCATCGCAGCTCTTATCCACCGCCAGCACAAAGTTTACCTGCGTGCCGGCTGGGATGACCCGCTCGTAATCACGGACGGCCACGCCATCCACCCGAGGGATGTGATTATGCCGGTTCTGGGGCGGGAAGAGCATGTCGTGCTCGGGCTCGTAGTCCGGGTCGTCTTCGTGGTCCGGATCCCAGAGTTCGACATACAGGCCCGAGCAATACCCTGCCATCGAGCCATAGTAGGAGGACTGTAGCACCACGTCTTCGTCGGCCCGCAGCGTCCGGGTCACACTCTGGCCATTCATCGTGTAGGAGGCCTTGCCGTAGCTGCCGGTCGCCTCCACGATGTAGCCCGAGCCCCCGATGTGGCGGAGGTGCGCGGTGTAGCGTCCTCCTTCGTAATCCCCCTCCAAGGCTCCAGCCGTTTCAACCAGATCATCCGGGCGGATGTCAGGGTTGTCAAAAATGATGCGGCGCGCCTTAGACTCCATCGCGTTGTAGCCCGAACGGGCAATTTCGCGTGCGAGGAGTTCTTCCTGCCGATCCGCCTCACTGGCGTCAATGTCCAACGTCGCTTGCGTAGCCTGATACATCAGAAGTGTCCCCCCGATGAGGCCGGCCACGACCAATAAAATAGCTGCTTTACCCATAACAATGCCTCCAATATGATGAAAATCCTGCACGAGAATCGATGTGTGCGCCAGGGCGCATGCATCGGTGGGGGTGGATTATCCGCCCGACGACTCCTCCACCGTCAACTGGTCGTTGTCGGCGTTGCTAATCATGAGCGTGGAGCCGTAGTACACCTCTCGAAGAAAGGTGCGGTCGGACTCGTACGGGGTAACCATGGCGAACCGCAGGCGCGTGTTACGCACATCGCGCGGGTCCACCGAAAAGGGGTCTTCGATAGGTTTGGTGTCGCGGTCTAACAGGTCGATGCGCATGTAGCTTACCAGGTCGTTGCTCTGGCCGTCCGTCTGCTCGGGCTCGGCCCCCACCGTCCGGTAGCGCTGCATGGCGTAGACCGGCAGCACGCGCTCGCTGGAGGTGCCCTTGCCCAGCGTGCGCGTCCCTACCTCGGCGAGTTCGTAGCGCACCCGGACTTGCAGCGTATCAATGTCATCGACCACTATCTGCAAGCTGTCGTAGACAAACGTAAAATCGGTGGTGATCCCTACGGCGTTCGTGTCCAGGGCCGTGATGGCCAGCTCGTCGCGGCTCATGTTGCGCCCCATAAAGAGCAAGTCGTCTTCCAGCCAGGTCGCCATTTCTTGCGCCTGACTCTTGACCGTGTACGTGGCTGTGCGCTCCACCATCACCTCATTGAGGCGCTGGGTGGAGGCCAGCACAATGAGCAGCACCATCGCGCCGATCACTGTAGCCGTCAGGTTGTCGTATAAAAAAATCATAGCTGTTGGGGCGCCGTTGGAGCGCGCTTATTCAAGCGAGGGCATCTGGTAGGTAAACACGCGGCTCAGCCGGATCGGCTCGCGCAGCAGGGGCTCCAGCCCTGAGGGCCAGGTGTCTCGGACCGACACGGTCACCTCCTTGCTGGCCGTCCGATTGCTCGCCGGCTGTCCCATCTCGTCGACGTACCGCACGCGGATATCGACATCAAAGTAGAATGTGTCGACGCTGATGACAAAAGGGACTTGGGCCGTCTGCATGTTGTGGAAATCCTCCACGGCCTCACAGTCGTCGGAGCCGGCATCCAGCACGTCACAGCCCAACCCGCCGTCGAAGTGATCCACCGGGTCCTTGAGCTCAAACGATGAAATGATTTGGGACGAGGTCATGCCATCGGTGTCGTTACTCATCAGCCAAGCGTCGTAGGCTCGCTCGCGCAGCAGTTCGATCATTTCCACCGCCACCGCCGAGCCCATCTCGCGCATTTCTCCCGCCATCGTCGTGCGCTGCACCTCCACGTAGCGCACCTGGGTGCTGTACGAGAACGTCACCGCGATCATCATCGCAAGTATAGCGAGCAGAGTCTGTTGCATGGCGCTGTTGGGCTTGGTTAGTCGCGGCTGGCTACCACACGCATCATCTCCTCAGCGGACGTCTCGCCGCTTTGTACGATGAGCCTGGCAGAGTCCTGCAGGGTGAGCATGCCGTCTTTCACGGCGAGGTCCTTGATGTCTTCGTCGCTCAGCTTGCCCTCGGAGTCGGCAATCAGGTGGCGCATCTCGCGGGTGAAGTACATGGCCTCCGTGACGGCGCGCCGACCCTTATAGCCCAGCCCCCCACACTTCGGACATTTCCGGTCGTTGCCTTCGGTGTAGAAGGTGGTCCCCTCGATGTCCTCGGGCGTAAAGCCGAGGTTCTTCAGGAAAATGGGATCGGGATCGGGGTCGACCTGCTTGCACTGCGGGCAGAGCTTCCGAATCAGGCGCTGAGCGACCACGAGGTTGATGGCGTAGGCGATGAGGAAGGGCTCCACGCCCATCTTGTAGAGGCGGCTGACCGCGCTTGCGGCATCGTTCGTGTGCAGCGTGGAGAAGGTGAGGTGGCCCGTGTTGGCCAGCTTGATGGCCAGCTCGGCCGTATGGCGGTCACGCATCTCACCAACCATCACCACGTCGGGGTCGTGCCGCAGGATGGACCGCAGGGCGTCTTCCAGCCCCAGCTTGTTGTTAAGCTTGATCTGACGCACGCCCGGCAGGATGTACTCCACCGGGTCCTCCACCGTCAGCACGTTCACCTCGGGCGAGACGACCTCGTGCAGGGCGGCGTAGAGCGTGGTCGTCTTACCGGAGCCGGTCGGCCCGGTCAGGATCACCATGCCGTGCGGCTGGCTGATGGCGCGCTTGAAGCGGTCGAACGCCAGCTCCTGCAGGCCCAGCTTGCGGAGGTCCTTGATCACCTTCCGGTCATCCAACACACGAATCACGATGGACTCGGAGCGGACCTCGGAGGCGGCGTTGGCAATCGGCATCACGGAGACCCGGAAGCGGATCAGCGTGTCGTCGATCCAGCGCTGGATGAAGCCGTCCTGCGCGGCGTCCCGCTCGAAGCGGTCCACGTTCATCGAGTTGTCTTTGATGACCGCGATGAGCGCCTCGGGGTGCACCTTCTTTTCCACATGCCAGCGCTGCAGCCGGCCGTCGAGCCGGAAGTGGATTTCGACTTGCTTATCAGCGTTGGGCCAGATGTGGATATCGGAGACGCCCTGCCGGGTCGCTTCTACAAGGGTCGCCTCGAACAGGTTGATGAGCTTGGAGCGGCTCATCTCAGCCTCCAGCGCCTCGTCGTCCACGAGGTTGTTGTCCTCGTCGTAGCTGGTGCCGAGGTCCATAGCCCCGCCATCATCGTCGATGCGCTCCAGGTACTCGTTCTTGCGAGGGAACGCCTCCGCAATGAGGCCACGGACGACCCGCTCGGGGGCATACCGCAGCTCAAAGCGCTCCAGCTTCAGCTTCTGCATCATGCGGTGCACGTCCGGGCGCGTCGGGTCGTGTGTGATGAAGGCCACCTTGATGGCGCCGCTGTTCGACTCCAGGTCGACTTCGTAGGGCAGCACGCCCAGGTCCAGCAGCTGATCGCGGTACGCCTCGTCGAACGTGTCGGTGACGGAGCGGGCAAACTCGGGGTCCGGCTTACCCTCGCGGATGTCGGCCGTGGGGAAGGCGTAGACGTTGGCCGCTTCCGCAAAGATGGCCTCGCGGTCCACGCCCTCCACCTGCGCCAGGATGCGCCAGAAGGACTCCTTCAGGCCTTCCTCGTCGCGCTTAATCTTGGCTTTGCCCATCTGCTCGGTGCTGATGGCCCCTTTGCCAAACAGCGCCGCAATCACGCGGTCCTTCTTTTTGATTTTCTGCAGCTCCGGATCGTCAAGGGTTTCCTCGGCAAAGTTGGGCTGTTCGTCGTCGCCCCAGTTGGTGTCGGCGACCGGAGCATCGTCGGGCAGATCGATGGAGCTGCCATCGAACGACGCGCCTTCTTCGGCGTCAGCCCCAAACGGCTCGGCCGGTTCGATTTCGTCTTCCACCAGCACGTCCTCCTCGGCCTGCCGGTCGGTGTGGACGGCCTCGGCCAGCTCGTCGGCGTTAATGCTGTGCTGCTCGGGCTTGAGCTGGGTGCGGTGCGGCGCGGACGGCTCCTCAGACGGACCCGCAGCGGGCGTCTGTGCCGGTCCCGGCGTGGGCGTCTCATCAGGGCGCACGGGATCGGCAGGCGCAGCAGGCGCTGACGGTGCGGCGGTGGTGCCGCCGGTTTCGTCGGCATCGTCGGTCGCATCTGCTGCGTCGGCGACAGGATCTGTTTCCGTGGGTGCATCGGTATCCAGCGCAGCATCGGCGGCGTCTACCGGGGCCGGTGCAGGCTCCTGCGGGGTGGGGTCCGGAGTAGCATCCGGGGTAGCGTCCAGAGCATCTTCTTCGGGTGCGTCGGCATGTTCAGTTTCGTCTGGCGTGCTGGTAGGCGCGTCAGAGGGGACATCAGCTTCCGCAACGTCAGCTTCCGCAAACGGATCAGCATCTGCATCGTCGTCGCCAAACCCGGCAAACGGCTCCCAGCCCAGGTCGTCGTCCTCAAATCCAAACAGGTCATCGGCGGCGGCGTCCTCGCTCGCAGCCGTATCAACTGGCAGCGGGTCCTCGGCGGTGCCTTCCTCCGCCCAGCCGTCTTCTTCTGCAGACTCTGCCGGGAGGGGCTCGTGGTCGATCGCTGCTGTTGAGGCCTCTTCTGGCGCTGGCACCTGCTCCGCAGCAGCTTCTTCGACACCCTCCTCAGGGGAAGCTGCGCGGTCGGGATCCAGCGGGGCCCAGTCGTCTGCAGTATCGATTGGCTCAGCAGCTTCAGACGGCTCAACGTCTTCGGCTTGCGGTGCAGCCTCGGTCGTCTCTTCGTCCGGCTCCGCGTGTTCTTGCGTGGACCGAGCCAGGGCTTCGAGCGCATCGGTTGGGTCCTCATCATCGCCCAGCACGGCGTGCAGCCGCTCCC
>CAYFRR010000170.1:0-5477 GCA_964345505.1 uncultured Rhodothermales bacterium
AAAGCTGGATCAGGTTCTGGTATCCGGTCCGCCCCTTCGCAAACAAGACTTGATGGTAGCGTGTGGCATCGTCCGTATCCTCCATCCCGCTCGGCGTGATGTAGAACTCTGAACCGATGACGGGCTGGATGCCTGCCTTGTGCGCCGTCGTGTAGAACTCAGGCACCCCAAAGAGATTGCCGTGGTCGGTGATGCCTACCGCGGGCATGTCAAGCTGCTGAGCACGCTGGACGAGCTGCTTGATCTGGGCAGCGCCGTCGAGGAGGGAGTATTGCGTGTGGCAGTGAAGATGACAAAAATCGGCCATAAGGTAGGGAGATGGGGCAAGGAGGCAGAGGTGGGCGGCAGATTGTAAAGGTCGGGGATGTAACGCTGTGGATCAAGAGCCCCGCCCACTCTTTAGCGAATGTTAGCTGCGGAAGGCATTTACTTTCGCGCCACAGATCATTCCACCCACGTGAAGCTGCTTATGTACCTCCTCTGTATCGATGACTATCATCTGGCCGATCCGCTCTTCATAGATGAGCTCGGGCGCGAACTGAGTAGCAACCGTCGGCACCTGCCGCCCCTGCTGCTCATCCACGGCAGTGGAGAGGCGGCGGAGCGAGCGCTGGAAGGCCAGGGGCTATTCCGGGAGCGGTCGGGCGGGGTCCTGCAGGTGGCCTCAGCCAAGGAAGCTGCGGTGGTGGACCGGGCCACGCGCGAGGCCAACCAGCAGCTGGTCGATCGGCTGACGGATGCGGTGCTCCCCGCCGTAAGCATCCCCGGCGATGCCCGTGGCTTGCTCGTCCACGATGGCCCGGGCGTTCGCGTGGGTCCTGTGGCCTGGGTGCGGCAGCTGGTAGCCCAAGACGCGCTCCCGGTCGTCTCCGCGCTGGCTCGCGATCCAGCCTCGGGCGGAAGCCGCGAGGTCGGGCTGGGGGATGCGGTGACGGCGCTTGCCCAGGCGCTTGCGGAAGACCCCGTGACGGTTGTAGGCTTCGTGCGGAAGGCGGGGCAGCCGCTGCTTGCGGACGAGGAGCGCGGTGCACCCCTGGCAGTTGCAGATCTGCCATCACGTAAGGCCGTGCCGGCCCGTGCAGTCCTTCAGCAGGCCGCTGACGCCGGCGTTTCGGTGCTGCTCTCCACCCCTTCGCTGCTGCTTACGTCCGGATCAGCGCGTGGGCGGAGGCTCCAACGGTAGAGTTTCCATGAAATAGACCGGAATCGGCAATGCCCCTGGCGTATATCGCCTCAATTGGCCGTCTGTGGCTTGACAGCCCTGCCCCCGTGCCCTATGTTTTGCGCTGTTCTTACGGAAAGGCATGCACTTTTCCACTTCCCATACTTAGTTGAATTAGGAGGAATTTATGAGCAATCGGTATCAGGAGCTTCTCGACCTCGTGGGCGAAGCCGAAGAAGACTTTGAAAAGTTCTACAACAGTGGTGTAAAAGCCGCCGGCACCCGCGTCCGCAAGGTCATGCAGGAGCTGAAGAAGAAGGCGCAAGACATTCGCGTCGAAGTGCAGGACATTAAGAAGAACGAGCTGTAAGCATCGCCTGAAAGCATTGCGATTGCGCGGAAGGCTATGTCGTCCACGGCATAGCCTTTTCGCTTATGTACGCCCCACGTGTCAGTCATCACGCGGTCTTCTGCCGATGCCCACAGGCAGCCGGCCCCGCTGCTCCCACACCCATCCTCTGAAGCAAACGTCCCTCGGCCGTGCCTTTACGCTCTTGCATCGTTGTTCTCTTTTTTGGATCACTCCTGTTAACGGGTACCGCGCCCTCTACGTTAGCGCAGGACGTCAACATGGTGGCCGCCCCAGATGCCCAGCAAGCCGCTGATACCGTTTCCGTCGACCAATGGATGACGGGGCTGCGGTTTGATCTGTCGGCTACGCAGGTAGGGTTTCAAAACTGGGCGGAGGGCGGCGTAAACTCGTTTTCCGTCGCGACGCGCCTGGACGGACATGCCATGCGTGGCGGCAACAGCTGGCGCCAGTCATATCGCATGCGGCTTGGGTTCGGCCTCATCAACCAGGACGGGGAGTCGTTCCGCAAGTCTGAAGATATCATTCGACTGGCCGGCGCGTTCCTCTACCGCGGTGAAGGATTCTTCCGGCTCTTTCAGCCCACCCTTTCAGCGGAATTGCGGACGCAGTTCGCCTCCGGCTTTAACTTTAGCTCAGATCCTTTCGGTGAAGCCCGCGACCCGCCGGTGAAGGTGTCGGAGTTCTTTTCGCCAGCGACGTTCACCCAGTCCCTGGGGCTCACCTACGAACCGACATCGTGGTTTCAGCAACGACTCGGGGTGGGCGCTAAGCAGACGATCGTGGCCCTGCCTCGCTTCCGTGAACTCTATGGCGTGGACCCGGATGATCTGGTGCGGTTGCAGGTCGGTATAGAGTCATCAACCTCGGTCGATGTCGTAATTGCAGAAAACGTACGCTACATTTCTGGCCTTACTCTGTTTGCGGCCTTCAACCAAGAGGATCTGCCGGATATGCTGTGGGAAAACCAGATCCGCATGTCCGTGAACAGCTTCCTGGATGTACGCTTCGAGTTTACAGCGTACTACGACCGCGACGTAAGCACGGCCCTTCAACTCAAGGAAGTGCTGGCTGTAGGGGTGTCGTTTAACATTCTCTGATCGTGGATGGGGCCTTTCCTTGGGGTTAATCTATGGCCTACAGTATTGCTGTTGATTGTAGCGGTGTAGATGGAATCCGTGGGCCGCTCGTCGTCTACACAGCGGCCGTCGTACTGTGCTGGATGGTGCCGCTGCTGCATCAGCTGAATGCGTTTAGCATGGCGGTGGTGGCTACGGTTGCCTTCTTTTCGGCAGGCTGGGCTGCGGTAGGTTGCTTTCGTTCGGGGGCGTCTGTTGCCTCCGTGTTGCAGGAGCAGACGCTGGTCATCGTGTGGCCGCTGGTCCTGTTTGGGGTTGCCTTCCTATGGACGCCCGTCTGCGGCCCTGTGCAAGGCCTCCTGTTCTGGGCCCTGTTTCCCCTCATTACGGTGGTTCTTGCTGTGGCGGTAGCGTATGCCCTCACCAGCTGGCGCCCCGCGCTTGCCCGATGGTATCTGTGTGGTACAGGGCTGGCCCTGCTCATTGCCGGGCCAATCTACGACCTGGGCTTGCACCCGCAGTTTTACACGTACAATCATGTGTTTGGCGGCGTGCTGGGCCCGATCTATGATGAGACGCTGGCGCTTCGCCCGGGCCTGTTCTGGTTTCGAGGGCTGACGCTGTGCTGGGCTGCTGGGGCCCTGCTGCTGGGGCGGTGGCTTCGGGTCGGATTTCCAGCGCCGGCGACCGGGGCCTGGTGGATGCAGGGGCCGCCAGCCGTGGGAGCCTTAGGGGGGCTCATCGCGGCCCTCTACGCCTTCGCTTCGCCCTTGGGTTTTAATACGTCCACAGCGTATCTGGAGCGGCAGCTCTCGGGTCGTGTGGCCACCGATCGGGTGGTGCTTCATTATGATCCAGCGGCCCTCTCCGCGGCGGAGGTCGCGCACTGGGCACGGTATCACGCGTATCAGGTTGAGCGCCTGGAGGGCATCTTGGATGTCACCACTGACACACCTGTGCGCAGTTTTCTGTATCCTGATGAGGCTACGAAGGCGGCGTTGACAGGTGCGCGCACGACGAATACGGCACCGGTATGGTTGGCCACCCCGCAGATTCATGTGCTGCAATCGGTGGCCGAGCGGGTGGTAGCCCATGAGCTGGCGCATGCGGTGTCCCGGCCCTTTGGGCTTCCTGGTCTCCGCGCCTCGGTGTCTGTTGGCCTGGTCGAGGGGCTGGCGGTGGCCCTGGAGCCGCCGAGCGGGCGACCCTCCATCCACGACCAGGTGGTCGCGGCTCAGCTCTCGGCACCGGGCGGGCGCGGTCAGGCGCTCAACCCCGATTTGTCAGCAGACGTGGCGGCTCGGCTGTCCCCGTTCGGCTTTTGGACAGGGCGGAGCGCGGTGTCGTATACCGTGATGGGGTCGTTCGTGCAGTACCTGCTGGATGCCTACGGGCCGGGTCCACTCAAAGAGGCGTACGCATGGGCAGACTTTGCCTCGGCGTACGGCCACGCCCTGCCCCAGCTTACGGCCGAATGGCAGTCGTTCCTCAGTGAGCGTCCGGTGGTGAGCCGGGCGGCGCGTCCCGTCATGGCCGCCCGGTTTTCGCGTCCTTCGGTATTTGAGCAGGCCTGCCCGTTTCAGCTTTCGCCGGCAGCGAAGGCCTACCGGGAGGCGCGAGCCGCACAGGAAGATGACCGGTTCAACGACGCGCGCCGCTTCGTCGAAGAGGCCTTGGCGCACCAGCCCACCCATCAGGGTGCGCGGGCCCTGTGGGCCGCGTTTCGGATTGCGGAAGGGGAGGCTCAAGAGGTGGTAGACCATCTCCAGCCCATAGCCCGCGAACGGATGACATGGACCTTGCAGCTTCGCCTGGCCCAGGCGCTCGCTGCGGCAGGAGAGGCCGGGGAGGCGGAGCAGCAGTACGACGCGCTGCTCCAGCGTCTCGCTGCCCATCAGCACGCGCTGTGGGGGCACCTTCAGCTGCAGCGGGCTCTGGTTGATCGGCCGCGTGTTTTCCGCGCCATTCAACCGGTGCATGCCTCGGCCGAGCGAGCGGCGCAGGTGGCCGCCGCCGTCGGTGAAAGCGCCTCTGGCCGCCTGCTACGCGCTCGTTACCACGCCGATGCAGAGGAATGGACGGCCGCCTTGGAGGCTGCCGCTTCCAGCGTCACGACAGCGGCCACTGCCGGTCTTCCGGTAGGTCACGCCAAGCGACTGAGGGCACAGATGTATGCACATCGCGCGGGATGGGCCTATCGGAACGGCGCGCTGGCACAGGCGCAGACCGAGACGACCGCCGCATTGCGGGCCTTCACCATCATGGGCGCCGCCGAGGCCGCTGCGCAGGCCCGGGCGTTTCGTGTGTTTCTGTCCTGGGTGGAAACGCAGCCGCAGACTTCTTTTCCCTGAGGTATACAAAATGCGGTCTCTCTTTCGTTATACTGACGTGTGTATCTCATCGCTCATTCCTCTGCCCGTGCGGGTCTACTTCTTCATGCTGTTTAACGGGCGGGGCTTGCTCAGGAGGATAGGCACGGGTGTCGGCGGAGTCGTGGTGCTTCTGTTGCTGCTTTTGCTTACGGGGTGTGCGAGCACGCAGGAAAACGAGGACGGGGCACGATCACGGGAGGTCGTGGATCCGGATAACGTGGCGCCGCAGATGGCGGCCGATGCTCCCGCGATTCGCACCATCCAGTTGCATCCCACCCGGCAGCGACGCCGCACAATCCCGGTCGATGCCCAGCTCCCCGTGGTAACGCTTGACTCCGGGGAGCAGCTGCAGCTTTCATTTGATCTGATGGACACTCGCGGGCGCCCCTTGAATGTCTATTTCTACCAGGCCACCCGCCGGTGGGAGCGTCGTCTTTCACCAAGCGAGTACATGCAGGGGTTTCAGCGAGATGACCTCACAGAGTACCAGCCCT
>CAYFRR010000171.1:0-2677 GCA_964345505.1 uncultured Rhodothermales bacterium
AGGACGCCGGCCTCTCACGCCGGTAACACGGGTTCAAATCCCGTACGCGGTACCAGAGACGGATATTATCCGCAGCTCTATAACAAAAGCCCCTGATGCGCATGGCATCAGGGGCTTTTTTAGTGGTCTCAACTATTGTCTGTGAGCCTTCACAGGCGTTCAAGTCTCTTGGCGCGGTGCGTCAGCTCTCCTCCTCGTTATCATCGTCGTCGCTGTCGTCGTCAGACGCTTTCTTGGTCTCCGGCTCCAGTACGTTGTCAATGAGGCCATACTCCTTCGCCTCGTGAGCGCTGAGCCAGTAGTCGCGGTCCGCGTCCTTTTGCAATTGTTCTACGGATGTGCCGCTGTGGTGCGATAGGATCTCGTAAAGGCGCTTACGGAGGTAAACAATTTCCTGCGCCTGGATCTGGATGTCTGCGGCCTGTCCCTGGGCGCCACCGAGTGGCTGGTGCATCATCACGCGAGCGTTAGGGACAGCGGCGCGGCGGCCTGCTGCACCAGCGGCCAAGAGGACGGAGCCCATGGAGGCGGCCAGTCCCACACAGATCGTCGCTACGGGGGCCCCCACGTGCTGCATCGTGTCGTACACGCCAAGGCCGCTGTATACGACCCCACCGGGCGAGTTCACGTACATATTGATTTCGCGCTCGGGATCTTCACTGGCCAGGTACAGCAGCTGCGCGATGGTTAGGTTGGCCACCTGGTCGTTGATGGGCGTCCCGATGATAACAATGCGCTCCTTCAGCAGGCGGCTGAAGATATCGTAGGCGCGCTCACCGCGGGTGGTTTGCTCAACCACCATCGGCACGAGCCCGCTCATCGGTGCACTGTGTTGGCCGCCGCTGTAAATACTGCTCGGCAGCGTTAAGTCTTTCGCGTATTTCAGAAAGTCGTCTACCATAAAAGGTCAGTCCTCGCATTAAGTCGGCAATGGATGCGTTGCTACCTGAGGCGCCAAACGGCAGTTCCTACCCGTGTGGCCGCGAGCTGCAACGAGCGTGTTCAAAAGTGCCTGCTCAGCTGGCGGGCGCCAGGTCCGCGGCGGCATCGCGCTTGGCCTTCAGTTCGGCTTCGAGTGTTTCGCGGTCTTTCTCGACGATCGTGAAGCGCTCGCGCAGGTGCGCGAACACTTTGTCGCTAAGGAGTTGCTGCTCTACCCGCCCCATCACGTTCATCTGCTCGTAGAACCCACGCAGCTGTTCGGCCGAGAGCTGCGCTTCCTCACCAGCTTGCTCGGCAAAGAAGGCGTCGAGGTCATCGTCGCTAAGCTCCAGGTCTGCGTCTTCGATGATCTGGTCCCGGATAACCATCCAGCGGGCCTGCCGCTCAGCCTCCTCCCGATTTTGGGCGCGGAAGGCCTCGCGGTCGAAGTTGTCGGGTAGCTCGCCGTCGTTGCGCTGCTTGACGTCCTCAATGAAGGAATCCAAGAACATCTCCACAGCGGTGCTGGGCACGGGCACGGGGTTACGCTCCAGCAGGCGCTCGACCATGTTGCTCTGCACAAACTCGCCGGCTTGCTGTTCGGCCTGCTGCTCCAGTTGGCTACGGATCTCCGCGCGCAGATCCTCCACCGAGATGAACTCGTCGTCCGTAACCTCGCCCACAAAGGCGTCGTCCAGCTCTGGCAGCTCGCGGTGCTTCGTCTCTTTGATCGTCACGTCGTAGCGATGCGTGTGGCTGCCTTCGGGGTCCTGCTCCGTCTGGTGCGGAAGGTCCACCGTGAACGTATCTCCGACGGTGCGGCCGATAAGGCCATCGCGAAGGGCGTCGTGCAGCTTCTCGTCGTCGAGGAAGAAGTTGACGTCCTCCTCCTTCTCGCCAATCACCGGCGTGCCGGTTTCCTCGTCAATCTGCTGCAGGTCGATCACCACGTAGTCTGTGTCGGTGATCTCCTCCTCGTGGGGCATTAGGTCGGCGTGCTTCTGCTGCAGCTCCTCCAGCTGCTCATCGACGTCTTCGTCGGAGATGTCGTAGGCCAGCGCGTCCACCTCCTCTTCCGAGAGGTCGCCAATTTCGATATCAGGCTGCACGCCAAACTGTACGGTAGCCTTCATCTCGCCGTCCACCTCATACGAAAGCTCGCTGATCTGCGGCTGGCCGAGGACGTCGTAGTCGTCATTCGACATCACTTCCTCGTCGAAGACTTCCTGCACTTTGCGCTCGGCAATTTGGTAGCCAATGGCTTTGCCGTGCATCTTCTTGACGAGCTGCATGGGCACCTTGCCCGGCCGAAAGCCCTTCATGTCGGTCTGGCGCCGCTGCGTGCGCAGCGCTTGGTTGACGTCCTCCTTGAGGTCGTCGTGGCTGGCGGTGATCTCCAGTTCAAATTCGACCGGAGAGATTTCGTTGATGACGGTTTCCATGGGCAAGGCACGATCATGAGCAAAAGTGGGGCCGCGCGCGGCGTCCGCAGCCCGAGATCGAACCATAGTGGTCCAGACGAAGGGCAAAAGCGGCCTGTGAAGCAGCATAAAGCAACGCAGCCTCCTGCCAAAAGATCAGCCTGCCGGTGCCCTCATTGGATTTTCACTGCATCCCGCGCTTTGTCTACCGGTAGCCACTGGCCCAGACCCCGGGCGTGGGAGAAGGACGGATGAGAGGGTACAGGTCTGCCCCAAGCGGCATCGCCTGTCGGCGGACCTTCATCAAGCGCTGAGACGGGGCCCGGTTGGTCGAT
>CAYFRR010000171.1:2777-5462 GCA_964345505.1 uncultured Rhodothermales bacterium
GGCGTTGCCGGGTGGGCGGCTGCCGACGGGCATGAGGAGCTCGTCGGCGCGCGCGTCACCGATATGTTGCTGCAGCTGCCGCCGCTCGTCGGGCGTGGGCGCATAGCCGGCCCAGTAGGCGAGGGTGTTCTCGGAGGAGCCGGCCAGGCCACGCAGGCGGGCAGCTTCAGCACTTGTGGGTAAGCGGTACGTAGCCCCCGTCTGCTCGCTGAGCCAGGCGAGGTAGCCCTCCGCGTCATCGGCGGAGAGTCCGCTGGCCGGGTAGTCCTCCGTGCCGGCGGGCACGGCGTAGCCAGCGTCGTAGGCCTGGTACTGGGCGCGCGTCACCTCAAAGCGGCCAACGTGCAGCGTATCGCCGAGCGTCACCGTTTCTGGGATGAGCGTCCCATTGCGTATGGTGCCGACCCGCCCATCAGCGCGGGCGATCGCGCGCATCCGCTCGATGCGCGTCAGCGGGGCGTTCTCCGCCACCACGCGCTCGGCGACCCGTGCGTCCATCGAGGTGTCGCCCCACAGGTACGTGTCGAACCACGCCAGCTCCTCTTCCACCTTCCGTTTTTGGTGAGAGATACGGCTCAGGCCATGCCGCTGGCCTGGAAAGAGTAGGTAGCGGACGGGCGCCTCGCCCACCTGCTGCAGCGCGCGGTAGTGCTGCCAGCCCTGCTCGGTGGGCACCGTGCGATCCTCTGCGCCAAACGAGATGAGGGTCGGTGTGCGGACGTCATCCAGCCGAAAAAACGGACTCTTGTCGATGTAGTGCTCGGTGTACTCCCACGGTGGCCCCTGAAAGTACGAGTCGTTGAAGCGCACGCCGATCCGCGAATTGCCATAGTCGGACGTCCAGTTGACATCGCCCGCGCCCGGCGAGGCAACTTGAAAGAGCGCTGGGTGCTCCACGGTGAGCGCAGCAGCCAGGATGCCCCCGTTCGACCACCCCATCACGCCGAGCGAGTCGCGGTCTACCTTACCCTGATCCACCAGTAGGTCGATGCCCTTCACCATATCGGGCACCTCCAGTTCGTAGTACCGGCCCTTGATGGATTCCACGAACTCGAGCCCGTGATGGCTGGAGCCCTGATAGTTGGGCCGGAAGACAAACGCGCCGCGCTGCGCCCAGATACCGGGGTAGACGGTCCACGAGAGGCGCCAGGTGTTGAGGTCTACTCCGGAGGGCCCCCCGTGAATGACGGTGATCATCGGGTAGGCGCGGTCCTCGTCGTAGTTGAGCGGGTAGTAGAGGATGCCGGTTACCGTCACGCCCTCCGCGCCTTCCCACGTGATGACCTCCGCGCGCGGGATGTCGCGCTGCTTCAGGAAGTCGTTAAGCGTCGTCCATTCGGTGGCGTCGCTGATCTGCCCGCGGCTGTAGGAGCCCACCAGGTAGCGGGGCAGCGCATCGGCGCGGGAGGGGTTGAAGAGCAGCGTCTCGCCATCCGGCCCGATGGTGAGTGAGGTGCTGTGGCGGAGGCGCTCGTCGTCGATCACGTCGTAGCTCCACGTATCGCCATCGCGATAGTAGAAGCGCGGCTCCATCTGCGTGCGGTCGGCAATCTGCACATGGATGCCGTCCGTCGTTACCGCGTAGCCGCCGGCCCCAATGCCGAAGTCGTTGTCGTCCAGTGGCACCTCGGCATGCGCGCCAGTTGCCATATCGTAGCGGTAGAGCTTGCGGATGCCGGCCCCCGCGTTCTCCGGATCAGAGCTGTACGTCCAGCTGGCAACAATGCCCGAGCCGTCCCGCTCCCACTGAAAGCCGCTCGGGTTGAAGTGCGGCCCGTCGAAGATCTCCGTCGATTCGCCGGTTTCGAGGTCCAGCAGGTACTGCTTGGGCAGGTTGCGCGCATCCACAGTTACCGGTGTGAGGTTGAGGGCATAGACGACGTGACGTCCGTCGGGTGCAGGCTCGAATTCCGTGATGCGGGCGTCGTTGGTTGTCACCCGCTCGATGGACTGGGAGCTGACGTCCAGCGTGAAGAGCCGCACCGGATGGTAGAGCGTGGAATCCTCCACGACCTGCGTGTTATCGCCGGCCTGTTCGAGTGCTTTCTCGTGCTGTGTTTTCTCTTCCCGCGCGCTGAAAAGGATACGCTCGTCATCCAGCCAGGTGAAGCGCTGCACGCCGTTTTCGAGCGCGGTGAGATGCGTGGGCTCACCGCCCCGCGTGTCCATCGCCCAGATCTGCCGGCCGCTTGCCGAGGAGCTCCCGGGCACGTCGCGGCCGGAGAGGAACGCGATCTGCCGGCCATCCGGGCGCCATTCGGCGCCGGCATTATCGCCCGAGCGCGTCAGGCGGATGGTCGTAGGCTCCTCGCCGCCGTGTGGGTCATCGAGGAAGGTCAGGTGCAGGTCCGTCTTGAAGCGGTCGTCGTCAGCATCCGGGTAGCGCTTCGTCCAGAGGATGCGGTCGCCGTCCGGGTGAATCTCCGCCCCGGCGATCGACTCCTGCTGGATGATGTCGTCGACGGTCCAGGGCTGGGTCTGCTGTGCCGCCGCATTCGAGGGAAGAAGTAAAAGAAGAAAACCAAAAAGTAGCGGTGCAGCGTAGCGCATGGGGGCTTGGCATTGAAGTGGGGAGCGGTGCGTGTAGGAAGGCACAATATAGGGTGTTGCCGGGAGGGATGCAGGAAGTGATGTTATGGCTTCCCATGTGCTCAGGTAGTTTGTGTCGCGCGAGCTTTCCCACGC
>CAYFRR010000172.1:0-5417 GCA_964345505.1 uncultured Rhodothermales bacterium
GCAACCCTGATTCAACTCATCGTTACAATATTCTCGTTGTAATAGGGAAAGCTGCGGTACGGAGCCCTTCATCAGGTTTCGCGCCGCAGCTTTTATTTTTGGCGTGTGCTACCGCTGGGGGCACCTACGTCTCTAAGGAGAATCGGTGGGGCCCTTAGTGATCTTTACGGTAGGGCTTCGGCCGCCGCCCGGGGCAGCGGGGTGTCCATGGCCAACGCCTCTGCTGCGGCATGATCGCTTTGCGTGTGGAGATGGTTCAGGCCTTCGGCCGTGAGGCGCTGCGCAGCCGCCGCTGCGCGGCCGTCTCCATCGTGATCCAAACGCCACTGGGCATGGCGGGCGAGGAGGGCCGCCTCCAGCGCGTGGCCGAGCGTAAAGGCAAAGCGGCGCGCGCCAGCCTGCAACGTACCGGTGCCCGCACGCTGCGCCTCGGCCAGCCAGTTGGACGCCGCATCAAACGCATCCGTGGCCGCCTCCACGCTCGGCGTAAGCTCGGGACTGGTGATGGCCCTGCAGCAGCGCTGCAGCTCTTCCTGCAGTGGCGCCAGGCCGTTGGTGTGCTGTAGCGCCCGCAGCACATCCAGCGACAGCACGTTCGTCGTGCCTTCCCAGATGGAGAGCACCTGCATGTCGCGGAGCAGCGGGGGGATGCCCGTGTCTTCCACGTACCCATTGCCGCCAAACGCTTCCACCACCTCGCTGGCCACCGCTACGCCCTGGCGAGCAGTGGTGAGCTTGCTGAGCGGCGTCAGCAGCCGCAGCAGCGGCGCCTCCTCGGCGTGGCCGTGCTCTTCAGCTCCGAGTAGCTCTACGGTGCGAAACGCGAGATGAAACGCCCCTTCGTAGGTGGCCTGCAGCCCGGCCAGCGTATCGGCGTGCAAGGGCAGCTCGGCCAGCGGGCGCCCGAAGGCGTGCCGTTTGCCGGCGTAGTCGCGCGCCAGCGCCAGCCCGCGGCGCATGAGCGCCACCGCTGTCACCGCGTTCCACGTCCGGGTGATGTTAAGCATCGGCGCGATGGTACGCACGCCGCCGGTGAGGCCTGCCACGGGCATCGCCCGCAGGCCGTCCAGCGTCAGCTCAGCCGTGGGCAACTTGCGGGTGCCGAGCTTATCCTTCAGGCGGTTGACGGTGAGGCCCTGCAGCCGCCCGTCGGTATCGCGCAGCTCCACGTAGAAAAGGGCCAGCCCTTTGCTGTTGTCGTCGTTGCCCTCCGGACGGGCCAATGCCAGCGCCATCTGCGAGGTGACGGCCGATGTAAACCACTTGCGCCCGTAGAGGCGCCAGGTGCCGTCAGCATCCTGCCGGGCGACGGTTTCCGTGCGGCTCACATCGGAGCCTCCGGGCAGCTCGGTCATCCATTGGCCGCTCGTCCAGAACGCCGCGGGGTCGCGGCTGGTGAGGTGGGGAACCGCGCGATTGATCAGGGCCTTGTTTTCTGAGGCGAGTAGCGCACGCGCTGCGCCGTCCGTCATGGCCAGCGGGCACCCGAAGATGTCAGTGGAGGGGATGAAGAGGTACGCCAGCGCCATCTGCTCGATGCGGGACTGCGCATCGGCGTCCGCGGCGTAGGCCCGGCCCACGAGGCCGTGCGTGGCAGCCAGCGGCTCCGCTTCCTGCCAGACGCGCGTCACGTCGATGCGGTCGATGCGCTCGCCCCACGGGGCGTAACGGGTGAGGGTAGGCTCGGCGTCATAATCTTCAAGCTGCAGGTCGTACAGCCATCCCCCGGCGGCTTCCCCGAGTGCCATCAGGGCTGGCGTGAGGGCGTCGCGCCGGGCGTCCGGCAGCACGCGCTGCAGGTACGCCTGCAAGACGCGGTCGTCCGTGTACTGATGGCCAAGGGCGGGAGGCGGTTGGCGAAAGGGCTTCATGGCGTGCAGGACGTAAGGTCAGGAGGACACCGGTTGTGCGTCTGATCGCACGATCGGCCAGCGGGAAACTACGACCCGCGCGCCAACAGCACGCGCAGAATCGTAGCGCCTTGGTTTACACTGTTAAGTTAAATCCGTACGTTTGTTGCTGAAGCGCTTCCATCCCCCGTTTATGCTGCGCACCTGATGTCCTTTGCTTCTGAAGTATTGACGCTGGATCGATCCGCTCATGTGGCCACGGTAACGCTGGATCGCCCGGCACGCAAGAATGCCTTCGGCACGACCTTTTGGACAGAATTCCCGGAGGTGATCCAGCGGTGCGCCGACGACTCCGGCACCCGCGTGGTCATCTTGACGGCCGCTGGTTCGGTCTTCAGCGCAGGGCTGGACCTGCAGGACATGGGCCCGCTCCTGCTGGGCGCTGGGGCCGATTCAACATCCGATCCGTCGTCACCCTCCGCTGCCGAGCGGCAGCGCCTGCAGCAGCAGATCCACCGCATGCAGGAGGCCTTCACCGTGGTAGCCGACTGTCCGAAACCCGTTATTGCAGCAATCCACGGCCCCTGTATTGGGGCCGGCGTCGATCTCATCACCGCGTGCGATATCCGCCTGGCTGCAGCGGACGCCATGTTTTCGGTGCGCGAAACCCGCATGGCTATGGTTCCTGATCTTGGCACCCTGGAGCGTCTGCGCGGCATCATCCCCGAGGGCCATGTAGCCGAGCTTGTGTATACGGGGCGCGACATCGACGCGGCGCATGCGCAGACCATCGGGCTCGTGAATGACGTGTTTGACGACCGCACCGCACTGCGGGCGGGAGTGAAGGCCCTGGCCGGCCGGATCGCCGCCAATGCCCCACAGGCCGTGCAGGGCGCTAAGCAGATGCTCCGCGCCGCGCGCCGTGCGGATGAGCAGGAGGGGCTGGAGCGCGTGGCCCTCCACAACGCGGCTTTTCTGCCGTCTGATGACCTGCGTGAAGCGCTCACCGCCTTCTTTGAGAAGCGTCCCCCTACCTTTACCGGTTTCTAATCTTTCCTCCTCGACCCTCTTATGGCTGATCTTCAAGGCAAGACCCTCTTCATCACCGGCGGCAGCCGCGGCATTGGTAAGGCTATTGCGCTCCGCGCCGCTGCCGATGGCGCCAACATCGTCATTGCGGCCAAAACCACCGAGCCGCATCCCGACCTCCCCGGCACCATCTACACGACCGCCGAAGCTGTGGAAGAGGCAGGCGGCCAGAGCCTGGCGTGCAAGGTGGATATCCGGTTTGAGGAGCAGATCGAAGAAGCAGTTGCAGAGGCCGTCGACACGTTTGGGGGCATTGATATTTGCGTCAACAACGCCAGCGCTATCTACCTTGCTGGTACGCTCGATACGCCGATGAAGCGGTACGACCTCATGCAGGAGGTCAACACGCGGGGCACGTTTGCCACGTCGCGGGCATGCCTGCCGCATCTGTTGGAGGCCGAGAACCCGCACATCCTCACGATGTCGCCGCCCCTCAACATGGAGCCGCGCTGGTTTGGGCAGTACGTGGCCTACACGATCTCCAAGTACGGCATGAGCATGTGCGTGATGGGCATGGCCGCCGAGTTTAAGGAGGAGGGCGTGGCAGTTAACGCGCTCTGGCCGAAAACGACGATCGCCACGGCCGCCGTGCGCAACCTGCTTGGGGGTGAAGCCATGGTGCAGGCCTCCCGCCAACCGGCGATCGTCGCCGATGCTGCGTACGAAATCCTCCGCCAGCCAAGCACAGAGGCCACCGGGCAGTTCTTCATTGATGAGGAGGTACTGCACGAGGCAGGTATCACCGACCTGACGAGCTATGCCGTCAACCCCGAAAACGAGCTACAGCCCGACCTCTTTCTGTAGCCGCAGCCCCACGGCCGGCTACCGGAACCGCGGCCTCCCGTCGCGGCTGCTCCATCAGGAGGTGTAGCGCTGGTACCAGGGCACAGCTGAAAGTGCGAGATAGAGACCGTAGATGGGCAAGGCGCCCAGCGCGACCCAGCCCCAAACGGTGGGGTCGGCCTCGCCGTGGATGAAGGTGAAGTACTCCCCCGGTAGCGCAAACCACACATCACAGAACAGGTTGGGCGCGCGCCCGACCACACAGGGGAGCGCCGGCATGATGAGGGGAATACTGAAGGCGCACAAGCCCGTCACGGCCCAGCGCCAGCCCCGGTACACGGACCGGAGTCGCGAGGCGCCCGGCAGGGGACTGTCGGGCGGATGATAAATGGCGTCGCCCATCCAGATGGCAGCCGGAATGAACAGCAGCGACAAAAAGCCCGTGAGGTAGCCTACCGCAAGCTCCGCGCTCAACAGGTACACGGTGATGGCCAGGAGCGAGGAGGCGCGCCAGTAGACCAGCATCCGGCGCGCGACGGTGGCATCCCGCAGAGCCACCCCCAGGAAGGCCAGCGGAAACAGGATCAGGATCCCTACAGCCACCAGCACATCCAGGCGAATCAGCCATTCAATGATCGTTTCCATGAGCGGCAGGCGACGGTTGGGCGCGAGGTGGGGGACCGGGAGGCAGGATATCAAATAGTAGGGCTCCCGCTGCCCGCATGCAAGCAGCGGGCTTCATCCATACACTGATATGCTGCATCGTAAAAGCGCAGCCGCGGGGGAGATGATGCGCCGAACGATTGGCCTCTTATGCGTCTTCTTCGTGGCCCCAGGGGGCGGGCGGTGCTTGCTCCATCGGGTCGGAGAGGTCAAAGTCTATCCGCCAGCTCCAATTTACGTCGCGCACGGTGCCGTAGGTGTAGCGGTCATCCGCCTCGACTTCCAGGCGCCAGCCACGCCAGAGGCCCGTTTCCTCGGTGCGTTCCCGTGATAAAAACTCCTGCCGTTCGGTTGAGCCCGGACCCGTGGTGAAGCCGCCATACATGGTCGTCTCAGCGTCTGTGCCATCTGGCTGACGGTGGTCGTGCCGGAGCTCCAGGCGGCCGTCGTGCCGGGTCAGGATCCATGTCCGTGAGCGGTCCCATCCGTCGGCGGTCTCGATGTGAAAGGGGATCTCCATCCGATTCTCTTCGCACACGCGGAAGTGAGCGATGAGGCGTTCGTCGCCATCCAGCATCTCATCGCCCTCGGGCTCCAGCGTCAGGCCGCCCGGGTAGGCATTGCCGCAGTGCCGCTGCATCGCCGCCCACCAGGTATCAGCCGGTCGCTCGGTGGGGGTGTCGGCCGTGTCATCGCCGGTATTGACCTCGCCGGTATTGGCCTCGCCGGGGGCGTTGGCTTCGCATCCCATCAGCAGAAAGAGAGCGGAGAGGAGCAACGTACCGATCGACCATTGGAGATGGGGCTGTGTGGTGCGGCGAAGCATAGGGGACAGGGGATGGTGGGGCGTATGATGGAGTAAATGCAAGCCTACGGGATACACGGTAGGAATGCGTAATGGGCGAAGTCTGCTCCCTATGTGTCACGAGGCCGTAGGGCTCGCGCGTCAGGGAACCGGGCCATGCCGAACAGGACCGAACGCCGCGCGGCCGTTTGCATCCCTCAGTGAACCGTAGTATGCTACACTTAGCG
>CAYFRR010000173.1:0-5373 GCA_964345505.1 uncultured Rhodothermales bacterium
TGAACTGCCCTTCCGCTCTGTTGTAGGAGGGGCGCCATGGGGGAAGCGGCGAGCCTGTGGTGTACTGCCGCGCACTGCTTCTCTATCTTCTATTCGTTTTTCGCTTTTGTGTATATGCTCCCTCGCTTTTTCGCCACCGGCCACTCCGCAGCCTCGCTGATGCGCCGTATCGCCTGCACCTTTACCCTCGTCGTGGCCTTCACGTTGTGGCAGGCCCCGGCCGCCACTGCACAGTCCGCCCCGGGCAGCCTCGGCATCGGCGGCCAGATCGGCTCCCCCAGCGGCGTGACGCTCAAGATCGATAATCCCGGGGACCTCTCCTACGACTTTCTCGCGGCCTGGGACCTGGGCGACTTTTTCTTCCTCAACGCGCATGGGCTGTTTCAGGAGCGCCTGCGCATAGAAAACGAACAGGTGGGGCTGTTTTACGGACCCGGCGGTTACATTGGCTTCCGCGAGCGCAACGGCCGGGACGATGATGTGGTGCTGGGTATCTCGGGGACCGTGGGGCTGAACGTGTTCGTCGAGCAGTTCGAGTTTTACGCGCAGCTGACGCCGCGCCTGGACGTGATTCCCTCCACCGATGGGCGCTTTGGTGGGGGCGTGGGTGTGCGCTACTACTTTAACTAACCCTATGGCATGACCGCCTCGGTATCAGGGATTCCGTCTTCTGGCACCCACCGAAACGTCCGCACGAGGGCCTCGGGGCTGGTCTGTACGATGGCCAGGCGGTAGGTGCCATCGGCCGCGCGGTGCACGGCCAGGTCTACCGGCCGAAACTCGCGGTCGATGGTCGGGCGCGGTTGCAGCAAGCGGTGCTGCAACTGTCCGTCGCGGTCAAATACGTCCACCTGTAGCCACCCGATGCGCAGGTTCAGTACGAACAGCCGATCGTCTACGGGTACAGCAGAGGCCGTCAGGAACGGCGGCTGGCTGATTTCTCCTTCCACAAAGGCGCGGCTGCGCGCCAGCATGGGCGAGTCGAACCCGGTGAACGCCAGCGTGTCGACCGTCGCGTCGCCGCGCCAGTCCGCGGGCAGCACGTCCGCCACCGGGCGGTAGTACGACAGGCTCAGCAGGCGCTCGTCCCACACGCGTAAGAAGCCTGCGTGGCGCCAGTAGGGCTGGGGCAACGCGGCCCGGGCGTCGATGGCCCCGTCGTCGCTCAGGCGGGCCACGTAGCCGTCAAAGTCCTCGCCGACGGCCTTGAAGTAGAGATGGGCGCTGTCGGCGGCGGTGAACAGCAGGCCATCGCGGCGCGGGATCTGGTCGCCCGACGGCGTGGGCACTTGGCGCACCGGTTGCCCCTCCACCACGAAGTCGATGTGGTGGGCTTCGGGGTTAAACACGAGCAGGGTGTCCCCGCGCATGCCGCTGATGTAGGGAAAAGCCAAGCGATCGTTCGTGTGCTCGTGCCGGAGCACTCCTGTCGCTCCGTCGAAGACGAAGAGGCTGTTGCGCCGGGCATCGCTCACGTACAGCGTGCCCTCAGGGCCAAACGTGGCCGTGCGGGGAAACGCCAGCGGATGGGCCTCCGTGCCGCCGCTCTGCCAACCCAGCGCCAGCGTATCGGCCGGCAGCGCCTCGGCGACCCCACGGGAGAGCGAATCCGCAGGGAAGAGCTCGCGGGGCGTTTCCCGCTGACAAGACGAGGGTAGGCAGCCACTCACGACGAGGGCAGCAGCAAGAACAAGCAGAGCAGGGCGCACCATGCAGCATCGGGGGCATCACAAGAAAACGAGCGGCTGTACGCTACGCTGCGCCTGCCGATGCGTTCGAGCCCACAGGCTCACGCCAGGCGGCGGAACGCATGGATGCCGCGCGGGTGAGGGGCATGCTGCCTGTTCCTCCCTGATGAGCGCCTGTCATGTGGTACGTGATCTTGCTCTTGCTGCTGCTGGCCCTGCCGCTGGTGCTGCGTAACTGGGGTGCCGACGATACTGATGCAGAGGCCTCTGATCCCTCCATGCCCGGCGGCGATGGGGCTCCACGCTGAGGATGACGGGCTTGCGGCGGCCAGATGAGCTCGGACAGCTGCCAACGCTACGCATCCGCACGCCCAAAACACGGTGGGCTACCCCACGCCCAGCTGATCGATGGCGTCGCGGACGAGGGCTTCGGCGGCCTCCGCGGTGGGTGCTTCGGAGTAGACGCGCAGTACCGGCTCCGTACCCGAGGGCCGCACGAGCAGCCACCCGTCGTCGGCCAGGTGCTTGAACCCATCGAGCGTGTCGAGGGAGCGAATGGCGTGGCCGGCGATCTCGTCAAGCCCACCCTCGGCCTCCAACCGGTCGAGCGCTGCCTGCTTCTTCTCTTCTGACGTGTGCAGGTCGATCCGGAACGTGCGGTGCGGCCCAAATTCTTCGTGCAGCGCTGCTACCAGCGCCGAGAGTGGCTGATCGCGCTTCACCATCATCTCCACGATCAGCAGGCCGATGTAGATGCCGTCGCGCTCCGGCACATGGCCCTTCACTGCAATCCCGCCCGACTCCTCGCCGCCCACCAACACGTCGCCCTCAATAATTTTGGGGGCGATGTACTTGAAGCCAATAGGGGTCGTCTCGATAGGCAGGCCGTACGCGTCGGCCATCTTGTCGAGCATGTGAGTGGTGGAGAACGTCTTTACGATGCTCCCCGAGAGGCCGCGGTCCTGGTGGAGGTACTGCACCAGCAGGGCCAGCAGTTCGTGGGACGAGACGAAGCGGCCCTTTTCGTCGAACATCCCGATGCGGTCGCCGTCGCCATCGTTGGCCAGGCCAGCCGCGCAGCCAAACTCGGTGACGCACTGCGCCAGGTCGCTCAGGTGCTTCTCGATGGGCTCGGGCGGGACGCCATGGAAGCCGGGGTTATGCTCGGCGTGCAGCTCTACCACCTGCGTGGCGCTCAGCAGCTGCGCGATGTGGCCCTGCGCGGCGCCAAACATGGCATCGTGCGCCACCTTCTGGCCCCAGCTCTTGAGCGCGTCCAGGTCCAGCAGCTCTCCCAGTTCGGCAAGGTAGGCCGAGCGCACGTCGCGCAGCTCCACCAGCCCATCGCGGTCCAACGCCTCGTACGACTGCAGCGGCGCATCGCGGTCTATCGTGTCCAGCTCCTCCTCCACTTCGCGGATCATCTCCGGCGTGGCCGGGCCCCCATACGGGCCCTTGATTTTGAAGCCGCTATACGCGGGCGGGTTGTGGCTCGCGGTGACGACGATGCCGGCGTCCAGCGCATAGTGCTTGGTGGCCCAGCTGACGGCTGGCGTCGTAACGATGGCATCGGAGAGCACCACCCGGACGCCCTCGCTGCCGAGGGCGCGTGCCGCATGGCGCGCGAACGCTGCCCCCTGGAAGCGCGCGTCATAGCCGATGAGTACCTCAGGGGTGTGGTCGTGCTGCGCGCGGAGCCACCGCGCGGTGGCCTGCGCGATGATAGCCAGGTTGTCGTAGGTGAACGCTTCGCCGATGATCGCGCGCCATCCATCAGTGCCAAACGAAATCTTCGCCATGAGAACGATACGGGGTACGTGAGTCAGAAGGCGACCTGCGGAGGCCGCTACATATCGAAGGATACGCAATGCGATGCACAGACCCAACCCCCTCCTGCGCCTCATACAGGGTGGCGTTCGCATCCTGTGTTTACGCCTCCTCACGCGGCCCCTCGGCCATCATCTCCCGGGCGCTCTTCAGGGCGGCGTCCGTCACTGACTTGCCGCTCATCAGGGTGGCGACCTCCTGCGTGCGTTCCTCCTCGCTGAGGCGCTGAATCCGCGTCTTCGTCCGCTCGCTCTCCACCACCTTCTCCACCACAAAGTGCAGGTCGGCCAGCGCCGCGATCTGGGGCAGGTGCGTGATAGCGATGATCTGGTGGTAGCTGGCCAGGTCGCGCATGCTTTCGCCCACCCGGTTGGCAATGGCGCCGGAAATGCCTGTGTCGATTTCGTCAAAGACGAGGATCGGCAAGCGGTCGCTTTTGGCCAGGATCGTCTTGAGGGCCAGCATGATGCGACTGATCTCCCCGCCCGAGGCCACCTTCTTGAGGGGCTTCACGTCCTCGCCCACGTTGGTGCTGATGTGGAAGGCCACCTGATCGACGCCGTGCTGGAACGCTTCGAAGCGGACCTCGTCATCGCCCTGCGGCAGGCGGATCCACCCTTCGGCGCTTGGCTGCCGGGTGAAGCGGACCGCGAAGCGGCTGTCCGGCATGCCCAACTCGGCCAGCTCGCTGACGATGGCGTGCTCGATGCGCTCGGCGACCTCATGCCGCTTCTCGGACAGGCGCAGCGCCGTATCTGAGAGGGCCTGCTGCGCCTCGTAGAGCTCCTCGTCCAGGCGGTCGATGGCGTCCTCGAAGTTGGCGGCCAGGTCGTACTGCTCCCCGATCTCCTCGCGGTGGGCCAGCACGGCCTCCAGCGTGCCGCCGTACTTGCGCTTCAGGCGGTCGATCTCGCCCAGCCGTGTGCGAATGGTCTCCAGCCGCTCCGGGTTGAACTCGATGCGCGCGTTATAGTCCTGCAGAAACTTGGCGATCTCCGAGACCATGATCTGCGCCGACTTGATCTCGGAGAAGCTGTCCTCAAACACGTCGTCGATACGGGCCAGGTCCTGGATCTCGTTGCGCGCCTTCACCAGCAGGTCGTGCACCGCCTGATCGCCCTCGTAGAGCATCTCGTAGAGGTCGGCGGTGGAAGCGTACAACTGCTCCGCATTCTCCAGCACGCGGCGTTCGGCATTAAGCTCGTCTTCCTCGCCGGGCTGCGGGTTGACGTGGTCGATCTCCTCCAGCTGAAACTCGTAGAGCTCTTTCTGCTGGGTCAGCTCCCGCTCGCGCGCCTTCAGCTCCCTGCGCTTCTGGACGAGGGCGTCGACCTCGGCGTACTGCGCCTCGTAGTGCGCATGCAGCCCGCCCAGGCTCCCGAAGTTGTCGAGCAGGGCCAGGTGCGTCTCGGTGCGCAGCAGCGACTGGTGGTCGTGCTGCCCGTGCAGGTCGATGAGGAAGGCCGCAACCTCGCGGAGGAGCTGTACCGTGGCGGGCGTGTCGTTGATGAAGGCCCGGCTGTAGCTGTGGGTGATCTCCCGCCGCAGGATAAGGTGGGGTTGCGGCTCGATGGCGTTCTCTTCGAGCAGCGCCCGGATCTCGGCGGTGTCGGCCTCATCGAAGATGCCCTCGATCACCGCTTTCTTGGCGCCCGTGCGCACCACATCGGTGGAGGCCCGCTCGCCGATGATCATGTTGAGTGCGCCGATGAGGATCGACTTCCCCGCGCCCGTCTCGCCCGTGATGATGTTCAGCCCGCTGCCAAACGCCACCTCCAGCTCCTCGATGAGGGCGTAGTCACGGACGTAGAGCGAACGCAACATGTGGCGTGTGAGAGTGTGGGGGTATGGGAGTGTG
>CAYFRR010000174.1:0-2043 GCA_964345505.1 uncultured Rhodothermales bacterium
AGTTCATCCACCAGATCCAGCCATTGAGCGCTGCCGCATAGCTAACCCACAGCAGGTACGGCACCAGCAGGTAGCCAGTCCACGCCTTGACGCGGGAGAAGGCCAGGAGCGTGGCGGCAATGGCGGTCCACAGCACCAGGATTTCGGCAAAGGCCCACCCTGGCAACTGCCACCCAAAGAAGAGCCATGACCAGAGGCCGTTCAGGGCCAGCTGCACGCCAAACAGGGCGAGCGGAACGGCCTCCTCGCGAAAGCCGGTTTCTTTCCATACGCCCCACGCAGCAATGGCCATGAGCGTGTACAGGAGGGTCCACACCGGGCCAAAGACCCAACCCGGCGGATTCCACGTGGGGCGCGTGAGCTCCTGGTACCACGTGCCGGTGTCAGTGGCGACGCCACCCAGGGCCGCTATGCCAAAGCAGAGCGCAAGCCATCCCACAAGGCCAAGTACGGTGCGCGTGTTCATGTCCGGCAAGGCTCAGTAAAACAAAACCCTTTCGGCCGAAGAGCCGAAAGGGTGTAGAGGTGGCGGGCGGATTCGAACCGCCGTACGAGGCTTTGCAGGCCTCTGCCTAACCGCTCGGCCACGCCACCGTTGTAGCGCCATGTCACGGCGGCTTGTAGAAATGGTTTCCGGCGCTGCCTATGGCATCGTCGGGTTTGCGGAGGGTTCATCGAACGGTGCCCTACAGCACCTCGATGGGCCAGCCCGATGCGACGGCGATGGCGATGACCAGTAGGACGAGCGCCAGTACCCAGCCAGCGATGGCCTTGCGCGTAGCCGCCCGGGCTTGCTCGGCCTCATACCAGCGGTTTGGCCGGATGCCTTGTAGAATGAAGGTTAGCACGCCTGCCAGGTTAACAGCGGAGACGTTGGTAAGTAGCAGAAGGGCCGCCCGGATACTGAGGCCCCATTCACCAGCACCGGCCAGTAATCCCGTAGCTACGGTAGGAGGGAGCAACGCTACCGCCACCATGACCCCAATGAGGGCGGCGGAGACTCCCCGCGTAAACGAAATGGCCCCCGCGACTCCTGCAGCCAGACCTAAAACCACGTCCCCGTGCGCAACCTCGGTACGGGTGGCAATTTCCCCTACCGTCGGGTCGAAAGGCATCACTAAGCCCACCAGCACCGAGAGCCCCAGGCTCAACAGCAGGCCCCCGACGGCCACCTGAGCGCTGCGGCGCAGGAGGTCCGTATCCCCCAGCGTGGTAGCCAGCGATATCGAGATGCTCGGCCCAATGAGCGGCGCAATCACCATAGCTCCGATTACGACAGCCACGTTGTCCCGTATCATCCCCCCGGCGGCCACGATGGTGGAGAGGATGACCAGAATGTAGTAGGTAGAGGTCACACGTACCGACTCGTTGACATCTTGGTACAATTCCTCTCGGCTGATACGGGACGCACTGGAATCAGCCTCATCATCTGCTTCTTCTGCTTCCTGATCGGCTGCCCCTCTTTTCTTTTCATCCTCCTCATCCTCCTCATCTTCAGGCCGAGGCACCGTTGCTTCTACCGCTGTTAGCACAATACGGTAGTTTGTTTTCGCACCGATGGTGTTCTCGAGTTCGTCCAGAAACGATTCCGTGTCACCGGTTTCGAGAAGGACGCGCACGAGCCGGTCGTCGTCTGTCGTGGTAAGCTCCCACCGCCCAAGAGCCGGATGGTCCTCGTCCAGGGGAAGGTCACCTTCGTAATCGGCGGGCAGGTAGATTTCAGCAAGCCGGAGCGACATGAACAGGGGGCGTGAGGTGATGAGAACACGAGGTTAGCTGTCGCTTGCAGGAGTGGCAGCGACCACGTATACCGGGCTGGAGGCGCTCCGGAGCACCTGAGCCGTGGTGTTGCCGAGTAGCTTCCGCTCGGTGCCGCTTACGCCGTGGGAGCCCATCACGATGAGGTCTACGGTTTCTTCCTCCACGAAGTCGATGATCGCCTCATCTACGCCGCCCCGCCGGACGTGATGCGCTGTTTCGACGGCGGCGTCTTCGTGGGCGCTGTCGTCGGAGCCCTCTTTGGGGGAGTTCTCTTTGGGGGAG
>CAYFRR010000174.1:2143-5362 GCA_964345505.1 uncultured Rhodothermales bacterium
GCCAGCGCGCGAGGAGCGTTTTCCACCATCGTATCGTCCATCTCTCGTACCGTGAACGAAGGCAGGCCGGTATCAGAGAACACCGGTACGGTGCGCTGCTCGGCCACAAACAGGAGAGACACACGGGCGTCGTAGAGCGCGGCCAGCTGCTTGCCCCGGCGCACGGCCTGTTCACTGTGCACAGAGAAGTCTACTGGTACGAGGATGTGCTTGATAGGGCCCGTACGTGCCCGCCTCCGTACAGCCAGCACGTCGCGCGTGGTGTGGCGGATGATGCGCTCTGCAACGCTCCCCAGCAGCAGGCGCCGGACGCCGCCCCGCCCATGCGTACCAATGACGAGCAGCCCGGCGGCCACTTCTGTGGCATACCGTTCCACTGCGTCGGCCACGTCAGGGCTTCCCACCAGCGCTTTGGTCGCGTCCACGGCCTCCTCGTTTTCCGCTACGTCTTCAGGAAGGACGTCGGCCAACTGCTCGGTGAGGTTGCGCCGCAGCCGTTCTGCATCGTGCATCGGCAACTCCGGTTTCGTGGTGTATCCCCCCTCATCAGGGACTACATGCAATACGTGCAGCGAGGCGCTAAGGCGTGAGGCCATGTCGGCCCCGAAGGTGAGGGCGCGGGTGGAGGCTTCGGAAAAGTCTGTAGCAGATACGATCGAGTCGTGCATCACAGAGAAGGGAAGGGCCGTGGGATAGCGGACGTGTAGAATAACGACTCTGCAGGCAAAGATGCGAAGGATCCTGTGAACAATTGCGGTGTGAACGATAACAGTGCCAACACAGGCAAACGACAGGGGCGGCCGCAGGGGAAACCGCGCGGAGCGGTACCCGTCATGTAGAGCGCCTCATGAGAGGGCTGTTGCAACACTACGGGGCACAGCTTACATGCGACGATCGGGCGGGCCTGCCCCAACTTGAATGCGTATGGTATCGCTCCGATACCATACGACACTACATAGTGCGTCTAACGGTGTGTCTACGCCGTCCCCGGTTCTACCGCAGAGAGCAGCATCTCGCGTCGCGCGAAGTGGCACAGGCGCCGTCGCATCGCTCATGCCTGGCCCTCATTCAACCTGATCGTTCGCATGAAAAAGCTATCGAAAGTTTTGCTCAGCGCCAGTCTCGGCGCGGCCTTGTTCTGGGTACTCAGCGAACTCCTGCGCCCGAAGCAGGAGGCGCCGCATCGCCCGCCGACCGAGGCCATCGATGACCTCACCGACCAGCAGCAGGAAGCTCTCCTGCAGGAGCTCAGCCAACAGCTGTAACCGCCAGCCCTGGTGCTGCCGGGAGCATAGCCCTGCCGATCCGCTTCTCGTGGAAGCCCCCCTCCATTCGCAGTTGCCCGCCCTTTGCCTATGCCCCGCGGCGTCAAGGAATGCCCCTCGTGTGCGCTCGACGTGGACCGTGACGAGCATCCGGACGTGTGCCCGTACTGTGGCTACGAGTACCCGAAGCAGAAGCCCACCACAAAGGCTACGGCGGCCCTGTTTGTGATGTTGATGTTGCTTTTCGTCTTCTACTCGGCCTGTTAACCCGTACCGGTACGGCATGACCCCACCTGTGCCCGAAGTGCTCCTTGGCGACCTCACGCCCGAAGCTTTCCTGCGCGACTACTGGCAGCAGCAACCGCTGCTGATCCGTAACGCATGGCCCGATTTTGCGTCGCCGCTCTCGCCAGAAGAGCTCGCCGGGCTGGCATGTGAAGAGGGAAGCACGGCGCGCCTCGTGCTGGAGGAGGGGGGCGCGTATCCGTGGGAGATGCGCTTTGGGCCCTTTGCAGTGGAAGAATTTACGTCGCTGCCCCCCACGCACTGGTCGCTGCTGGTGCAAGAGGTGGATCGGCTGGTGCCAGCGGTAGCAGATGTGCTGGAGCCGTTCCGCTTCGTCCCCAACTGGCGCATCGACGATGTGCAGATCAGCTACGCGCCAGCGCACGGAAACGTCGGGGCGCACGTGGATAGCTACGATGTCTTTCTGTTGCAGGCCGAAGGGCGGCGGCGCTGGCAGATCAGCTACGACCCGATTCCTGAAGCGGAGGAAGCGTTCGTCCCGGATGCTGACGTGCGGATTTTGCAGGAGTTTACGCCGGAGGCCACGTGGGTGGTGGAGCCGGGCGATCTGCTCTACCTGCCGCCGCGCGTGCCGCACTACGGGGTCGCGCTGAACGATTGCATGACCTACTCCATCGGGTTTCGGGCGCCGTCGCGTACGGAGCTGTTGCAAGCCGCAGGTGGGGCTGCCGATGCGCTGGTAGCGGCGGATGTCCGGTATGCTGACCCCGCGCCGCCGGCCCGCACCCACACCGGCGAAATCACCGCTGACGAACGCGCGGCGCTGCGCACGCTCCTCCGCGAGGCCCTCCGCGACGATGCCACGCTGGATCACTGGCTGGGCCGCTACCTCACGCAGCCAACCCGGGGCGCCCGTCCGCCGCTCCCGGAGGAGCGCATCAAGCCGTCAGACATCCGGCAGGCCGTTCAGCAGGGAGGCCGCCTGCGCCGCAGCGCTATTGCCCATTTCGCGCACATCACCCACGGCGAGGGGCAGGTGACGCTGTTTGTATGCGGCCGGGCGTACACCCTCAGCGGTGCCGCTGCGCAGTTGGCGGTCACCCTCACCAGTAGCCCGCGCCTTGACGGCGCCGCACTCGCCCCGTTCCTGGACGACGGGCAGCTGCTCCTCCTGCTGGCTGAGCTGGCCAACGAAGGCTACCTCTACCTGAGCGACGACTGACGGCGACCCTTTGAGGCCAGCGCCGGTTGCAGAGGGGTGCCCACCAGCACTTCCGCTTACCCGCCCTAACGGCCCCTTGCGTCATGTCCTACTTTGAGATGGACGACCAGCACTTTCCCCTGGTCACGATTCGCTTTACCGGAAAACCCACCGAGGAGACCTTTGAGGAATACCTGCAGACGCTCGACGCGCTTTACGACCGGGGCGAGGTCTTCGGCATCGTGTTCGACGCGCGAGAGGCCCTGAACCTGCCCCGGAGCCTGCGTAAGCGCCAGGCGGAGTGGATGGACACCCATGCGGAGAAGATTGAAGCGCAGCTGGCGGGCACAGCGTTCGTTATCAGCTCCGCGTTTATTCGGTCCATCATCCGCGCCATCTTCGCCATGCGGGCCATGCCTGCACCTTACACCGTGGTGGAGTCCATCGATGCGGCTGAAACCTGGGTGCAAGACCGGATCAGAGCGAAGCAGGCCGCATGAGCTGGCA
>CAYFRR010000175.1:0-5354 GCA_964345505.1 uncultured Rhodothermales bacterium
ATCCACCCGTCGCCCACCTACCACAAGTACGACGTCACTAACTACTGGGAAATCCACCCAGATTACGGGACGATGGAGGACTTTGAGACCTTCCTGGAGGAAGCCCATGCCCGCGACCTCCGCGTGGTGATCGACCTCGTGGTGAACCACACCTCCAACGAGCATCCGTGGTTTCAGGCCGCCCTCGCCGATAGCACCAGCCCCTACTTCGACTTCTATGAGTGGCGCGCGCGGGGAGATATCGAGCGTACCATGGTCGATGAAACCGGGCCCGACTCCGACAACCTGCAGCGCTGGAACCCGACCGATGCGTACGATGACCTGCTTTACTACGCGTACTTCTGGAGCGGGATGCCCGACCTGAACTATGACAACCCGGCCGTGCAGGATAGCATCTTTGCCATCGGCCGGCACTGGCTGGAGAAGGGCGTCGATGGCTTTCGCCTGGACGCGGCCAAGCACATCTTCGCCGACGATCGCATGGAGGATAACCATGCCTGGTGGGACGAATTTCGGGCCGAGATGGAGGCTGTAAATCCGGACGTGTACCTGGTGGGGGAGGTGTGGGACGCGCCGGAGACCATCGCGCCGTTCCTCTCGGGTCTGCCTGCACAGTTTAACTTTGACGTCGCCTACGGCATGTGGGAGGGCGTGGAGCGTGGTGCGCACGACAGCCTCGTCTACCGCCACGCCACCATCCGTGACGCCTACGCGGAGGTGACCGACGATTTCGTTGATGCGACCTTTATCACCAACCACGACCAGGACCGCTTTCTGAGCGTGCTGGATGACAAGGCCAAGGCCCGCGTGACGACTGCCCTGCTCTTCACGCTACCGGGCGCGCCGTACATCTACTATGGCGAGGAAATTGGCATGTATGGCATGAAGCCGGACGAAAATATCCGCGAGCCGATGCTGTGGGCGCCCCAGGCGGAAGATGAGATGCGTACCACGTGGATTGAGCCCGAGTACAGCACGGACGAGACCGTCGACCCCGTGTCGGTGCAGGCGGAGGATGAGGGCTCCATGCTGAACTATTACCGCCAGATGATCGCCCTGCGCACCGACAGCCCGGCGCTCAGCATCGGCGAACTCGTCACGACCGAGGACCTGCACGATGCGCTCGTGCTGTTTGAACGCGTGCATGAAGACGAGCGCCTGCTCGTGGCCCACAACATCGGCACCGAGGCGCTGGAGGTGATGCTCGACGAGGCACACCACGACACCGGCGATGTCCGCTACCGCTCCCACGACGACGCAGAGATCCGCGCCGACGGCACCCTGCACCTCGCGCCGCATGCCTCGCTGGTGGTGGCCCTGCCCTGACCTGTGACAGGAGCGCCCGTGCACACCCAATCACACAAGCCGTTTTATGCGGGTGCAGCGCTCCAGCCAGCGTTTCTTCTGCTGGAGGAGGCGTAGGCTCATGCCGGCCTGCGCCTTGCCAAACCGCTGTTTTGCCTGCGCGTGGATGTCGCGGATGTGAACACGCTGGCCGCGGTCCTGCAGCGTGTAGGCCAGTTCGGTAGCCAGCGCTGCACACTCCTTGCGCAGCTTTTCCTCCTGCGCCTTCATGTCCATAGCCTCCGGGGCGTCGTGCTGAAAGGCGCCCCGCCGCACGCGCATCTGCCCGCTGTGCTCCAGCTCCAGCCGGTGCGTCTCCACCTGCCGCTCGCTCACGGCCGTCATCGCCCAGGAAGAGCGCTCCGTCGGCTCCGTGGCTTTCTCGGGGGAGGTGCGCGTCTCGTCGCTCACCCGCGCCCCCATGCCGGCCTGCACCTCGCGCGTCATCCAGTCGAGCGTATCCGACACGCCCAGGTCGCCCGACGCAAACACGTCGCACACGTTGGCCCCGGGGCTCCACGGGGCGTAATAGCGCATCCCACGGAAGATCTGCTGCAGGCACTTCGACCGGGCCGCCACGAGGTCCAGCTTGGCAATCACACTGATCGTCTTGATGTCCGTGCCTTCGCCAATCATGTCCACCTGCACCATGATGTCCACGTTGCCGTTGCGGTAGGCCTCCAGGCGCTCCTCGCGCGTCTGCTCGGGCACGTCTTGCCCGATGCGGGTGGCGCTGAACCAGCTGTAGCGCCGCTGGATGAAGGCCAGCACGTCGGCGGCGTGCCGGTTGCTCATGCAAATGACGAGCAGCTGATGGTTGCGCACGTCGCGGCCGTGGGCGCCTGTGTGCTGCGCGCGCTTCGACTGCAGCCGCGCGATGGCCGGTCCGAGGAGCGTCTCCAGGTACACATCGTGAAACCGCAGATGGCGCCGCGCGAAGTACCGGTCGATGTCCACATCTTCCCGCGAGATCTCATCCTTGAGCTCTGCCAGCGTGCAGTGCACCTGCCGGCCGGAGTCTTCCTCCACCATCGTGATCTCGTAATCGACCACATGCGCCTCGATGCGCTTCAGGATCTCGCCCTCCGCATGGGCATCCCGCAGGCTCACCTCGTGCAGCGCCTCGTACAGGTGCTCCTTGCTGCCGTCGTCGTGCGTGACGACCTCGTGCGGCACCCCGAAGAGCGGCTTGCCATCGGCGCGGAGGGGCGTGCCCGAGAGGCCGACCAGCGCCGTGTGGGGCAGCTGCGCGACGGCATCAGACCAGGCCCCTTCCTCCGGCAGGTGATGGATCTCGTCCAGGACGAACAGCGGCGTACCCTGCGTGCAGTAGCGCTTGAGGGCGCGGTTGCCCGTCTGGCCCGAGGCGTACTGGTAGGTGGCCACGAGAATGGGGATGTCGGGGTTCTTGACGAACACCTCGCTGCGGTCCGCCACGCAGAACGGGAGCGGCGGCCCGCCCAGCCAGCGCAGCATCTGCGCCAGCTCGTCGGCGTCGGCGTACTGATCGCGCAGGTTGCCGCGCGGCACGAACACCACGAGGCGGTCGCACACGCCCAGGTCCCGCGCGACCAAAAACGAGGCCAGCGCGGTGAGCGTCTTGCCGTAGCCGGGCACAAACACGCCGAGGTGGTTGCGCTCGCCCCGACCGAAGGCCTCTGCCAGTTTATGAAGAAAGGCAGCCTGCCCTTCGCGAAGCGAGAAATGAGGAGCGGGGGAGAGCCCCGGAAGCGCCGAAGCGGATACAGCCATGTACAACACGTCCAAACCAAAGAAAAACAACGGGCTCCGCACGACGCGGAGATGAAACGGACGGCAACATACGGACTCTACGGCTCGGCGTAAAGCCCACGCTACGCTCTGCACAAGCTCTTCCCAAATGCCCGGCCTCCGCGGTCAAGAGCCGAGCCGTACGCGAATGTCCTATCTGTTTTCTATCTTGCGAGTGCACGGCCTTCGACCCGGATCCCCTGCGGTCTGGGGGGCTTTCGGGACGAGGGGGCTTCCAACATTGACGTCGCGAGGTGCTGTCATGGCTCACACGGTGGATAAGAAAACGCCCGACGATCGCGAAACGGTGGAAGGGCTATTGAAGGGAACGGGCATCACCATCAATGGAGATCGCCCATGGGACATCCAGGTGCACGACGACCGGTTCTACCAACGGGTGATGGCCGAGGGCTCGCTCGCGGCCGGCGAAACCTACATGGAAGGCTGGTGGGACTGCGAGGCGCTCGACGAGTTCTTCTACCGGGTGCTCCGCAAGGATCTCGGCGCCGAGTTCAAGTGGTCCTGGCGGCATGTGTGGAATGTGGCGCGGGCCCGGGTGCTTAATCTTCAGAGCATTGCGCGGTCCCGTGAGGTCGGGCAGGTCCATTACGACCGCGGAAACGACCTCTTCATTCGCATGCTCGACGAGCGCATGATCTATAGCTGCGGGTACTGGCGTGACGCAGAGACGCTGGATGAGGCCCAGGAGGCGAAGCTCGACCTCATCTGCCGAAAACTGATGCTGGAACCCGGCATGCGCGTGCTGGACATCGGCTGTGGCTGGGGAGGCTTCGCCGTCTTTGCTGCGGAGCATTACGGGGTGGACGTCGTCGGGGTAACCATCTCGGAGGCGCAGGCCGCCCTGGCGCGCGAGCGGTGCGCGGGCTGGCCCGTCCGCATTGAGCTCATGGACTACCGCGAGGTGCACGACACCTTCGACCGGGTGGTCTCTATCGGCATGTTTGAGCACGTGGGCTACAAAAACTACGAGACGTACATGGACGTCGTGCAGCGCTGCCTGACAGATGACGGCCTGTCAATGCTTCATACGATCGGGCGGCACAAGACGGAGACGATCACCGAGCCGTGGATCGAGAAGTATATCTTCCCTAAAGGAAATATCCCGTCCGTGCGCCAGATGGGCGACGCGCTGGAAGAACGGTTCACGGTGGAGGACTGGCATAACTTCGGCGCAGATTACGACCCCACGCTGATGGCCTGGACTGCCAATTTCGAGGAGACCTGGGACGAAATTGCCCACGCCTACGACGAGCGCTTCCGGCGCATGTGGCGCTACTACCTGCTGCAGAGCGCCGGCTCGATGCGTGCGCGGCGCAACCAGGTGTGGCAACTGGTGCTTTCGCCGCGCGGGGTGGAGGGCGGCTATCGCAGCGTGCGGTAAGCCGGGGGCACCCTGGGAATCCTTGTTTCGTCCGGTCCTCGTGTCCTTCCCGCATCGTTTCCTCGGCCCGTTATGGTGAGCGCAGCCAGTGAAACGAGTGAAGACGAACTACCCCCTTCGTCTTCGGATCGCGGGACGATCCTGCGCTTAGGAGGACGGTGGTGGGGCACGGCTGATCACGGTGGAGCGGTTGGTCTTGATCACGTACAGAGCCCTTGCGACAGAAAGAATTAGCGTGAGGCACCGAACTGGAGCTTCCCGCCTCGATGCATCCCCCAAACGCTCAGACGCCCACACCCCCTTTCGCCTCCTCGCCCCCTCCCTTCCTCGCTTCCTCGGACCCACGGGCGGCCAGCGCACTGCTGCACCGGCTCCCGACGTGGGGAAATCACGCACACCAGAATGCGTCTGCCACGCACGTCCCACCCGGGGCGGGGCATGCTGCATGCTATCCTCCGGTTTCATACCTTTGCTCCTCATATCACCACCAAGCCCCCCAGTGCCCATGGCTCAACTAAAACGCTTGCTCCTCGCGCGCGATTTCTCGTCCGGATCGGACCCCGCCCTGCGGCTGGCCCTCACGCTGGCCCGTACGCAGGATGGGGAGGTCCACACGTTCTTCGCCGACGTGCTGGATCCCAACCCGTTCGATCCGCCGGAAGCGCAGGCCACCCCCCTGGACCGCATCCGCACGCGGCTCCGCCAGCGATCAGAGGAAACGATACAAACGGCGGGCTACGATCCGGATGACGTGCGGATGAAACACGAAGTCATCCGTGACGCGGCCCCGGGGCCCGCCATCCTGCGCTATGCGGAGACCCACGATATTGACTGCATC
>CAYFRR010000176.1:0-5321 GCA_964345505.1 uncultured Rhodothermales bacterium
TCGCTTTTTCAACGCAAATCCCCGTTCCGGTTGTGTATTCAGATTCAGACCAATACGAGCGCGACATGAACGATTCAATGATTGGCACAGAGGTGGCCGGTTGCCGCATCGAAGAGGTCATTGGCCGCGGCGGCATGGGCGTCGTCTACAAGGCCGAGCAGGTGGCCCTGGAGCGCCCGGTGGCCCTCAAACGCATCAACACGCAGCTGGCCGACGACAAGTCGTTCCTGCAGCGCTTCCGGTCGGAGGCGCGGGCGCTGGCCCGCATCGACAGCCCCTACATCGTAGAGATCCATACGCTGCAGCAGACCGAGTACGGCCTCGTCATCGTGATGGAGTACGTGGAGGGCGGCACGCTGAAGCAGCGCATCGAGCCGGAAGGGATGCGGTGGCAGGAATCGCTGCCGCTCATCCATCAGATGCTCACCGCGCTGGAGCACGCGCACGGGGCCGGCGTCATCCACCGTGACCTCAAGCCGCACAACATTCTGCTCACCGACATCGTCCTGGCCCACGGCACGCGCGTCAAGATGACCGACTTTGGCCTGGCCAAGGTCAACACCTCGGGCGATCCTACCCGCACGGTGACGCGCAGCGTGTACGGCTCGCTCAACTACATGTCGCCCGAGCAGGTGAAGGGCAATGGGCAGGTGGACCACCGGAGCGACATCTACTCGGTGGGCATGACCATTTACGAGATGATGGCGGGGCGGCTGCCGTTCGAGGACGGGAGCACCGAGTACACCATCATGCGCACCATTGTGGAAAAGGACTTGCCCCTGCTTCGGTCCTTCGCCCCCGACCTCCCGCGCCCGCTGATCAACATTGTGGAGAAAGCCATCCGGAAAGACCCGGCGCGGCGGTTCCAGAGCGCATCCGAGATGCAGACCGCCATCGAAGATTTTAACGACAGCCGGTCCCACGATCGTGTGGTACTGCCCCCGTCCGACGACGCCGCGGCGTCGTCGGAAAGCGGAAATGGCCTTGCAGGGCCGGCGATGACGCCCAAAAGCAAGGTGGGGACACTCGCGGCCATGGCGGCCCTGCTAGTAGCGGTCCTGGCGGGCGGATACTTCTTCGCGCCCAGCGTCGCCGGGCTGTTTGCGGGCGGCGATGACACGGCCCCCGCCGATGCCTCGGCCGAGGTAGCCGGCCCGTCGCAGCCGCGCGCCGAGACGCAGGCGCCCGCGACGTCGTCTGCGCAGCCGCCGTCGGTGCCGGCCTCTATTGCCAGCCTTTCGGGTGTGCGCGGGGCCGATGCGCTTCGCCAGGCGCTCCGGCGAGGCGTGCAAAACGGCGAGATCCGGTTTGAAGCCAACGCCAATCAGATTGCCAGCCCCGAGCAGTCGTACGTCTTTGTGCTCGACCGCCGCTCGGGCCAGGTGCAGGCCGTGCTGGGGCCAGGGGGCCAAGAGAGCCGCTTCAACCTGCGCACCGATGAGCCCGTGCAGGGGTGGCAAGAGCAGTACGCCGAGGCGCTGAAGTTCTGGGTCCTCCCCGTGGACGCGTAGCCCCGTGCACGCGCCCCGCATGGGCAGGCGCCGCTCCCTCTTCTGCCACGAAAAAATAACCGGATAGGCAGGGCGAGAGCCGCGCAGACGGAATTTGACAACCAGGGTCTGTTTGACGATCTTATGAAGTGCTTTGCGGATGCCCCGCAACGTGCGCATGAATAATCCCCTGATACGGCACGCTTCATCTCCC
Organism: uncultured Rhodothermales bacterium; assembly: GCA_964345505.1. GTDB lineage: Bacteria > Bacteroidota > Rhodothermia > Rhodothermales > Salinibacteraceae > Tc-Br11-B2g6-7. The sequence goes on from CAYFRR010000176.1 coordinate 1,705, forward strand.
GTCTTGGGTGCACGGAGGGGCTTTGGCCGGCCGGCTTCTCTTTTTGACCCCGGCAGTGCCGCTCTGCGCACGGTAAAAATGATGTAGAGATTACGATAGAAAAGAGAGCACGACCCATCCACCGCTTGGATGGCTATGCACCAGGGAACGGGAGTGTGTGGCGACGCGACCCCGCGAGCCATCACCGCGCCTGGCATCACATCCGCGGACGTACTCATTGATTAGGCTTAGGATTATGAATGATTGCGTGCAATGCCGCCGTTCGGTTTGTCGGAGCATGGGGGGCTTGTTTACAATGGCCCTGCTGTGTGCGGCGCTGCTTGTCGGATGCAGTTCGTCCAGCTCCTCCACGCGACCCGGCAGTCCGATGGGGACGATGGGAGCGACGCAAAACACCGACCGCACGGTGTACGCGCAGGGCCGCGTGATTGCACCGGACAGCTCCGGGGTGGCCAACGCCATCGTCGAAACGCAGCCCCTGGTCACGAGCACCCAGGCCAACGCGCAGGGCTACTTCCGCATCTTCACGCCCCTGTCAGACCCCGAGTACACATTCGTGGGACGCCAGGTGGGCGGCGAGGGCGTCAGCGGGCGCACGAAGGTAAGCACGCCGGGGCAGGCCGTTCAAGACACCATTTACATCATTCTCGGGCGCGAGATCACCTTGGAAGCCACCGACATCGACTCCATCCGTGCGAACCCGTCCGGCCCGGGGCGCAAGCGTAGCGGCGGCCGGTAGTAGCGCAGGCGCGCTCCGCTCACCGAGTAGCACTTCCCAGAACTCGCAAGACACAGTCATGAACACACGGTCTTCACTGCTGGTGCTCGCAGCAACGTGCACCCTCGGGCTCCTGCTGATTAGCGGCCTCGCGGCGTGTGGCGGGTCATCGGACTCGGAAGAGGCAAACGGTCCCGCCGCGCAACAGAACCGGTCGGGCGCAAATGGTTCCATGGCGGCGCGGGATCGGCAAGATCAGTTGCAGGAAATCGACAGCCTCTTCGCGCCGTTCGTAGCCTCGGTGCCCGACGCCGAGGCGGGCGAGCAGCAAGGCGCCAATGCAGGCGGTGCGTCGCAGGAGGACCCCGCATACAATAGCCGGCAGCCATCGCGTTCCACGCCGGACCCCCCCTCCACGCGCTCATCCTCCCAGGACCGGCCCAACCAGGGCGAGCAAGGCCAGGATGCTGAACGCGAATCGTCGTCGAACACGCGCTCGGCCAGTACGCAAACCACATACGACCAGACGCGCACCCTTGAGTTTACATCGGCGCCCACGCGAGTCAGGGTCACGGTGCGCAACACCGAGACGGGCCAGCGCTACGAAGAGGTCACGCCCGTGAGCTTCTCGGTGCCCCCCGGCCAGTATACGTGGACGGCCTCGAAAGACGGCTACGCCACCAAAGAGGCCGACCGCCCCTTGGATATGGAGCGGATGCGGCGCGAGTCCATGATGATCGAGCTGTCAGAAGCGTCTCAGGCCGAGGCTTCCGGCGCCGAGGCATCCACGAGGGAGAACGCGTCGGACGTGCCGGGCGCGCGGTACGTGGAGCTCGGTGACCAGGCGTATCAGGAAGAAGACTACGAGCGTGCGCTCCGTAATTACCAGCAGGCCGCTTCGTCCAGCGACGTGCAAGGCACGGGCGGGTTTCTGCGCGTCCAGGGCCGGCTCGGGGAGCTCTACTGGAAGGAGCGCGAGAACTATGAGCGAGCCGTGCAGGCCTATGAAACCGTTCTGGAGCAGGACCCGACCCGGTACCAAGCCCACCTCAACCTGGCGCGCATTGCTTTTGACACCGAGAACTACGAGGAAGTAGACAGCCACCTGGACCGCGTAGACCGGCTGCGCTACCAAATCCCGGCCGACCGGCGCCTGCCCATCACGCTTGAGGTGCAGTACCTGCGCGGGGCAGCGTTGCACAGCCAGGCGGTCGGCACGCAGAGCCGAAACCAGAAGCTCCGGCAGGGCCGGCGCGCGCTGCAGTCGCTCCTCAGCTTCGTCGAGTCGGTGCCACCGGAACTGGAAGGCCGCTTCCAGCCACGAATCCAGGACGCCAACCAAAAGCTCGAAGAGATTCGCACCCTCCTCCGCACCACCAACTAACCCTACCGACCCTTCTATGAGTTGGCTCATGCCGCGTACGGTCATCCTGCACGGGCTTCTCACCGCGCTCCTCCTCGTTGCGGGCGGGCTCCACCAGGCCCACGCGCAGGACGATGAGGAAACCCCCGAAGAGCTTCGGACCGGTAAGATCTTTGGCCCCACGTTCAGTCCATCCAACCGGGCGCTCCTGGCCTACGAGCGCCAGGTCACAGACATCCGCGAGCTGTTCCTCTACAATCAGGCCGACGGAACCGTCCAGCAGATTACGGCCACGGCAGGCAGCGACGATGAGGACGAGGAGGCGCTGGAGGACTTTTTTGGCGGATCGGAGCAGCCCCTTCGCCTCATTGAGGGGCAGCTGGTGTGGCGGCCCGTGCTCGACCCCGGCGGGCGGCAGTGGTTTGCTTTCGTAAGTAGCGCCGGAGACGGCGGCTACGGGCTGTACCTGTCCTACGTCTCGTCCGATGGCGAGGTGGCCGACCGCGTGGTCCCGCTGCCGTTTCAGGGGCAGGCCGGCTTGCCCGAGTGGTCGCCCGACGGGAAGCAGCTCGTCTTCAGCGGCAGCACCACCGAGACGGCGGGCTACAATCTGTACCTGTTCCCAAACGTGGAGCGCTTCTTTTCCGGGGCGGTTGCGGATGCGAGTCCGGTCCGCCTCACCAATAACCCGCGCGGCGACCTCCACCCCGACTGGTCGCCGGACGGGCAGTACATCGCCTACCAGTCGCAGCAAGAAGCCGGGGGGCTCGCCAACTGGGGCGTGAGCCTGCTAGACATCGCGGCATGGCGCGGCCCGGCCAGCGGAACCCTGCCCCGCTCGGTGCGGATGACGGCCGAGCTGGGCACCTACAACGAGTACAAGCCCGAGTGGGCGCCTAGCGGGCGGTTCCTGGCCTTCTACATCACGCAAAGCGAGGTGGGCGGCGGCTCTGAAAACCGGCAGCAGGACATTGGCGTGCTCATTCCCAACACGGGCCCGGAGGGGCGGATTCAGGGCGGCGTGCTGCGCCGGGGCTACTCCGGCCGCCGGTTGGTGCGCAACGTGCTCGTCAACGAGAGCCGCGGGCCCGAGTGGTATCCGTCGCCCAGCCAGCACTCGCTGCTCTACGTGCGCCGCGAGGAGGCCGCCAGCAACCCCATCTACCTGGCCGATGTGACCCGGTGGGTCAATAACGAGGCCAACTTTGCCCGCGCCATCTCCAACCAGTTCCGGGCCCCGACGCGCCTGCATGAGGAGGTCGCGGGCGCGCTCATCCAGCAGGGCGTGCGGCTGGCCTTTGCCTCCCAGGTGGGCGGCGATCTTCGCCTGCAGGTGCGCGATGTGCCCACGCCCACTGCCGCAAGCGCCGCGTCCTTCCAGATTGCCCAGGAGGTGAGCGGCGGCAAGGCCGCGCTCCGCTCCACGCTCTTTCCGGGCCTCGGCCAGTTCTACCGCGGGCAGTCTGCGCGCGGGTGGGCCTTTGCCGTGGCAGGCGTAGCCACCATTGCGGGGGCAGCCTTCACCACGCTGCAGCA
>CAYFRR010000177.1:0-2498 GCA_964345505.1 uncultured Rhodothermales bacterium
GACCTCTGGCCTCTCTTCCTCTGAGGGGGCGTACGTACAGCATGTATCGACGCTGCATGCCCTGGAGCACCTGGAGCGGCTGGTGGCTGCCCTGGAGCAAGCAAAGCCGTTTCGCTCGGTAGGTTCGGAAGAACAACTGGAGCGCTTGCGCAGCTTGGGATCCATGATCCTGCACGAGCTACACGACACCCTTGCGGAGGCGGCCGATGAAGACCCAGCCGCACTGGAGGCGTTGCTTTCCCGTGTCGCGGAGAAAGCCACCGACGTAGCTGCGGAACGGCGCTCTCTCCGGCCAGCTATTCTCGATGCCCTCGCTGCGGGTCGTCTCCCGCCCGATCGTGGCCTGCAGATCCTCGAGGCCGCCCGCTGGCTCGACCGCGTCGCCTACCACGCCTGGCGCATCGCCCATCATCTCTATCAGGCAGATGCCGAGAGCGACCCACGGACGGACGAGGAAGCGCATGAACACCGCCTGGAGCGGGCACGTGAGCACCACTCGCCGAACCACTCGTGAGGCTTCCCTCCCGCTTCAGCGGACGCTCCAACCCTGCGCGTTCGCCATCTGGCGCACTCGGCCCCTCGTCTCTGCCCAATACGCTTGGACGTCTTTGGCGCGTTCAAACAAAAGCAATGGTCGGCCAGTTGAGGGGTGCCACAGGGCTGTCACCCGTGGCCCGTATCATGGGTGGTGAACGTAAGAACTTCCATCGCGGAAGTCGTCCATGTACGCCTCCTGGTGGATTCATGTACTGCACGTACGGACCGGGTGGTATCCTTTCGGGTGCCACGGACTCATGTCGAATCGCCAGGGGCTCATTCTAAACAAAACACAGGAGGTGTTACGATGGCACGAGGAGTAAACAAGGCAATCATCGTCGGAAATCTGGGGCAAGACCCCGAACTCCGCTACACGGGGAGTGGAACGGCCGTGTGCAACTTGAGCGTGGCTACCAACGAGTCGTACAAGGACTCGGACGGCCAGCTCGTCGAAAAGACCGAATGGCACCGGGTAGTCGCCTGGGCCCGCCTTGCCGAGATCTGTGGGGAATACCTGAAGAAAGGCTCACAGGTGTATTTCGAAGGCTCGATTCAAACCCGCTCCTGGGAGGATCGCGACGGCAATACGAAGTACACCACGGAGATCAAGGCGCGCGACATGATGATACTCAGCGATCGTGGCGGCGCTGGTGGTGGCGGCGGCCGAGATAGCTTTAATCAGGGCCGTGGGGGCGACAACATGGATCAGCGGCAGCCCCAACCGCAGACGCAGCCATCCGGAGGGCGTGGGCAACAGAATGGCGGCGGCGAGTTTTCACCGGATGACGACCTTCCGTTTTAACGGGCCCCTCTATTGACGCAGCGCTCTTAACTGATGCACAGGCGGCACCCTCGCCCAGGGTGCCGCTTTTTTTGATCCCCCCATCCGAAGACCCCGCAGCAACGCCTTGGAAACGCCCTTTTCTGGCTGTCGTTATATACAACATGCTGGTGGCATGGTGCATCCTGGCAAGATTTTGGCGGGTACACGATGTCCTCGGCGCTCGCGTGCCCACCGTGCGCGTGACGAATCTTATGCATAGCTGACGGTGATTTGCCGTTTTTAGATTGGACCCTGCCCACGCGCTTGTTTCATTTCTTCTGCAGTCGCCCCTGGGCGCAACGCCAGAGGCGCTGGGGCTAACCTTTGCAGCACAAGGCCTCCTTCTCGTAGTACTGCTGCTGCTCTCGGCCGTATTCTCTGGATCTGAAGTGGCGCTGTTCTCCATTCAAGGGAGGCTTCGCGAACAGTTGTCGGACGCGGACGATCCTGCATCCGGCCGCATCCTACAGCTGCTGGAGACCCCCCGTCAGCTACTGATCACCATCTTGCTGCTGAACACGGTGGTAAACGTCTCGGCCGCTATCCTGGCGGCGGTGATGACTGCACAGGTCGCCCTGGCCTACAACCTCAATTATGCGGTGATTGTCGTCGTGGAGGTCATCGTGCTGGCCTTTGTGCTGCTCGTGATCAGCGAGATCACACCGAAGCTGATCGCCACCAAACACGCCGTGGCTTACAGCCGCCGGATCTCCGGCGTGATGACCGTGCTCGTGGGTCTGTTCTCTCCGCTGACCCGGCTCATCGCAGGGTTCACGCAGCGCCTGCAACAGCGGTTCACGCGGGCCAATGGAGAGCGGCTCTCCCTTGAAGACCTCCGTGCGATTGCAGAGATCGGGGAGGCACATGGCTCCATTGAAGAAGATGAGCGAAACCTGATCGACTCCATCGTTGAGTTTGGAGAAACGACTGTCCGCGAGGTTATGGTGAGCCGACTGGATGTGGTCGCGCTCCCGGTGACGTCTACGCTGGAGGAAGCTCTTGCAACCATTCGGGCGAGCGGTCACTCCCGATTACCGTTGTACGTCGACCACCTCGACAACATCCTGGGCATTGTCTATGCCAAGGATCTTCTTCCCTATCTCGACGCTACGGAAAACGGATCGACTCCCGCTTCCGA
>CAYFRR010000177.1:2598-5287 GCA_964345505.1 uncultured Rhodothermales bacterium
TCGGGATCGGGATGCCGTACCTGTTTGCCGAGTTGGCCCTGGGCCGCAAAAGCCAACGCAACCCGGTGGGCGCCATCATGTCGCTGGTGGGGCCACGCTCGCTCTGGATCATCGTGGGCGCCTTCTGCGTGCTCGCGGGATTTGTTATTCTCAGCTACTACAGCGTAATCGCGGGCTGGGCGGTGGGCTACGCGGTGAAGGAGGTCATCGCCCCGGGCATGCCCTTTGGCGAGTTTGTCGCCTCCCCCACCCTCGTCATCGGGCTGCTGGCCGTCTTCCTGGCCCTTACGCTTCTCGTGGTGGTGGGCGGCATCGAACAAGGCATTGAACGCTGGGCGAAAATCTTGCTGCCCGTGCTGCTGGTGTTGATGATCCTTGTGATTCTCCGCTCCGTGACCCTGCCGGGCGCCGCGGAGGGCATCGCGTTTTTCCTTGTGCCCGACTTCTCACAGGTGAGCCTGGACCTGGTGATCGTCGCCCTCGGGCAGGCCTTCTTTACCCTAAGCCTGGGCATGGGCGCTATGATTACGTATGGGTCGTACCTCGCAAAGAGTGAGGACATCGCCATTTCGGGAGGCTACGTGGTTATCTTCAACACAGTGGTAGCCCTCATGGCCGGGTTCATGATCTTCCCTGCCTTGGCCGCCACCGGCGTGGATGCCGCCTCGGGTCCAGCCCTCGTCTTCCTGGCCCTCCCCGAGGTCTTCGCCCAGATGCCGCTCGGCGGGCTGGTGAGCGTCACGTTTTTCGTGTTGCTGTCCATCGCAGCCCTCACCTCCAGCATCTCGCTCCTGGAGGTCGTCGTCTCGTACTTTGTCGATGAAACCGCATGGAGTCGCAAGAAGTCGGTGCTCATCATCGGCGGCTTTGTCTTTCTGATGGCCATTCCTTCGGCACTTTCGCAAGGGGCTGTGGCGGGCCTCAGCGACCTGAGCTATTTGCTGGGCGACGGCGGGCTCTTCGGCGCAAACGACTTCCTCAGCCTGCTTGATGTGCTCGTAGGAAGCGTCGGCTTGGCGATTGGAGCCTTTTTCCTGAGCATCTTTATCGCCTGGGTCTGGGGTGCATCGGAAGCCGCCAAAGAGCTTCAGCAAGGGGGCAGTCTGCTGACCCCCGGGATGATTAAGGTCTGGGTGTTCATGATGAAGTACGTCTTACCGCTTGTCATCGCCATTATCATCGTCGGAAATATCGCCGGGATTGATGTATAGCCCGCTATCTCATCGCACATACCCCAGCGTGTGCCCTGCGCCACCAGCAGGCAAGCAGCCGGCATGGGCAGCGGTGCTCTGCATAATCCTCTTCGTGATGACAGGCCTCCCGCGTGCCCAGGCTGCGCCACGTGGGGATCAGCAAGATCAGCTGCCTCCCATGGGAGAGCAGCCTCCACCGCTTGCGTGCGCCGCGCAGCCGCCTACCATCGGCGCGCAGGCCTTGCGGGCTGCGCTGCTCTATGGGCGCCCCACCGATAGCCCAGCGGAGGGCCACGTGCCCCTGCAGGAACGCGTCGATCCGTGGTTTTCATATGATAAAGCACAGCACCTGACCTTCAGCGCCCTCTTCACCGTGGGCGGCCAGTATAGCCTGGAGAACAAGCTTGAGTGGACACGCGGGGACGCGCTGCCTGTCTCCATCGGGGCTACCATGGCCATTGGATTGGGAAAAGAGCTGTACGACTGGCAGCTCGGGTCGCGACGCTTTTTTAGCTACCGCGATATGGTAGCCAACGGATTCGGAGTGCTACTGGCTACCGGCTTTATTCTTCTCTGAAATGATAGACATAGACGAGCGAACGAACCGATGCGCTGCACGTTGTCACATTCTATTCTGTTCATCATGTCCAGCCCCATGCTGGTCCCCCATCGCGCATGAGCTCTGTCAAAGATCATTGCGGCATTTTCGGAATCTTTAATGCCTCCGATGCCGCGCGTCGGGCCTACTACGGCCTCCACGCCCTGCAGCACCGCGGGCAGGAATCGGCTGGGATTGTCACCTCTACCTTCGATGAGCAGCGCGGGCAGCCGGTGATGCCTGTGTACAAGGACTTCGGGCTCGTCCTGGACGTGTTTGACGACAACTCGCTGTTTGAGGAGCGCCTCATGGGCGACTCAGCCATTGGCCACACCCGGTACTCCACCAGCGGCTCGGCCGATAACCGCATGAACATCCAGCCATTCGTGGTGCATTACCACGATGGCAACATTGCCCTCGCGCACAACGGCAACTTGTCCAACGCCCGGGAAATCCGGAAGGCCTTTAGCGACCGGGGGACGCTCTTTCAGACCACCAGCGATAGCGAGCTGATCCTCCACCTCATTGCGCAGTCGCGCCGGGAGCAACAGCTGGACCAGATCATCGACGCGCTGACGCAGATCGAAGGCGCGTTCTCGCTCGTGCTCCTTACTGACGATCGGCTGATTGCCGTGCGCGACCCCAACGGTTTTCGTCCCCTGGCGCTCGGCCGCATCGATGAGCCTCATCGCGAAGGTACCACCTACTGCGTCGCCAGCGAGACCTGTGCCTTTGACATACTGAATGCGGAGTATGTGCGCGACGTGGCGCCGGGCGAGGTGCTCATCATCGACCGGGAAAGCGCGAAAACGGGCGACTTTACCAGCGTACAGCTGGCGCAGCGCCATGGCGTCAGCCAGTGCATTTTCGAGTACGTCTACTTCTCGCGCCCCGACTC
>CAYFRR010000178.1:0-1338 GCA_964345505.1 uncultured Rhodothermales bacterium
TTCCGATACGACGCGCGACGGAGAATTACGCGCCGCTCCGCATATCACGAAATGTTGGATAATGCCCCTTTTACCGTTCACTCCTCGCGTACCCTATGTTTCTTCCCCCAGGCCGTCTCCTGCCTCACCTGCTGATTTCCTTCCTTTTGCTTGGCCTCATGGGTTGTGGCTCCGGCGATGGCGCCGATCCGGGCGGGACCGCTGCCGCTCAGACCTTGCCTGACGGGGAGGTAGTTATCGACGAAGTTGACTCGGAAGAAGCGACGTTCCGTGTGGTGCGGATGGTTGATCGCCTCGAACACCCGTGGGCGGTTGATTGGCTGCCGGATGGACGCATGCTCATCACCGAGCGAGGGGGCACGCTATACCTTGTGGGCGGGCAGCAGCGAACCGTGCTCTCGAATGTGCCGGAGGTCTGGGCCGAGAATCAAGGAGGCCTGCTCGATGTGCGGGTAGCGCCGGACTACGAGGCGACCGGCTGGATCTACTTCACGTACACGGTGCAAGAGGGAGATACCGGCGGCACGGTGCTCAGCCGAGCTCGCCTCGATGGCGCAGCGCTGACCGACGTGGAGGAGGTGTACCGGCAGACGCCTTTCCTGGAGCCGAACTACCACTTCGGGTCCCGGATCGCGTTTTTAGACGATGGCACGTTACTCGTGACGATGGGGGAACGCGGGCAGCGCCGCGAAAAGGTGATCGACATTCCGACGCCGACCACATCGGTCGGCACGACCGTCCGGCTCCGCATGGATGGGTCAGTGCCGGAGGACAATCCCTTCGTTGGGAGCGACGAGGGTCTCGCCGAAGTGTTTAGCTACGGCCACCGCAACCAGCAAGGCATGGCGATTGCCCCCGACGGTGGCACCATCTGGCAGCACGAGCATGGGCCGCACGGAGGCGATGAACTGAACCTGATTGAGCCCGGAAATAACTACGGCTGGTCCGCTGTCTCTTACGGCGACACCTACAGAACGCCCCGTGAGCCCATTGGGGACGCGACCGCGCCCGGCGTTACTGACCCGGTCACGTACTGGGATCCATCACCGGCCCTCTCGGGCATGGCATTCTACACCGGCGACCGGTTTCCTAACTGGCAAGGTCACCTCTTCATGGGCGCGCTGGCCCACCAGAAGATCCTGCGCGTCGAGCTCAACGACAGCAACGAGGTCGTCCATGAGGAGGAACTGCTCCGCAATGAGATCGGCCGGATCCGGGACGTCGCAACCGGGCCGGACGGGTACCTCTACGTCCTCACCGACGCTCCGGACGGAGGGCTCTACCGCCTGGAGCCGGTCGATGCGTCGACGCAGAGCTGACCCTGTGTGATCTTCTTCC
>CAYFRR010000178.1:1438-5204 GCA_964345505.1 uncultured Rhodothermales bacterium
TGTCTATGCCACACGCTATTCGATCTTCGCTCATTGCATGTTTTATGATGGTCGGGCTCCTCGTGGGTCCTGCCTCAGTGTATGGCCAATCGGCTGCCGACCTATTGCGCGACCTCGCCGATGCCCACGCGGACCGCGTTGAGGGGGTGGACAACATCACGGTGGTGAGCACCGCCGGCGGCTCCATGGCAATGTTTGACCAGATGACGACCTACTACACGCGCACCGAAGACGGCTCGTCGTTCACGGCACGCACCCGCATGGAAGGCGGCATGGCCGACATGATGCAAGACGATGTGCCCTCGCCCATGCAGAACGATCCCTTTCTGATCAACACGATGCTGGCCGATTATTTCGCTGACAGCGCAGTATACGAAGGATCGGAATCAATAGACGGCCAGCCTGTGGAGGTCGTGTACATCGAAGACATGACCCCGCTGGCCCGGGCGCTCGCAGAGGAGCAGGGCGAGACCTTCGATGAAAGCACCCAGGTAACGGACGTGCGCATCTACATCGACACCGATAGCCAGGTCATCCGGCGCATTGAGTCGAAAATGACCAGTGACTTTGGCCAGGGCATGCCTGGGGGGCAGTCCGAGATCCGAACGGCAGATATGACCTTCAACCTGGCCGACTTTCAGGACGTGGACGGCGTGCGCTACCCGTTTACCATGCGCATGGAGCTTTCCGGAGTGATGTCAGAGGACGAAATTGCCCAGATGCGGCAGCAGATGGAGCAGATGCAGGCTCAGTTGGACCAGATGCCGCCGGCGCAGCGGGAGCAGATTGAAGAACTGATGGGGGGCATGGAAGGGATGCTGTCCGGCACCATCAGCTTCGAGAGCACGGCTACGGAGGTGCGCGTTAACGAAGGGCCGCCGCAAGGCATGTAATTGGCCGATCCCGAGAACAGCTTAATTTCGTGTCTTACGGATGGTACGCTGCATCGGGCGCCAGTTTTTTCGGCGTCCGATGCAGTGTACCGATAGAATGGCTTTTCCACCGGATTAAGATCTACTTATGTGTACTGGTACTCCGAAAAATATTGGCAGGGCCATGCTCGCCGCCGCCTTTCTTGCGGTGGGACTGATCAGCCTCCAGGGCTGTGCGACGAGCGGGGAGTCGATCTCTACCACCTATGAGGCGTCCAGCAATCAGTCAATGTACGAGACCCGTCCGGTGCGCATCACGCGTCGGGGAAGTGGGCTGGGGACGTCCGGGCAGCAGGTGCTGTACGTAAAAGCGCAGGCCGAGTGTGAGGGGGCCGGGTGTACGCCTGAGGAAGTGCGGATGCTGGTGGCCAGCGGCACGCGCAACGTCATGTGGCTGGAGTACGACGACGTCTCCATCGTGAGTGACGATTGGAGTCGCATCTGGCGCGACGTCTCCAAGCGAGAGGATCCTGAGCTGGTGGGCGTAGGCGAGTTCATCCGCCTCACCATGTCACTGGAGGACTACCGCGAGATGCTCAAAACGCGCAGCCTCACCATTCAAATCGGTGCGATGGACGTCGGTCTGTCCTTCAACCAGCTGGCTCGGTTTCGGGAACTGATGGTAGCCATGAGCGGCGACTTCGACACCCCCGAGGAGGTGTTGTAGGGGGGCGGGGGAGGCCGCGCTGCTGGGCCCCTTCTATGTCAATCCAGGTAGCGCTGCAGGTAGGCTACTACGGCAGGCACATCCGGCAGGCGAAACCGCGCCGCCGTCTCGCCTCCACCCACCTTCACGGTGATCGCCTCGGCCGGGAGCGCGTGGAAGGCATCCTCATCGGTGACGTCGTCGCCCAAGTAGAGGGGCGTGCGGCTCGGGTGCTGAGCAGCGACCTCTTGCACGGCAGTGCCTTTGTGCAGGTGTGCGGGCCGCAGCTCCACCACGTCCTTGCCTGAGATCACGTTGAGGGTATCGGGCGTCGCCTCTGCCCATGCGGCAATGGCCTGCGCGGCGGCTTCAGGGTCCGCTGCGCCACGGTAATGGACAGCAAACGTGTGCTCTTTGTCTTCGACCCAGACGCCCTCGATGGAGGGCACCGCCTCACGCATCACGTTGAGCTTTTCGCGGTCATCGGAAGTTAGCCGGTCCTGCACCTCGCCGTGAAGCCGGCCTTCCTGCGCGCCATGCAGCCCAATGGCCGGGAGGCTGAGCTCCGGCAGGAAGGCGTCGAGATCGCGCAGATGCCGGCCCGTGACAATGTAGACGGGGTGAGCTGCTGATAGGTGCTGCAACACATCCGGTACCGCCGGATGCGGATAGGCGGCTTTGGGATCGTCCACGATGGGCGCGAGGGTGCCATCGTAGTCCAGGAAGAAGAGCGGCTGGTCGGCGAGAGGGAGCGGTTCGGGCATGGCAGAGGATGGGGCGAGACGAAAGTGGTAGCGCGGCAGCAGTCATACCGCCGATCACGTCGCAGCGACCTCATCCATGGCCTGCAGAAAGCGGTCGGCCCAGCGGTGCACGTCCAGGCGGTGGGTAGCCTCTTTCAGGTGGCCCAGGCGCTGCTGCCGCTCCTCGCGTGGCATTTCGATGGCGGCGCGGATGGCATCGGCCAGGGCGTTGTGGTCGTACGGGTTTACCTTCACCGCTTCCTCCAGCACGTAAGAGGCGCCGGTAAGCTCGGAGAGGACGAGCACGCCGTCCGTGTTGCTCGTCACATACTCTTGCGCGACGAGGTTCATCCCATCCCGCAGGGGCGTGATGAAGCACACGTTGGCGGCGTTGTAGAAGGCGCACAGCTCGCGCTGCGTGTACTTCCGGTAGCGATAATGGACAGGGACCCACGTATCCGTGCCGTACTGCCCGTTGATGCGGCCCACCGCCTCGTCCACCTCACGCTTCATCTGCTGGTAGGTCTCGAGCTTCGTACGGCTCGGGGTGGCAATCTGGTAGAAGCTGACGCGCTTGTGGGCATCCGGGTGGTCTTCAAGAAACGTTTCGAAGGCCAGGAGCCGCTTCAGGATGCCCTTGGTATAATCCATCCGGTCGATGCCCAGCACGAGGTGCTCGGTGCCTGTTTCCTCGCGGAGGTTTTGCACGGCCTCCTGCGTCTCCTCCTCATCTGTCATGCGCTGGAAGCGTGCCGTATCGATGCCCAGGGGATGCGCCTCCACGCGTACCTCACGGCCCTCCCAGTGGATGATGTTGCCCTCCACCTCGGCGCCCAGAAGCACGTGGGCGCTTTCTATAAAGTTGTTGACGTACTCCTCGACATGAAACCCGATGAGGTCGCAGCCCAGCATCCCGCGCAGCAGGTCGCGTGCTCGCGGCAAGATCCGAAAGACCTCCATGGCGGGCCACGGAATGTGCCAGAAGTGGCCAATGGTAGCCTCGGGCCAGTCCGTGCGGATGAAGGCGGGCGCCAGCATCAGGTGGTAATCTTGGACCCACACCTGATCGCCCTCCTGCGCCTCTTCCACCACCGCTTCCGCAAACCGCCGGTTGACGTCCTGGTAGTCGGTATAGAAAGCATCGTTAAGCTCCATGTGCTCAATCATGTAGTGGGAGAGCGGCCAGAGCACGCGGTTGCTCATCCCGTAGTAGTAGTTGTCCAGCGTTTCCTGGGTGAGGGGCACCCGCCGAACGTGGAAGTTGGGGTCGTCGGCAGGGTAGGGCTGGCGTTCCGGGAGGTCGGGCTCTTCGCCCATCGACACCCACACGCCCCCCTGTTCTTCGAGGACGGGGAGGAGGGCCGTGGCCAGGCCCCCGATGGAGGGCGACCAGCCGGTATCGGTTTTGCGAATGGGGGCGCGGTTGGCTACAACGAGGAGGCGCA
>CAYFRR010000179.1:0-1133 GCA_964345505.1 uncultured Rhodothermales bacterium
CCACCTGGTCTTTGTCATGCCAGCACCAGAATTGCTGGCAGGGAAACTGGTTTTCGTACAGCGCCCGGCCCACAATCACAGAGTCGACGCCGTAAGACGTGAGCTCCTTGATGCCCAGCAGGTCCTCGTACCCGCCAATGCCGCCCGAGGCTGTGATCCGCGTCAGGTTGAGCTGCGTGCCCAGCGTCCGGTAGGCCTCCAGGTTCGGGCCCTCCATGGTGCCGTCGCGGGAGATGTCGGTGTACACGATCCGCCGCACGCCGCGGCGCTCCATGTCCAGCGCAAGGTCGACGGCATCCACGCCGCTGCCCTCCGTCCAGCCCTGCACGCGCACCTCGCCGTCCTTCGCGTCAATCCCCACGACGATGCGGCTGCACCCGAAGCGCTCCACGGCTTCGCTGATGAGCTCGGGGGTACGCACCGCCGCCGTGCCAATGATGACGCGGTAGACGCCCAGGCCGAGCGCCGCCTCGATGTCCTCCATCGAGCGGATGCCCCCACCCAGCTGCACGGGGATGTCCAGCGCCTCCGCCATGCGCTGGATCACGGTGCGATTGTCGGCGCTGCCGCCCAGGGCCGCGTCGAGGTCTACCAGATGCAGCACCCGCGCATTCTGAACCCGCCACAGCTTGGCCAGCTCCACGGGGTCGTCGAAGTACACCGTCTCCTGGTCGTACTCGCCTTGATAGAGGCGCACGCAGCGTCCGTCGCGGAGATCGATGGCCGGAATGATGAGCGGCAGCATGGGGGAATGGGTGAGTGAGGGAGGCTAACACGCAAGGAGGCAGCCGGAGTGACCGGGCTGCCTCGGGCGTCCAAAGCAAAATCAAGCGGTGATCTGCACGCGCGACGTAAAGTTTTTCAGCACCTGCAGGCCGCTGTCGTGGCTCTTCTCGGGGTGAAACTGGACCCCTAAAACGTTGTTTCGGTGCACAATCGCCGGAAAATCAACGCCATAGTGCGCCGTTGCCAGTACGTCGGCTGGCTCCTTGGCCTCGGCGTAATAGGAGTGGACGAAGTAAAAATAGGGGGTGGAGCTGAGGCCGTGGAGCAGGGGGTGCTCGCGCGTGGCGGTGACGTTATTCCACCCCATGTGGGGGACCTTGAGCGCTTGCCCGTTGCCTGCCGTGTCT
>CAYFRR010000179.1:1233-5169 GCA_964345505.1 uncultured Rhodothermales bacterium
AGTACCAGACGCTCGGCAGCCCGGAGGTCGGCGGGATCGTCGGTGCGGAGTACCGTCGCGCCGATCCGCTGGAAGGCTTTTTCGATGGACCGGAGGTTGCCGATCCCGTAATCAATGATGGTTACCATGGGGCAGGGGTTAGTCTTCGGGAGAACTGAGTTGCTGCGAGCGAGCAGTAGCGGTGGCTACCGCTTTGATGAGCATGGTGCGGAGGCCGTGCGATTCGAGCTCGGAGGTCGCCGCGATGGCCGTGCCGCCAGGCGTCGTAACCTCATCGCGGAGGATGGCGGGGTGCTTGCCCGTCTCCAGCACCAGCTTTGAGGCGCCGTAGACGGTCTGCGCCGCGAGCCGGGCCGCGGTGGTGCGGGGCAGGCCCTGCTTCACCCCGGCATCGGTGAGGGCTTCGATGAACATAAATACGTAGGCCGGACCGCTCCCGGACACGCCGGTGACGGCATCCATCAGGTATTCTTCAATGTCTTCCACCGTGCCGACGGCCTCAAAGAGCGTGCGCGCAATCGTACGGTGGGCCTCCGTGCAATGGGTGCCGGCGGCGATGGCGGTAGCGCCGGCATCGACCAGGGCGGGCGTATTGGGCATGGCGCGCACCACCGGCAGCCGCAGGCCAAACTGCTGGGCCAGGTTATGGGTTGTGAGGCCGGCCAGCACGGAGATGACAAGGGTGTCTTCCGAGACGTGCGGGGTGATCTCGTTGATGACGCCAGCGGCCTGCTGCGGCTTGATCGACAGCACCACCACCGAGGCGGAGTCGACCGCTGCGGTGTTGTCGGTGCCCACAGCGATGCCAGGGAAGGCCTCTTGGAGCTCATCCAGCCGCCCCGCCGTGCGTCGGGTGGCGTGAATCTGCGCGGCGGGCACGTGGTCCCCGCTGCGCATCCCGCCAATGAGGGCACGCCCGATGCTGCCCGCGCCAATAATTGCAATGCGTTGCTCGTTTAACACCATAGAGAAAACGTTAGGCTCTCGTTCGTACGTTCATAAGGGAGATGGCATCGGGCGCTGGATGCCGCTGCAGATGACACAGTCCCGTCACGCCAACCCCGCCTGGCAGTCCGGCCTTACAGACGGCCTTTCGTGGAGGGCATAGCGGCGTGCGTGGCCTCGCGGCGGACGGCCATCTGCAGCGCGCGGGCCGTAGCTTTGAAGAGGGCCTCCACCTTATGGTGCGTGTTGGTACCATGCAGCACGCTCAGGTGCAGGTTACACTGCGCCTGCTCGGCCAGCGAGTACCAGAAGTGCTCTACCATCTCGGTGGATAAGTCGCCTACCGTCGGGCGCGCGAAGGCGGCATCGAAATGGAGATAGAAGCGCCCTGACAGATCGATGACCGCCCGGGCGAGCGTCTCGTCCATCGGCACATAGGCATGACCATACCGGGCGATGTACGCCTTCTCGCCCAGCGCCTGCCGGATGGCCTGGCCCAGCGTGATGGCGACATCCTCCACCGTGTGATGGTCGTCCACGGCCAGGTCACCCACACACGCCGTTTTGAGATCAAACTGACCGTGACGGGCGAATAGGTCCAGCATGTGGTCCAGAAATCCCACGCCGGTGTCGTTAGCGTAGACGCCGGTCCCGTCCAGCGAGAGCTCCACCGTGACGTCGGTTTCGTTCGTAGCGCGCCGCAAGGAAGCTTCGCGGGGAGAGAAGGAGGGGGACGTATCGTTTGCGGACGAAGGCATGCAGCAGTGTAATGATGGACGGAGGGACGCGCCGCTTCACAAGAAATGGAAGGTAGAACAACGCGTATAACCTGCCGTTGTCAATACGCTTTTGTATGATTTGTTCGCCTCGCGCAGGTACCGTACCCGAGGCGCCCCGCATGGCTCTCTTTCATCTGTCCCCCACCCTCATGGCCGCATCGGATTCCGCCCGCGTACTCATCACGGCTGCCCTGCCGTACGCCAACGGGCCCATCCACATCGGCCACCTTGCCGGGGCCTACCTGCCGGCCGATCTCTATGCTCGGTATCAGCGCTTGCAGGGGCGTGACGTGGCCTTTATCTGCGGCTCCGACGAGATGGGCGTGGCCATCCTGATGCGCTCGCTACAAGAGGATACGACCCCACAGGCGATCGTGGACCGGTACCACCCGCAAATCAAAGAGGCGTTTGATCGCTTCGGGATGAGCTTCGACCATTACGGGCGCACCACGGCGGACGTGCACCGCGAGACGAGCCAGGACTTCTTCCGCACGCTGGCCGCAAAGGACACCTTCACGCTCACCACCGAGGAGCAGCTCTATGACCCGGAAGCCGAGATGTTTTTGGCGGATCGGTTCGTGCGCGGCACGTGTCCCGTCTGCGGCTACGAGGAAGCCTATGGCGATCAGTGCGAGAAATGCGGTTCCTCGCTCAGCCCAAAGGAGCTCATCAACCCCCGTAGTGCGTTGACCGACGCCACGCCCGAGTTTCGGGAGACCACGCACTGGTACCTGCCCCTGGGCGATCTGCAGCCCAAGCTGGAGGCGTGGATCGATTCCCGCGAGGACTGGAAGCCCAACGTGAAGGGCCAGGTGAAGAGCTGGCTCACGGAGGGCCTGCGCGATCGCGCCATCACGCGCGATGTGCCGTGGGGCGTGCCGGTGCCCGCGGATGTGGCCGAAGCCGCCGGGGTAGCGGCCGAGGGCAAGGTGATTTACGTCTGGTTTGATGCGCCCATCGGCTACATCTCCGCCACCAAGGAATGGGCGCAGGCGCAGGGGACGCCCGAGGCCTGGAAAACGTACTGGCAAGACGACGACACGCACCTCGTGCACTTCATCGGGAAGGACAACATTGTCTTCCACTGCCTCATGTTTCCGGCTATGCTGATGGAGCATGGCGACTACGTGCTGCCCGCGCAGGTGCCGGCCAACGAGTTCCTCAACCTGGAAGGTAAGAAGCTATCCACGAGCCGCGGCTGGGCCGTGTGGCTGCACGAGTACCTGGACGACTTCCCGCCCGACCTGCTCCGCTACGCGCTGGCCACCACGCTTCCGGAAACCAAGGACGCCGATTTTAGCTGGACGGATTTTCAGACACGCGTGAACTCCGAGCTGGCCGATGTGCTGGGCAACTTCGTCAACCGTACGCTCACCTTCACGCACCGCTTCTTCGACGGCGAGGTGCCGCCGCTGCGAGAGGTGACGGCCGAGGAACAGGCCGTGCTGGATGCGCTGGCTGAAGCGCCCGCCCGCATCGGCGAAGCGTATGACGCGTACCGCATGCGGGAGGCCATCTTCGAGACGATGCAGGTCGCCCGGCTGGGCAACAAGTTCTTCAACGACAGTGAGCCCTGGCACACGCGTAAGACCGACCCGCAGCGTGCCGCCAACACGCTGCACCTCTGCCTGCAGCTGTGCGCAGCCCTTGGCGTGTGGCTCGACCCGGTGATGCCCCACCGCGCTGCGCGCCTCCGGGAGATGCTCCGGTTGACTGACGTCCGCACCAGCGCCCCCGACGCCCCGGCCAGCGACCGCGGATGGACTGCTGCCGGACAGCCCCTTTTGCTGGAAGGCCATGCCATCGGCGAAGCCGACATTCTCTTTGCCAAGATTGAAGACGACACCATCGACGCTCAAATCGAAAAATTACGCACCCGCGCTGCTGAAATGGAAGACGCTACCGATACGCCCACTCCGGAAACGCCCGCCACCGAAGCACCCTACGCTTCGCCCAAGGACCAGATCACGTACGATGACTTCGCAAAGCTGGACCTTCGGGTAGGCACGGTAACCACCGCAGAGCCCGTCCCGAAAGCCGATAAGCTGTTGCGGCTGGAGGTTGATCTGGGGTACGAAGAGCGGCAAGTCGTCGCGGGCATTGCTGAGCACATGAGGCCCGAGGAGATCACCGGCCGAAAGGTGGTGGTGGTCGCCAACCTCAAGCCCCGCACGCTCTTTGGGTTGGAAAGCCAGGGCATGGTGCTCATGTC
>CAYFRR010000180.1:0-5154 GCA_964345505.1 uncultured Rhodothermales bacterium
CGGATCAGCTGCATGTGCTCGACCGGGAGACCGGCGCCCTGACGCAAACGATCACACTGCCCGTTCGCGGGAAGCACATTGACGTAAAGGATGGGTACGTCTATCTCCTGAACACGGTAGATGCAGAGCCCACTATTCACCGGGTGGAGCGCGGGGCGCTGTAACGGTCCACGGGCTACAGCACGACGAGCGTAGCCTACGAATGCCCTACGCCGCGACTGGCGGCCGGGACGCGCGCCGGATGCGCCGGCGCCGGGCAGGTAGGATGCCGGTGGCTTTTCGGTAGGCGGCTACTGCTTCCGCCTCGGTGTGGAAGCCCACCAGAAAGCCCGCCGCGTCTATCGAGACCTCCGTGGTGCGCAGGTAGTGCTGCATCTGCCGTACGCGGACCGCTGCGATGTAGTCCGCCACCGAACGCTGCGCGCCCTGCCACACGATCTCTTCCAACGCGTGAAGCGGCAGATCCAGGGCCGCGGCCAGGTCCTCGGGGGTCTGGATGGTATCCAGATTGTCGGCCAGGTAGGTGTTGATGCAGGCAAACCGTAGGGTCATTGCGGTACGCAGGAGGCTTGTAGCAAAAGGCGTCACGTCCATAGACACTTGAAGCGCGCAAACATAACCTCGAATCGGACATCGCGTCTCAAAAAAGCTCAGCGGACGGCTACTCACCGGTCGGGAGGAGGCGCGTGGTGTGGACAGCGTCCTCGGACGCTACCGGCTGGAGGGGCGGGGGCGCGTCGGGTTGCATGTAGCGCTCCAGGAAGCGATCAGCGCGTGGGTCGAGCTGGCGGATCTGCAGCGACCGGCCAAGGGTGGGCCCGGCCTGGGCTTGCCATACGGCAGGGGCAGCGGGCGCCCGCAAGAGCCGGCTCTCGCCGGTGGAGCGGGTCGAGAGGTGGCCGCGGCCGGGGCGCTCGTGCGGCGCGAAGCGCTCGGCCGCCCGCAGACGGGTAGTGGAGAGCAGGTCCTCGGCTGACCAGACCGGGTAGCGCAACGCGCTCCGCTGCACCCGCTCCCAGCGCCACCGGCTGAGGTCCTCTCCGAACGTCTCTTCCAGCGCCGTTAAGCTTTCGCGCAAGGCCTGCAGTGCAGCCTCCGGATCAGCTGTGGCGATCCAGGGTGGAGCGGCGCGGCCTTCTTCCAGGGGCAGCGTCTCGTGGTAGGCCGCGGCCCATCGGTCGACGATGCTTGCGCCAATGCTGCTGCGGTCGAACCGGTAGTCCCAGTTGCGCAGGTACACGAGCGCGCGCAGCACCAGCGGGTCCGTGGGAAAGGCCTGCTCCACAGCAAAGAGCATCGGCTGCAGCCAGCGAGCGGCCCAGGTGCTGTAGTGATCGTCGTTCCAGCCCTCGACCACCGAGGAGATGTCCGGCTGTTCGGCCCACACCTCGTTGAGGCGCAAGGCTCGGGCGGCCGCCCACGGGTGGTTGCTGACGAGCTGGCCACCGGCGGCTGGGACCGACACAGCCGGTGCGCCAAGGACCTCCGGGGAGCCGTCGGCCGGGAGCCGGAGGCCATCGCCGGAGAAGAGCGCGAAGGGCACCGGGGTGCCTCGGGTCAGGCTCTGCTGCGCCAGCAGGTCGGTGCCCGTGGTCAGCCCCGACCACTGCAGCGTCAGCAGGGAGTCTGCGGCTTCCGAGGGCGTGCCGATGAACGCCGCCCCGTCCGGCGTCTGTCGCGTGGTCAGCAGCACATCGGGTGCGTCGCGGAGGGTGGCCCGGGCATGGTGCGTCGCCACTGGAAACGGCGTGACCTGCGTGGTATCCGCGCGGCGCCAGGCGAGGGTGGCGGGGCTGTGAAGCAGCAGCGCCCAGGCCTGCGTGGCGTCTTCCCCGGCAGGCGCCAGCAGCGTGCCCGGGATGGTGGCGCGCTGCTGCGGCTCGTCCACTGCAGCCCCGGTGAGCGCGACCGGCTGAACCAGCGGCAGCGCCGAAGTGCCAAATGGCTGCTGGACGACCAACTGCCGGCCGCTGGCATCCTGTCCGGCCCAGGCCACGGCGCGGTCAAAGCCGTGCAGCTCCAGGAAGCGCCGCAGGAGGGTATCATCGGCCCGGAGCGTGTCGAACGCAGCGGGCACCACCGGGGGAAGGGGGAGCGACTGCGCCACGTCCGCGAGCACGGCCGGGCGCTCGGCGGGGGTAGGCTGGGGAATATCGGCCGTGGTAAGCGGCCGCGTTCCCAGCCAGGCAAAGAGGCGCTCCAGCGCCAGCGGATGCCAGGCCTCCCACGGCTCGGGCTGGAGACGCAGCAGCGTGAGGGCATCCTCCATGCGCACATCCCGGGCAGCAAAGGCCGCGTTCATGCCCTCGGCATAGGCCTGCAGGAGCGCCTGCGCGTCGGCGGGGAGCGTCTCGTAGGCCTCCTGGGCCCCCGCGGCCAGCTGCAGGCGGTGGGCCTGCCGGTCGGCCGGCAAGAGGGCCTCGCCAAACCAGGTGCCGAGTGCTCCGAGGGCCGCCTGCCGCCAGAGCGCCACCGTCCACGCATGCCGGCGGCCGTGCACAAAGCCGAGGGCGGCGTAGGCGTCAGGTGCAGCCGCTGCTTCGATCGTCACCGCGCCATTCGCGTGCCATGCGATCGTAGCCTCCGCCGACAGGCCAGCTACCGGCGCTGTGGGCGGCGGGGCGTCGTTCGTGCCATAGGCCAGGTACCACAGCAGGCCCCCGGCCACCAGCAGAAGGCCCAGCGCCGCGGCAAGACCCAGCAGCGTGCGACGTACGGAAGGGGGCACAGCAGCGGGAGGTTGGTGGCGGGAAGAGCGATGCGTCAGGCGGAGGCAACGGACGGGCGGGCTTCAAGCCAGGCCGCAAAGTCCTCCAGGCCTTTCGCGTTCAGGCACTGGGCAGCCGTAAGCCCGCCTTTCCGGGCTGCAGCCACGCCCCAGCGCATCACATCAAGTTGCTGCGTGGAATGCGCATCCGGGTTGATGGAAATGAGCACGCCAGCCTCGGTGGCCCGCCGGATCCAGCGCCAGTCCACATCCAGGCGGTACGGGTTGGCGTTGAGCTCCAGGGCGACCCCGTACTCGGCACAGGCTTCAATGACGCGCTCGTGGTTTAGCGGATACCCTTCGCGCCGGAGCAACAGACGGCCCGTAGGATGGCCGAGGATCGTGGTGTACGGATTGCGCACCGCCGTCACCACGCGTTCGGTGGCCTCCGCCTCGGTCATGTTGAAGCCGGAGTGCACGCTGGCCACGACGAAGTCAAACGACGCCAGCACCTCGTCCGGATAGTCGAGGCTGCCGTCCTTCAGGATGTCGCTCTCCATCCCGCTAAAGATACGGAACGGCCGATCGCTTGCCTCGGCAAGGGTGGCATTGAGCTGGCGGATCTCGTCTTGTTGCCGCTTCACTTCGTCAATGGACAGCCCATTGGCCACCTGCAAGGACCGGCTGTGGTCGCAGATGCCAAAGTATTGATAGCCGCGGCTGCGGGCGGCCTCGGCCATCTCCTGCAGCGTGTGGGCGCCGTCGCTGTACGTGGAGTGGTTGTGCAGCGTGCCTTTGAGGTCCTCCAGCGTGATGAGCGCCGGCAGCGTACCATCGGCAGCAGCCTCCAGCCAGTAGGCGTCTTCACGCAGTTCGGGCGGTACGGGCGCCAGGCCGGCGGTGCTGTAGAGCGCCTCTTCGTCCGCGTGGTCGTCGGGTGTGCCGTGCGCTTCCGTGAATGATGCGATGTGGGCGTCCGGGCCGGTCTGCGTCCACCAGGCCGTGCCAAACTGCCCGGGCGAGGCAGTAGCTACGTGGACGGGCAGGCCATCGGGCAAGGTGGCGGTAGCGCCTGCGTCGGTGATCTCCACATCGCCCAGGCCGGCTGTGGCGAGGAGATCCGCGAGGTTGGCGCCGGGCGTGAGCTGCAGAAGCAGATCGACGCGGTCGACGGTGGGCATCTGCCGGCGCATCGGGCCGCTGAGCTCAGCGCGGGCTACGGCATCTGCATGGTGGAGGGCCTTTAGCACCGGCCCGGCTTGCGCGCGAGCATCGGCATAGCGTCGGCGCTTTTGGTAGGCCCGCAGCTGCTGCACGTTTTGGATGATGTTCTGCTGGGTCTTCTTCCCAAACCCGCTGAGCGAGGCGATAGCCCCGGCACGGGCCGCATGCTCAAGCTCGTCCAGTGACGTGATATCAAGCTCCTGCCAGAGCCGCCGCACCTTCTTAGCGCCAAGGCCTTTGACGCGCATCACGTCTGGCAGGCCAGGCGGCAGCGCGGCCTGCAGTTCTTCGTGGTCCGTGAACGATCCCGTCGCAAGCAACTCGTCGATCTGCGCGGCAAGTCCGTCGCCAATGCCCTCGACCCCCGTCAGTTCGCCGCTGGCGTGCAGGTCGGCGATGGCCTCTTCCATCCGTTCGATAGTGCGCGCGGCCCGGCTGAAGGCGCGTGCCCGAAAGGCGTTACCGCCGGTAAGATCGATGAGATCGGCGGTCTCCTTGAAAACAGAGGCGATGGCTTTATTGGTCATGGTAAGGCGCTATCCGGCAAAAGGGTGTGGAGGTGCGCACAGGCGCGCAGTGAAGCGGAGGCCATGTACGCATGATCGAACCGGCCGTTCGTCGCGGTTTCGTTGCCGCCGGGGCGGTGTGTCGGGGATCACGCCCGTAGACGGCCTGTTGTACCAGACGTTAACCAATTCTTAGCACTTCGTCTTTTATCTCCGACGCCTGTTCGCGGTCTATGCAGCGCCTCTTAACGCTTTTTCTCAGCGCCGTACTGCTATTGCTGCTCGGCATCGCCGCCGGGCAATACCTCCAAGAAGAAGGGCCGTCGGAGGAGCAGTCAGAGCGGATGCATCTGCTGAAAACGTCGTTTGAGACGATCGCGTCGTACTACGTCGACCCCATCGATAGTACGCAACTAATTGATAGCGGAGTACAAGGCCTTCTGAGCCCACTGGATCCGCACTCGGTGTACATCTCGGCGAAGCGCATGGAGCGTGTCGAGGAGAACTTTGAGGGGCGCTTTGAAGGGATTGGGGTTTCCTACGAGTTGCTCGACGGGCCGGACGGGCGGGATACCCTGGCCGTGGGCAGTGTGATGCCGGGGGGCCCCAGTGCGGAAGCCGGCCTTCGCGCGGGCGACCGCATTTTACAGATCGACGACTCGACGGCCATCGGGCTGCGGCATCGGCAGGTGCAGCGGCTGCTGAAAGGGCCGCAGG
>CAYFRR010000181.1:0-5108 GCA_964345505.1 uncultured Rhodothermales bacterium
GCAGGTGGGTTCGACTTCCCCTGGCCTGCGGCGTAAGTAGCAGGAGCGTCCGGCGATCGTCGCGTGCTTTTCGAGTCGCTCTTTGCTTTGATACTCACGCCGTTTGTCCGATCGGAAAGGGAGGTGTGCCTTCAATGGTCGGGCCTTGCAGCGAGGGTCCTTCATCCGCCGTCCAGGTCGGAAGCACATGGCGCACACGACGCAGCACCGTCGCTCCCTCGCTGTTGGTCTGCACGACGGGTGGAGCAATGGTAGTGAAGGTGCACGCGGCGCGTTCGCCGTTCACTTCCATGCGCGCAAAGCCGTAGGCGTTACTGTCTACATACGAGAGGTGGGAGTTCTGATTGGGGTTTCGCTGGGCTATAGCAGCCTCGAGGCTGCCGCCTGTTTCGGCAAGCGTTACGCTGGCGCGAGCGCCATGGCGGAAGGTGAGGTTGAGCACTTCCAGCGGTGGCGCGTCAGGGCGATCCAGCACTACGAGCGGCCGAAACGGCTCCCCCTGAGCCACAATACCTTCCATAGCCTTCCACACACTGGTGGAGCTGATACCGCAGACGGAGAACTCGGCCCCCATTGGCTGGAGGGTATCCGCTTCGTAGCTTCGCGCAAGATATCCGGCAAAGCTGTTGTGGTTATCGCCGGCGAGCGAGATGAAGTTGGTCATGCCTTCATCTGCTATAAAGCCCAGCAGTTCCTCACGCTCAGTTGGGTAGCCTTCCCACGTGTCGATGGTGAAAGCCGCAGGCACGGCATCCGGGTCGATTTGGTCCAGGTCGAGCCGCATGGGCATGAGGGGAACGGACGTCCCGAGCAGTTTCCATGTCGCGTCACTGGCCTGGAGGACGTCCTTGAGCCACTGTTTTTGCTGCGCCCCGAGCATGGTCCCTGGAGGTGCGTCGCGTCGCACGTTGGGCACCTCCTGTGCGCCGAGTGTGATGATTTCCGGAGGCTGGCCGTTGTTGAACGTGCGGCCTGCATCAAAGGCGCGGACGAGGGGAAGGGGAGCGATGTAGCGCGCGTTGCCGCTGATTTCCACGCCCATCGGGCCCGGCACCGGGTGGGCGGAGCGGTAAGAGCGGGTATCCGTCAACACCAGCTCCACGTGCTGTCCCCAGCGAAAGGACCGATAGATGGTAAGGGACGCGATGGCTGCCAGATTATTGGGCTCCTGGCTCAGGCCATGTTCGTCAAAGTCTGTAAGCGGCGCATTCTCCACCTCTACCGGCTCAAAATCGGCCGCTTTTGAAGGCACATCGCCTACCGACGGGCTACCCTTCAGCAGCGCGGGGATGTACTCGAACCAGGCTTGATTGGCGGCTACCTTCCGCTCCTGCGCGGGTTCGCCTTCCGGTGTGAACGTGGCCATGCCCTGCCAGCAATCGTCGCTAAACTCGTGATCGTCCCAAGTTACCAGAAACGGCCAGCGGGCGCGTGCCTCTCGGAGATCGGGGTCCGTCAGGTACGTTTTGTAGAGATGCCGGTAGTCTTCCAGCGTAACGGCATGCCGGCTGGCCCAGTCTACATCGTCGCCCACTGTAGCGCCGCCGCTGGGGAAGTCGGGCAGCCGCCGCGCACCGCCATACCCCTGCACCTCGTAGATGTAGTCGCCCAGGTGCAGGATAAAGTCGAGTTGCTCCTCGGATGTCGCGGCTTTGTCTTCTTCAATCAGTGTGCGGTAGGCGCTGTAAAAGCCGCCCTCGTACGACTGGCAGGAGGCAAAGGCAAAGCGGATGGGTCGGTCGCTATCGGGTAGCGGGGCGGTGCGCGTCCGGCCCGTCAGGTCGCTCACATCCTTACCTGCTATGAACCTGTAGGAATACCGGGTGTCAGGTGCCAGGTCGTGCACGAGTACGCGCACGGTAAAGTCGTCTGAGGCGTTTGCCACGAGCCGCTGCTCTGCCACGACGTGGTCGAAGGCCGGCGAAGGCGCGACCTGCACGGTGAGCGGGATGGCGTCCGGACGCGCGCCGGAAGTCGGGGTTACGCGAGTCCACAGCACGACCGACGAGGGTGTGGGGTCGCCGGAGGCCAGCCCGTGCGGGAAGTGGTACTGCCCGGGCCGGTCTAATCCGGCAGCGCTTACCGATGGAAAGACGGGCAGGTGCGCGGCCACGGCAAAGCAGCCGGCGCCCTGTAGAAAACGGCGGATGAAGGTTCGGCGGGAAGGCATAATCGTACAGGCAATACGGTTAGATGACATACGAAGCTGAAGCGCAGGCGGCAATTAGAGCCGGCCGGTGAGGCGCACACCAAACGTGCGCGGCGGCCCCGGGATGAAGGTGGGAATACCGAAGGCGCCACCCGTATTGCCGGCGTCGATCAGGTATTCGGTGTCGGTGACGTTCTGCACAAAGCCGGAAACGGTCACCCGCCCGCCCGGCAGGTCAATGCCGGCGCGCAGGTTAAGCAGGCCGTAGCCGTCTTGCTCAATGCCGGGCTCGTTGTCTTCCTCAAAGAACACCTGCGACTTGAAGGTGAACGTGGGGCGGAGCCATAGCCGACCCATTGCCCCTGTGCGAACGCTCAGTTCGCCACCGAGGGCGAGCGTGTGCTCCGGCGTCAGCCGAAACCGGTTGCCCGCCAGTTCCTGCTCCTCGCCATTATTGTCGGTGTCGTCGAAGGTGGCGTTGGTGTACCCGTAACTGCCGAAGACCGAGAGGCCGTCGGCCAGCACCGCCCGAAGGCTGGCCTCCCCGCCAAATGCCGTGGCATTGCCCGAGTCGCGTGTTTCGCTCACTAATCCATCAGCCGTGAGCTCCACCACACTCGTCTGGAAGTTAAAGTAGTCGTAGTAAAACACGGCAGCGTCGTACTGCAGGCGATCCTGCAGGAGTAGGCCTTTGACGCCAACGTCGTAGCTCCAGACGATTTCGTTGTTGAGCACATTTACGGTGCTGGGGGCGCTTACCTGAATGACGTTAGGGCGCCGTCCGCGTGCCACGCTGCCAAAGACGGTAGCGGCCGGGCCGAGGCGGTAGTTGGTGGCCAGGCGCCCCACTACTGACGTAAACGATTCGCTGTGGCTTTGGCGTCCGTCCGTCGGGGTAAAGAGGTTGTTGGGGCCGGCGCCCAGCACAAAGCCAAGCGTACCCGGATCGTCAGCAGGGGGAACGTCCAGTCCGCCCGTGCCTTCCTCGTAAGTTGCCCGCAGGCCGGCCGTGAGCGCCCAGCGCGGTGTGACGTCGTAGGTGCCGTCAGCGAAGACCTCCAGCGCCGTCATGGAGCCGAAGTTGGTGCTGACTTCCCGGTGGCTTTCTTTGAGCGGTAGCCCAGTCAGCGGATTCGTGGTGAAGCTCAGGTTAGGCGAACCGTCAGGGTTGAGGAGCGGCAGCGCCGGGATGGCAGGGTTCGCCTGGTTGAGCAGCGGAGAGAGAAGGGCGAAGAAGCTCCGCTCGTCGGTGCGGAAGGGCACGCGCTGGTAGCCGTCCTCCCAGAAGAGGCTCGCGCCGCCAAAGCCCCGAAAGCGCTCGCCCCCGTCGTAGTTCAGGCGTACTTCTTGGCTGAACTGCTGCCCGTGGGCGTCCTCGTCGAACTGCAGCGCCGGGGCTGGCGTCCCGTCGGCATCAAAGCGTTCCAGTGAGTCAAATTCGCGGTATGCCGTGATGCTGGAGAGCATCCAGGCGGACGCGAGCTGATGGTCGGCCAACAGCGTGGCGCCCCACACGGTGCGGTCCACGAACAGGTCGTCGCCGCCCAACACCGGGTCGGTGCCTCCCATGGCGGCCGAGGCAAAGGGGCTCAACGCACCGCTCGGTGGGGCAAACGTGCCGCTCTTGAAAGCAATCCCCGGCGGGGTGTCCCGCTGCACATTTACGATGGCATCGACCACCGTTCGATCGGTCGGCAGCCAGCGAAGTGAGAGACGTCCGGCCTGTGTCTCCTTCCCGTTCAGGCGACCGCCCAGCTCGTTCTCGATAACACCGTCGCGTTGCGAGTAAATCCCGGCCGCGCGCAGCAGCAGGTTATCGGTCAGGGGCGTATTGACAAAGCCTGTGGCGTAACGCTCACTGAAATTGCCCACCCCGACGGTAGCCTCGGCGGCCATGCGGCGCTCGGGTTTGTTCTGGATGAGATGGACCGCGCCAATCTGTGCGCCGCGCCCGAAGAGCGTACCCTGGGGGCCCTTCAACACCTCGACCCGGTCCATGTCGAACAACTCGACGACCGAACCCCGGGACTTGCTGATAGACACCCCATCCTGAAAGACTGAGACACGCGGTTCGATGCGGGAGTCCCCGCTATCGCTCGTGATGCCGCGCACCACAAAGCCGGGGTTGTTGGGGCTCTGCAATTGCACTTCAAGACCGGGGACAAACGCGGAGAGGTCGTCAAACTGCTCCAACTCCAAGTCTTTCATCAGCTGGCCATCCAGTACGGAGAGGGCAGCCGGCACTTCCTCGACGGCCTGCAAGCGTTTTTGCGCGCTGACCACAACGCCGTCCAAGGAGAGCGCGCGCTCGGCAAGTGTGAAGGTCACCTCTACCGACGCGCCCGCGTCAATGCGCACCTGTTCACGCGCGGGCTCAAAGCCTACAAATTGGGCGATGGCAGTGTACGCGCCCTCAGGCACCTGGGAAAGGCGAAAGCGGCCGTCCTGCCCTGCCACTGTAGCATAGGACGTGCCCTCCAGGCGCACGGTGGCACCGGGGAGCGGCTCGCCCGCTTCAGCTTGGATGATGCCGCTCAGCCCTCCTGTGGCCTGCGCCCGGGCCGTATCGGGGCGAAAGAGAGCAAGACTTCCGAGGAGCACAAACGCCAGCAGGATCCTAACCGGTGCCCCCGGCCATTGCGGAAGGGGCGGCTCTTCACACGGTACGTCAGCTTCTTGAGGCTGGTAGCCAACGTGCAAACGGGTACTGTAGCGAGAATTCAACATGTGACAGGGTGATGGGGTGGGATGATGGGCTTGGGAACGCAGGGCGTGGTGGCCAACGCACCTGCAGCAAACAACGGTACGGACCGCGCCTTACCAGATGATTACCCTGCCGTTATGCTTCCGTTAATCGCGAATACCGGCCGCTCCCTGCTGATCGCAGCCTGCTTAACATGCGACCGTCCGGCGCCGGCCCCTCCCGTGCCCTTCGATCCCCGCGGCGCATGGAATGAAA
>CAYFRR010000182.1:0-5080 GCA_964345505.1 uncultured Rhodothermales bacterium
CAGGGCGGCATCGCGTGAGGGGTACAGATCGCTCAGGTCCCAGCGGACATCAGCGGCTCCGTGGGCGGTGGGTTCAGACATAGACCAGGGTCGGTTGAGGAATAGGATGAAGAATAGGCTGCACGCGCCCATCACAGGACGACTAAGAGAGGGACAAATGTACGTCTGCAGATGTGCAAAGGTTGTCGGTCGCTGGCCTCCGGCGGGTGAATCCGCGAGGAAACGTCTGAAGCTACAGGGCGTGGCAGGAGACCTATCAGCTATCCCAAACGCACAACGCTACTTTATGGCTTTTCACCCGCTAACCTCGGCCGACGATCTTGCCGATGCCCTCGCCGCCTCCCACGAGGAACCCATCGTGCTATATAAGCACAGCGCAACATGCCCCCTGAGTGCGCGTGCCCGGAAGGAATTACAGCCCATTGCCGAGGGCGAGGTGCCCACACATGAAGTGGTGGTGCAGCAGGCGCGGCCGGTGTCCAACCAGATCAGCCACGAACTGGGCATCCGGCACGAGACCCCGCAGGTCCTCATCGTGCACAACGGTGCAGCGGTGTTCGACACCTCCCACGGCGCAGTAACCACGGCAGCGGTGCAGGAGGCCCTGCAAGCCGTTGCGGACGGAGGATATCCTATCGCCTGATGCCCGAATCTCCAGTACCCAAACAGCGAATGCCTTTAGCAAAGCCCGTCCTGTTGAGGCAGAACGGGCTTCGGAGCTTGACTGTAGTTCAACAGCTGCAGTAGCTTGATAGCTGCAGCAGCTCGATGGCGGCCATCCGGTTGGCATCGTCAGGTGCGTGGGGCCCCCTTCTACTCTTCCTCGACGCCCTGCTCCACGCTGATGAGGTGATCTTCGAGGCTGCTGATGAGGACGCGCTTCTCCTCATCCACCATGATGGTTTCGATGTCGCCGGCGCGCACCATCTTCTTAACCTTTTTCCGGTCAATCATCTTCAAGATGCGCCGCGCTTCTTTGCGAGAGACCAGCCCCTCGCGGTACTCCTCCGCGAACGTCTCCAGCTGATCCAGCTTGCTCTTAGCTACCTTGATCACGCGCAGCTCTTCATTATCTTCCGTAAGCGTCCAGTCGAGCGTTGCGTCAATCAGGTGCCGGTCTACCCACCGCACGAGGGTTTGCTGTGAGATGCGAAGGCGCTCGGAGAGCTCATCGAGCGGAAACTCCTTCATCTCGTACTTTTCGTTAACGAACGACTGAAAGGATCCCATAGTGTGGCTGCAGGCACGTTTGTGAGGCAAAAGAGACCTTTTTGGTAGCCGCATAACGGCTGTTTGTTCCGTTTTTGTTGAAGCGCTAAAGGACCCTCACTCCCTGCAGTATGTCTTTTATTGGTAGTTTTTTCCTCTTCTCATCGCCCCTTTTGCGCCGTGCCTACGCCTGAGCGCCTGTCAACCGACGCCTGGATGGCGCGCCTCTCTGCGCCGTTGCGAACGTCGCTCCGGCAGGCCAGTGATGCGATGACCAATCAGCCAGGCGTGCAGGATTGGCTGCGTACAGCCTCACTGGAAGCCGCCGTGGAAGTGGGCCAGCAGGCCGGCATGCAGACCGCCAGCGGGGCGTACAGCTACCTGCGCGACGAGCTGCGGGCCCAGTTTGCCCCGCTGCTGGACGCAGTGGACACCCTCACGCATGGATGCGGCCATGTCGACATCAACTGGCGTCCGCTCGCGCCGCAGTACAGCACCCTCGTGGTCGCGTTTGGTACGGAGGAGGACGTTGCCGTATGGGCGCCACTGGACCCGCCCACCCCTGCGACGACGGGTGCGGCCGGTGAGGCGCTGGTTCGCACGCTCTCGAAAGGTCTCCCCTTCCCCAAGCGCCCCCACGTGCGGCATGCCATGTTCACGGCTCCCGGCGCCTGCCTGCTGGTGCGGGCCACCGACCGACATGCGGGCCCCAGCCGCCGGAGCCGCACCTTCGCGCTCCATGCGGATGGCTCGTGGGTAGACAAATTGGACCGGGCCACCTTTGAGACGCGCGTGCTTCAGCACATGCAAAGCCACGCGGATGTGTAGGACGCTGTTCGATGTGGGTGTGCCCATGTGAACCGTCATCACATGGCATCTGGTACAGGAAGAGAGATAATGATTTGGCATATCTGGGACGGGACCTACACCCGACGTTTCCCAAGCAAGCGCTACGTGCACGCACAGCATAGGCTGCGGCTTACGCGTCGTTCTCCGATGGGTGGGTGGAGGCTGACGAGACAGGGACTTGGGCAACCTCGCCATCCCTCGTGACGGTCCACCGTTGAGCCTCCGCGCCTGTGCCAAACTGAACTTCCGCTCCGGGCTCCAGAAACTCACTCAAGATACGGACGAGCAACGCGGGATCCTCAACCTCCACTGCACCGGCAACCGGCTCCAGCCGGCCCTCGCGGATGCGCAGGTGTGCCAACGCAAACGGGAAGGGGGCCGGGCTGTCGTCGGTGCTGGCCGCAGCGTAGGCAGTGCTGGCGGCCTTCAAGTCGCGCACGAGTTCCTTCACCTGCCATGTCTTCGCCCAGCCCGTCAGGTGCGGCAGGCTGCGCCGCTGAAACAGCATCTGAATGAGCGCCCGGAGGTCGTCTGCCCGCTCCGGTTGCACCATCGCCTCCTCGAATCGCCATGACAGCTCTTCATCCATCATCCTGTAACAAAACAGTTTAGTTCATACAAACCTGCGGCATGCGCTTGGGCAGCTCCTTCCTCATGGCCTCTCACTGCATCAAATAGGACGTGCGAGCGTAATAGCGGGATGAAGATGCACGATTCTTTAACGGATTGATCTGCGTCTTCGCACGCGGGGTGCGACAACAGACCCAAACGCGGTTGCGATACTCACACTCAACGATCAGGCACGCACATTATGGCTGGAAATGCTCGAAGTCAATCGGTAGAAAAATTTGCTGCGGGAGAGCTCACGTACTCCTCAGGCCTATACGCCGGGACGGTGAACCAGTTTGCCGACGTGCTAAACTGCACGGCAGACGACATCATGGACGCCGTTCGGAAAGGCGAAGTCGAGGCCTTCACCAATGTGGGGCCCGATGACGACCCCTCCCGCAAGTCGCTTAGCTTTAGCATAGGCGAGATGGAAAAACTTCGCCTTGTGGTAGGCCACACCGAGCCGCTGCGTCCGCAGGGCTAACCCTCCCCTGCTTGCATCAGGATCTTGCCCCGTCGTGCACACGTGCATGGCGGGGTTTTTTACGCGTGTCCTGCTTTGCGTCTTTGCTTTACGGCCCGCCATATTCCTACCACCTGACCGAAGGCGTGGTCTCACGTAACGGGGCCGCCACACCCCCACTTCCGGGGACATCATCTCCTGTCCTGGCGTTAGGTTGGCCGATAACCATTTTGCTCCTGCGCCTACTCGCTGATCGCCCTATGCCCGACGCCCCCGCCGCTCCTCCCCCTGCATCGCCAACGACCGAGGCCGCCACCCCGCCCACGGAGATCGACCGCCTCTTTCGTCTGCAGCAAGCCAACATAGCTCGTGTGCGGCACACCACAGCCACGCAGCGTGCCGACAAGCTACGGCGCCTCCACCAGATGGTGCTCGACCACCGCTCCGCCATTCAGGATGCGCTGTTTGCTGACTTCCGGAAGCCGGCGGTGGAAGTCGACACCAGCGAGATCGCGGCCGTGGCTGAGGAGGCGACCTACGCCGCCAAACACGTGGCGCAGTGGATGAAGCCGCAGCGGGTGTCCACGCCGCCGCAGCTGGCCGGCACGGTGTCGGAGATCCGCTATGAGCCAAAGGGCCACGCGCTCGTGCTTGCGCCGTGGAATTACCCGGTTAACCTGGCCCTCAACCCCATCGTGGCCGCCCTGGCCGCCGGCTGCCCGGTGCTGCTCAAGCCGTCCGAATACACGCCCTACACCTCCCGTCTCCTCCGCGAGATGGTGCAATCGACGTTCGACGAGAGTGAGGTGGCTGTGGTGGAAGGGGCGGTCGATACGGCGCAGCACCTCTTGGGCCATCCGTTCGACCACATCTTCTTCACCGGCAGCACCGATGTGGGCCGCATCGTGATGAAGGCGGCCGCCGAGCACCTGAGCTCCGTGACGCTGGAGCTGGGCGGCAAGTCCCCCACCATCGTGGACGCCACCGCCGACCTTCGGAAAGCCGCCCGGCGCATCGCGCTGGGTAAGTTTACAAATGCGGGCCAGACCTGCATTGCGCCCGACTACGTGTACGTCCACGCCGACGTCCACGACGCGTTTGTGGATGAACTGGCAACGGCTATCACGTCGTTTTATGGCGAGACAGTGGACGAACGTGCACGGACGATGGACTATGCGCGCATCGTGAGCGACCGCCATCACGAGCGGTTGACCGGGTTGTACCGCGATGCCGTAGCTCATGGCGCCCACGCGGCGGTGGGGACCGGCGAAGCACGGGAGGGCCGCTTCCTGGATCCCACCGTCCTGACCGACGTGCCGTTGGCGGCTGACGTGATGCAGGAGGAGATCTTTGGGCCATTGCTGCCTGTCCGGTCTTACCGCGCGCTGCACGAGCCCATCGACCTCATCAACAGCAAACCCAAACCACTGGCGCTGTACGTGTTTACCGGCTCCGACGCCACCGCCGATCAGGTCATCGCCCACACCTCCGCCGGGGGCACGACCATCAACAACGTGTTGCTGCACTATCTGAATCCTGCCTTGCCGTTTGGGGGCGTCAATGCCAGCGGTATCGGCAGCTACCATGGTAAGGCCGGATTCCGGGCGTTCTCCAACGAGAGGGCAGTCGTGCGCCAGCGCAACATCCCCTCGCCGCTCGATCTGCTGACGCCACCGTACAGCGCCCTCGCCCGGCGCGCGGTAGATCTCGCGCTGAAACTGGTATAGCCCACCGAAGCGGGCCGACGTCACGCGACGCTCCTTTTCTACCCTCCACGCACGCCATGGGTCGCACCAAACGCATCCGGACGAAGGCCTGCGACCTTTGCGGGGACACCTCCGATACGCTCTTCCGCATCCAGCACGACGCCTCCGGCGCGTGGATCTTCGCCTGCAAACCCTGCCAGGTGGAGGCCTCAACCGACAATCCGCACTACACGTACGGCGGCAC
>CAYFRR010000183.1:0-5026 GCA_964345505.1 uncultured Rhodothermales bacterium
ACCCACACCTCTACAAGATCGGACTGTCGAAAGCTTTGCAGGACGAACGGGATCAGCTCGTGCTGGAGCATCGGGGGTGAGTCGGGTGGGTGTGAGAGAGAGTTTGGGGGTGGTTGAGACGTTAAGTTAGATGGGTATGTAGGAATCGATGAGTCGAAGGAACGAGGAATCGACGAGGCGGAAGGGTGAGGTGGTGAAAGGGCGTGGGGTTAGATTCCGATCCCCATTATCCTGAGGGCAGGATGTCGCCAGCGAGCCGAAGACGAAGGAGGGCGATGGGGTCAGAGATGCACGATGCGAGTCTGGGGCGGCTTCCGTTAGCTGATGTGGGTTGGCGTGATCGGCTCAGCGGATAGGATCACGCGTTGTGGGTGCGTGAGCGGTTTTCATGCTCCTGTGGGAGGCTTGCCCATCGGCGCGTCGCTTCCAAGTCGTCAGAATCAGGAACCAACCCCTCAGATGATACCATGGCCAAGCAAGCAACTGGTGGTGCCGTCTCGTGGCCCAAACTACCGCCCCTGGAGGAGCGGCAGGACACCTGCATCACCGTCCATATGTGGGAGCAAACCGTGGGCAAGGTGCGTCTGGAACTCGCGCCCTGGATCAACCACTCGTGGGGGGCGGCGCTGTACGTGGCGGCCCACGGCCTGACGACCTCCCCCATACCGTACGAGCCGCTCGCTCACGATTGACGTCGACTTGCTCGACCATAAGCTCAGATTACGACTTCCAACGGCCGCGAGCTCTCGTTTGGCCTGGAGCCCATGGGCGTTGCCGTCTTCTACAATACGATCTTTGAAGTGCTCGACGTGCTTGACATCCACGTAGCGATTCTGACGCGCCCGGTGGAGGTCCCCAAAGCGATCCCCTTCCAAGAGGAAAGGCAACACAACAGCTACGACCCTCGGGCCGTTCGCCGCTTCTGGCTGGCTCTGGTACAGGCGGCTCGTGTGTTCACTGCGTTTCGCGCACGCTTTTTGGGAAAGTGCAGTCCGGTGCATTTCTTCTGGGGCGCGTTCGACCTGGCCGTGACGCGTTTTTCGGGGCGTAAGGCGCCTACGCATCCCGGGGGCGTTCCCCACTGCGCCGACTGGGTGATGGAGGAGGCCTATTCGCATGAACTGGCCAGCGTGGGCTTCTGGCCCGGGACGGGGCTCGGCGAGGCCGCGTTCTACGCTTATGCCTATCCGGAGCCGGAGGGCTACCGCGACGCGCCTATCGAGTCTGCGGAGGCTTACTTTCACGAAGCGCTGGGGGAGTACGTGCTGCCGTATGAGGCCGTGCGCACCGCAGCGGATCCGGATGCTACCCTTCTGCGCTTCCTCCAGCGCGCGTACGAGGCGGCCGCCGCCAATGCCGACTGGGACTGGGAAGTGCTGGAACGTAGCGAGACGTTTCCGAAGTAACACTGCATTGCCGCCTGTGCCCGGTACAACATTTCGTTTGGGGGACATCGGGACACGGGTCGCTGCCCCCTCCAGAAGCGTATGCAGCTGTGGTAGTTCTGACGCAAAACAGCAGTAGTTTTGACGCGACCTGGGTGGATAGTGGCGGGCGCAGTGGATCGTGAGTCGTGAGGAGGCTACCCTACCTCATGCCCCGTCTGGAAGGTCATATTGAAGGAAGGCGTGTCCCACGCCCGCGAGGGGGAACGGTAGCTGGGTTCCAGAAGGCGGCTTAAAGGGCTAAATGGACGAGCGATCCCGTCGACCGGTTCGGAAAGGTCCGATAAAGCGATGGCACGTGACGCACTGGTAGGACAGGAGGTAGACGGCTACCGCATCCTTGAGGTGCTGGGGCGTGGCGGCATGGGCGTGGTATACCGCGCCAAGAACCTGTCCCTGGGTCGCATGGAAGCCCTCAAAGTGATTGCCCCGGCGCTGGTGCAGGATGCCCAGTTCCTTCGCCGCTTCCGTATGGAGGCCCAGGCGCTGGCCCAGATCCACCATCCCAATATCGTCACCGTCTTTGCACAGCGCCATGCTGCCATGGGCGTCTACCTGACGATGGAATATGTGGAGGGGCAGACGCTGGCTGATGTGCTGGACGCTCGCGGCCCGATGCCGTGGACGGAGGCGTGGCCCCTCATGGAGCAACTCCTGCAGGCCTTTGCGTATGCGCACGAGCGCGGCATCATCCACCGCGACATCAAGCCGCGCAACATCATGCTGACGCCAGAGGGGACCGTCAAGGTGATGGACTTTGGGCTGGCCAAGTTTTATCAGCAGCACGAGCTTACCCAGACGCAGGGCGTGGCGGGAACGCTCTATTACATGTCGCCGGAGCAAATCAAAGGCAGCCGAACACTGGACCAGCGGTCGGACATCTTTTCGCTGGGCATGACGCTCTACCAGATACTTTCGGGGCGCTTGCCGTTCGATACGACCGAAAGTCAGTACACGATCCAGCGGAGCATTGTAGAAGGGCGGCTGCCGCGGCCCGAGCAGTTCAATGCCGAGGTTCCGCAGCGCCTCGCCGATCTCGTCATGCGCGCCCTGGAAACAAAGCTGACCAAGCGGTACCAGCAAGCGGGTGAGTTCCTCGACGCGCTCCAGGCCTTCGATGACGAACGTACGCTGACAGCCGCTACGCCCGGATCGAAGCATCGCCTGCCAACCAAGGGACGCCGCACCCGGTGGTCGCCCATGCTGTGGGGGGGCGGCGCCATCTTGCTCATCGGGAGCCTCGGGTGGTGGATGTTGACCACGGCAGGCACAGGCGTCTCGGGGGAGCCGGCTATCGCTACAGCCGATGCGTGGACTGCCCAGCCCAGGGACGTGGCTGATGATGCATCGGGGGAGGCGGCTGATACCCCCGCGACGGAAGCTCCCGCCCGCCTCGATCTGTCGGCGGCTGCCGTGTCCGGTGACCGTGCCGAGGCCGATCAAGGGCTGGCTCGGTCAGGCCCAGCAGTTGATGCCCCGGAGCCGAGCGCTCGACCTGATGCCCGCGCCAACCCAGGGGCCTTGGGTGCTAAGCAGGCAGATGCAGCATCGACCGGGGTGGCATCAACGGATGCGCTACAGACCAACACGTCCCAGGCACGCCCCCCCGCGACGACGATGCCTGACGATGGCGCGCCGTCAACGGCCGGACCTGCGCGCCGGACACAGAACCCCGCGACATCAAGTGAAGAGGAAGCCCTTGATAAGGAAGGCGAGGGGCCGGCAGCGGAGACAGACGCCGAGCCAACTCCAGCGGCCTCACCATCAGCGGAAGCGCTTGTCCAAGCCGACCTCGAACAGCTCTCGGCCCGGCTACAGCGCGCCATCATCGACAACGAATGGGCTACTGTGCCGACGCCGCTGGCGCGGTTCTATCAGGAGATGCTGGCACCAGTCTATGCGCGCCATCGCATTCATCACGCAGCTATTGTCCCCGGCATGGTACAGGTGGAAGATGCGGGTGCACGCGTCGCCGTGCGGATCTTCGTCGAGTATCAGCAGCGCGGCCGTGAGGGCCTGAGGTCCGTCCCCATGCCGGCCGTCTGGGTGTGGGAGGAAGCAGCGGGGGCCTATGCGCTTGCCCGTGCAGAAGCAGAGTGAACATCCGTTCATGTCGTGAGGGAAGGCCTCGTTTAATGCGTCGGATACCCGGCCACCAACCAATCATTAGCTATCGGAGGAGAGAATGAAGAATATGCGTCTGTGGGGAGGTATCATGGTGTTGGTCGTGCTGTTGGTGCCCGGCCGTGTGGCCACCGGGCAGTCGCAGCTGGAGGCGGCACTGGCTGACCTCTACGCCATCTGCCTGTTTGAGGGCGTTGACGGGAATCCGTTTTCGCAGTCGGCGGATTTCGCGCGTACCGTCTTTGCCCCCGGAATCAACGGCTTCCTTGAAAGCAGCCTCTCGGCGGTACCGCTGACGCCGCCGAACCTTGATGTAGAATACGTTGACGGGGAGCTGGTGAACGTGACCACAGGGTTTACGCCCATCTACACCGAGAGCAGTTCCACCGTCGGGGAAGGGTTGTTCATGGTGGGGGCGAATGGCTCCTACTTCAACCTCTCCCAAATTCGCGGAGAGCCCCTGGACGCGCTGTCGTTTAGCTTTGAGCAAGATGGCGGCGGTGACCGTATCAACGTCACGATGCCCTTCAACATGGAGGCGTACACGTTCTCCGTCTTCGGAGCCTACGGCGTCACAGACCGCCTGGATGTAGGCGTCATATTGCCCTTCATGCGCTTGACAATCGATAACGTAAATACCACGTTCAGCGTGGAGGGCAACACCTCCGGATGTCGCTACCGGGCGCCGCAGGATGGCGGCCTGAACTGCTCGGGGCAGGGCGCCCGAGAGGTGAGTCCGGCGCTGGCCAACTTTGTGGACCTCTCCGGCAGCGAGACCTTCTTGGAGTCTATCGCGCTTCGAGTCAAATACCGATTTCCGGTGGGAAGCACGGCGGGGCGGTTAGCTGCCTTGGTGGATGTTCGCGTTCCGACCCGCGGGAGCACCAGCGTGCTGGGGAATGGCAATTTCAGCACGAAGCTGTTGCTGGTAGGAGAATACGATGGCATGGCCTCATTCAAGCCATACGTAAACGTCGGTGCCCAATTCTGGAATGGCAACACCACGAACCGCCTCAACCTGCAGGGTGGGTTCAATCAGCAACTGACCTCGCGCCTCTTCTTTGCATTTGACCTGCTGGGGCAGGTGCAGCTGGAGCGGGATCCATTCCTGACCTCCCTGGCGGAAACCGTCACGGCAGCGTCGGAGGATGATCGGCCTCTTGCCAGGAGCACCATCCCGCTCGCGTCCTACGACCATGCACTCAACGCTGGCCTCGGCCTGAAAGTGGCCGTTACGCCGGGCATTCAACTATACGGCAGCGCGCTCTTTTCGCTGCTGGATCAGGGCTTACAGTCGAGTGTAGTTCCGTCGATTGGCGGGGCCTTTCACTTTTAGCGCCTGCGCAGCAGCTCCTGTGCATCCAACCGCGCGCAGCCCGCTCAGCACTTTCAGACAGAGCTTAGTTCATCCACCAGATCCAGCCATTGAGCGCTGCCGCATAGCTAACCCACAGCAG